>JBEKNK010000015.1:0-40879 GCA_049522915.1 Solirubrobacteraceae bacterium | reverse complement strand
CTGCGATGAGCCGGCGGTCGTCAGCGCGGCTCGCTTCTGCGACTCGGGTGTGCTGGCGGCGCCGGTCGTGGTGACGCGCGAGCGCTGCGACCTGCACGCAATCCGTGCCGTGGTCGCGAACTCCGGGAACGCGAACGCCGCGACCGGTGAGGCCGGTATGGCGGAGGCCGTGCGGGTGCAGGAGGCGGCGGCCGCCGCGCTGCGCCTGCATCCGAGGGAGGTGGCGGTCGCCTCGACCGGCGTGATCGGCGTGCCGCTGCCCGGCGAGCGGATCGCCGCTGCGATGCCGGCGCTCGTCGCCTCGCTCAGCGAAGCCGGCGGCGAGCGCTTCGCGCGGGCGATCAGGACAACCGACGTCCTGGACAAGCATGTCTCGCTGGCGGTCACGCTGCCATCGGGCGAGGTGCGCCTGAGCGCCTACTGCAAGGGCGCGGGAATGATCTCGCCCCGCTTCGCGACGATGCTGTGCTTCGTCCAGACCGACGCGGCGCTTGACGCGCAGACCGCCGAGCTGCTGCTGGGGGTCACTGTGAAGCGGTCGTTTGACCGCATCAGCGTCGACGGCCAGCTATCGACGAACGACACCGTGATCCTGATGTGCAGCGGTGCGAGCGGGGTGAGGGTCGAGCCCGAGAGCGAGGATGAGCGCAGCCTCGGCGAGGCGCTTGACGCGCTGCTGCGCCAGCTTGCGCTGCGGATCGTCGCCGACGGCGAGGGTGCGCGGCGGATCGCTCGCGTGCATGTGCGCGGCGGGCAGGCGGGGGCGGCCGAGCAGGTCGCGCGGGCGGTCGCCGATTCCCCGCTGGTCAAGGCGGCGCTGTTCGGCGGCGACCCCAACTGGGGGCGCATCGCGCAGGCGATCGGCGCCGCGCTGCCCGGCAGCGCACCGTTGCGCTTCGGCATCGCGATCGAGGGCATCGCGGTCGCCCGCAACGGCGCGGCGGCGGAGCATGACGGCGCCGCGCTCGCAGCCGCGGTCGACCGCGACGAGGTGCTCTACGAGATCGACCTGGAGGGCGCCGGCGCGGAGGCCGAGCTGTTCTTCTCCGATCTCAGCTACGACTACGTGAAGATCAACGCCGAATACACGACCTGACCGTGATGACCCCCGACCGAACGGTTCCCCGCTGATGCGCGACGTCGCAACACTGCTCGAGGCACTGCCCTACATCCGCGATTTCCACGGCTCGACCGTGGTGATCAAATACGGCGGCGCGGCGATGGACGACCCGCTGCTGCGCGAGGAGTTCGCGCGCGACGTCGTGCTGCTCAAGTACGTCGGGATGAGCCCCGTCATCGTGCACGGCGGCGGACCCGACATCACGGCGTACATGAAGCGGCTCGACATGCCGGTCGAGTTCGTGGGCGGCCTGCGTGTGTCCGACGAGGCGACCGTCGAGATCGCCAAGATGGTGCTCGTCGGCAAGCTGAACACCGACATCGTGCTGCGCATCGGCCGCCATGGCCAGCCCGCGGTCGGCCTCTCCGGCGATGACGGCGGCCTGCTGCGGTGCTCGCGGCGCACCGCTCCCGGCGGCGAGGACATCGGCTTCGTCGGCCAGATCGACCACGTCGACGCCGGCGTCATCAACCACATCGCGCGCGATTACATCCCCGTCGTCGCGTCGGTCGGCGCGGACGCCGAGGGCAACTCCTACAACGTCAACGCCGACGAGGCGGCCGCCGCGATCGCCGTCGCGCTGCGGGCGCGCACCGCCATCTTCCTGACCGACGTGCGCGGCTGGTTGCGCGACCGCGCCGACCCCGACAGCCTGATCGGCCAGGCCACCGTCGCCGAGGTGAGCGAGGCTCTCGAGCAGGTCGAGGGCGGCATGCGGCCGAAGCTTCAGGCCTGCGTCGACGCCGTCCGCGGAGGCGTGCGGGCGGCGCAGATCATCGATGGGCGCGTCGCGCACTCACTGCTGCTCGAGCTGTTCACCGACGCCGGCATCGGCACGAAGGTCACCGCGTGAGCGCGCTCCAGTCCGCCGACGCCCACCTGACGCCCAACTACGCCCGCTACCCGGTCGAGTTCGCGCGCGGCGAGGGTGCGCGACTGTGGGACTCGGCGGGCGTCGAGTACCTCGACTTCCTCGCCGGCATCTCCGTCTCGAGCGTCGGCCACTGCCATCCGGCCGTCGTCGCCGCGATCCGCGAGCAGGCCGGACGCCTGCTGCACGTCGGCAACCTCTACTACACCGAGCCGATGTCCGTGCTCGCGAGTCGCCTGGCCGAGTGCTCGCTCGGCGGCAAGGTGTTCTTCACCAACTCCGGCGCCGAGGCCGTCGAGGCGGCGCTGAAATGCGCGCGCAAGGCGCGCCAGGGAGGCACGATCGTCTCGCTCCACGGCGCCTTTCACGGCCGCACCTACGGCGCGCTGTCGGCGACGCCGCAGGAGTCCAAGCAGGCGCCGTTCGCGCCGCTGGTCGGGGGCTTCGTCAGCGTCGACGCCACCGCCGAGGCGATCGCCGGCGCGCTCGACGAGCGAACCGCGGCGCTGATCCTCGAGCCGATCCAGGGCGAGACGGGGGTGCACGTGCTCACGGACGAGCTGCTGCGTTTCACGCGCGAGCGCTGCGACGAGGTCGGCGCGACGCTGATCTTCGACGAGATCCAGACCGGCCTGGGCCGCACGGGGACGGCGTGGGCCTACGAGCGCAGCGGCGTCGTCCCCGACCTGCTGGTCAGCGCCAAGGCGCTCGGCGGCGGCCTGCCGATCGGCGCGATGATCACCGGGGAGCGCCACGCCGACACCTTCGCGCCCGGCGACCACGGCTCGACCTTCGCCGGCGGTCCCGTCGTCTGCGCCGCCGCACTCGCCGCACTCGAGGTGCTGCTCGACGAAGCGCTGCTCGCCCGGGTACGCGAGCTGGGCGAACTGCTGTGCGAGCGGATCGCCACGCTGCCACACGTCGTGGAGATCCGCGGGTGTGGCCTGATGGTCGGCTTTGACCTGGACATCGACGCGCCCACGGTCGCGCGCCGCGCGCTGCTCGAGCAGCACCTGGTCGTCAACGCGACCGGCCCGGCAACCCTGCGGCTGCTGCCCCCGCTGGTGATCGGCGAGGCCGAGGTTGAGGATTGCGTCGCGCGGCTGCGCGCGCTGCTCGCCTGAGATGCGCCGCGCGCTCGAGCACGGCTATGAGCTCGACGACGACCGAGAGCGGATCGACGTCGACTACGTGTTCGCCTACCTGACGTTTGAGTCCTACTGGGCGAAGGGCCGCCCGCGCGAGGTCGTGGCTGGCTCGTTGGCCGGCTCCGCACGCCTGATCGGGCTCTACCACGACGGCGCGCAGGTCGGCTTCGCCCGCGTCATCTCCGACGGCGCCGTCCTCGCCTATCTCGCCGACGTCTTCGTCGACCCGGGCCACCGCGGCCGCGGTCTCGGCGTCGAACTGGTGCGCGAGGCCGTTGACGGCGGACCCCAGCGCGACCTGAGCTGGCGCTTGGACACCAGCGATGCGACGGAGCTGTACGCGAAGTTCGGCTTCAGCGAGCGCGTCGCGCCGCCGGTGCACATGGGGCGCGCAGCGCGGCGCCGGGCCTGAACGGGCGCGCCGGCGCGGCTGACGCGGGTGCTCACACGCCGAGCCGCGCACGCATCCGCAGCGTGGGCTCGCCGCTGCGCTCGTGCGTATTTGCTGCGCCGTCGGCCGCGAAGCCGACGGTCTCGTAGAACGCCCGCGCCGCGGAGTTCTCGACCAGCACCCAGAGCGACATCTCCTCCGACCCCTCCGCCCGGCCGAGCTCCATGGCCGCGTCCATCAGCGTCCGTCCGACCCGACGGCGCCAGCAGTCGGGGTCCACGTAGAGCGCCGCCAGCTCACACGTCTGCGGGCCCAGATCGGTGTCCGGGCTGGGCACGTGCACCGCGGCGAAGCCGACGATCGTCGCACCGGCCTGCGCCACCAGCGTCGTGAACCCTCCCGGGCGCAGCCAGTTCGACCACTGGCCCGTCCGCTGGCTGAGCGACTGCGCTTCGAGCACCGCGTCCGGCACGATGCCGCGGTAGCCGACCTGCCAGGAGCGAACGTGCACGCCGGCGATCGCGGCGGCGTCGGCGACGACGGCCCGGCGGACGGCGATCTCGGACACCGGGCGCAGCGTAGAGCGAACGGCCTGGTGGGCGCCGGCTGGCCGGCGGTGTGACACCCGCCGCGCCAGCGGCGGCGGCCGGTAGGCTTGCGCACCCGTGGAGCACCCCGAATTCGCACCGCGCACCGCCGGTTACCAGGCCGATCCCGCCGAGGTCCACCGCGTGCTGCTGCTCTACAGCGGCGGTCTTGACACGAGCGTGATGCTGCGCTGGATCCAGGAGCGCTACGACGCGGAGGTCGTGACGCTGACCGTCAACCTCGGGCAGCCTGGCGAGGACTACGCCGTGATCGAGGGCAAGGCTCGCGCGATCGGCGCGGTCGAATGCCACATCGTGGACGCGCGCGAGGTGTTCGCGAAGGAGTATCTGGCTCCGGCGATCAGGGCCAACGCGCTGTACGGCGGCGGCTACCCGCTGTTCACGGCGCTCGGGCGCCCGCTGATCGCCAAGCTCGCCGTCGAGTACGCGCGGCGCAGCGGCTGCGACACGATCGCGCACGGCTGCACCGGCAAGGGCAACGACCAGGTTCGCATCGACGGCACGATCGCGACGCTCGCGCCCGAGCTGAAGGTGATCGCGCCGGTGCGCGAGTGGGCGATGGGCAGGGAGGAGGAGATCGCCTACGCGCGCGAGCACGGGATCGCGGTCAAGGGCGGTGTGGAGGTCGTGCCCTACTCGATCGACGACAACCTGTGGGGGCGCTCGTCGGAGGGCCGCTGGATCGAGGACCTGGGCCACGCGCCCGAGGAGGACGTCTTTCAGCTGGTCACGCCGCCGCGCCTGGCACCCGACGAGCCGGCGCGAATCACCCTGGAGTTCGAGCGCGGCCTTCCGGTCGCGCTGGACGGCGAGCGCCTGGAGCTGGCGGCGCTGATCGAGCGGGTGGGCGAGCTCGGCGCCCGCCACGGCGTCGGCATCATCGACCACATCGAGGACCGCATCGTCGGCCTGAAGGTGCGCGACATCTATGAGGCGCCCGCGGCGGCGATCATCCTGCCCGCGCACGCCGACCTCGAGAGGCTCGTCTGCACGATCCACCAGAACCAGTTCAAGGCCGGGCTCGACCGCCAGTGGGCCTACCTCGTCTACGCCGGGCTGTGGTGGGAGCCGCTGCGCGGCGACCTCGACGCCTACATGGAGTCGGTCAACGCGCAGGTGAGCGGAACGATCGGCCTCGAGCTCTACAAGGGCACGGCGCGCGTCGTCACACGCTCGTCGCCCAACGCCGTCTACGACCAGTCGCTCGCGTCCTTCGCGCAGTCCGGGGGCCTGTTCTCGCAGACCGCCTCGCCCGGGTTCATCGAGCTCTGGACGCTGCAGTCGCGCATGGCGTGGCGCCTGCGCAACCGCTGAGCGGCGCTTCCCGCAACGTGCGCAAAGACACGCGCGCCGGCGCTGCGCGACGGTTCTAAACGACGGCGGCGGACGCCGAAGGCGTCGGGCCGCCCCACTAGGATCAACCAACCGGATGCCCGAGCCAGCCTGCGCACATCTTCACGTTCACTCCGAGTACTCGCTGCTCGACGGTGCGTCGAAGATCGCAGGCCTCGTCGAGCGTGCGGCCGCTTTCGGCCAGCCGGCCCTCGCGCTGACCGACCACGGCGTGATGAACGGCGCGGTCGAGCTGTACCAGGCTGCGCGCAAGGCCGGGGTCAAGCCGATCGTCGGCTGCGAGGTTTATTTCGTCGACGACCACAAGGCCGTGGCGACCCCGGGCCATCGAATCGAGCACAACCACCTGACGCTGCTCGCCAGCAGCGACGCGGGCTACCGCAACCTGGTTCAGCTCTCCTCGGCGGGCTTCCTCGAGGGACTGCAACGCGGCAAGCCGACGGTCGACATGGAGCAGATCGCTCGCTACGGCGAGGGCGTGATCGCGTTGACGGGTTGCCTGGCCTCGCGCCTATGTACGCGGATCGCCGATGGGCGCATCGATCAGGGCCGCGAGCACGTCGACGCGCTGATCGGGGCGCTCGGGCGCGAGAACGTGTATTTCGAGATCCAAAAGAACGGGCTGGCGCTGCAGGAGCGCTGCAACGAGGAGATCGTTGCACTCGCGCGCGAGATGGGCGGTTCGCTGGTCGGGACCGGCGATGTGCATTACCTGCGCCGCGAGGACTACCAGCACCACTCGGCGCTGCTCTGCGTGCAGACCAAGAGCACACTGGCCGAGCCGAAGATCCGCTTCGAGACCAACGAGTTCTATCTACGCGACTGCGCCGAGATGGCGCAGGCCTTCGCGCAGTGGCCGGAGGCGCTCGCCTCCACGCTCGAGATCGCCGAGCGCTGCAACGTGGAGCTCGAACTCGACCGTCAGCTGATTCCGGCCTATCCGGTACCCGACGGCGAGACGCCGGGCAGCTACCTGCGCGCGCTCGTCGAGAAGGGCCTGCGCGAGCGCTACGGCGACCCGCCGCCCGCAGCGACGCTGGCCCGTATGGAGACCGAGCTCGAGGTCATCGACCGGATGGGCTTCAACGCCTACTTCCTGATCGTGTGGGACTTCGTCGACTTTGCCAAGCGCAGCGGGATCGCCGTGGGCCCGGGACGCGGTTCGGCAGCCGGCTCGATCGTCGCCTACAGCCTGCGGATCACGGACGTCGACCCGCTGGCCTACGACCTCCTGTTCGAGCGCTTCCTGAACCCCGAGCGCGTGTCGATGCCGGACATCGACATTGACTTCTCGGTCCGCGGCCGCGAGCGCGTGCTGCGCTATGTCGTCGAGAAGTACGGCCGCGAGTCGGTTGCGCAGATCGTCACCTTCGGCAAGATGGCGCCGCGCCAGGCGACGCGCGACGCGGCGCGCGTGCTCGGGCACGACTACGGCGTCGGCGACCGACTCGCGAAGCTGATCCCCGATCCGCAGCAGGGCCGCGCGCCGTCCTTCGAGGAGTGTCTGGCCGAGGGCGAACTGCTGCGCGCGGCCTACGACGAGGACCCGACGGCGCGTGCGATCATCGACACCGCTCGCGGCCTCGAGGGCGTCGTGCGCAACTCCTCGATTCACGCCGCCGCGGTGGTGATCGCGGATCGGCCACTGACCGACATCGTTCCGCTCCAGCTCGCCGATGCCGGGCTCGACGAGAACGGCGAGCGCCAGTTCCGCACCGTGACGCAGTTCTCGATGAAGCCGATCGAGGAGATCGGCCTGCTGAAAATGGATTTCCTCGGGCTGCGCAACCTCGACGTGATCGAGGACGCGCTCGACATCATCGAGCGCTCCGCCGGCAGCCGTCCCGACATGGCAACGCTGCCACTCGACGACCCGGCGACCTACGCGATGCTCGCCTCCGGCGACAGCGTTGGGGTCTTCCAGTTCGAGTCCGAGGGAATGCGCGAAGCGCTGAAGAAGGTCCGCCCGGACCGCTTCGACGACCTCGTCGCGCTCAACGCGCTCTACCGGCCCGGGGCGCTGGACCAGATTCCGACATACGCGCGGGGCAAGCACCACCCGGAGCTGATCAGCTATCCCGACGAGCGCCTGCGCCCGATCCTCGCCGCCACGATGGGGGTCATCCTCTACCAGGAGCAGGCGATGCAGATCGCCAAGGAGCTGGCCGGCTTCTCGGGCGCCAAGGCCGACGATCTGCGCAAGGCGATCGGCAAGAAGAACCGAGCGGCGATGGCCAAGCTGAAGCCGGAATTCGTCGCCGGCGCGCGCGCAACCGGCACCTCGGACGCCGTGATCGACTTCATCTGGTCGACCAACGAGAAGTCGGCGGACTACTCCTTCAACCGCAGCCACGCCGCCTGTTACGGCCTGATCGCCTACCGCACCGCCTGGCTGAAGGCGAACTACCCGGCCGAGTACATGGCGGCGCTGATCTCGTCGGTGATGTCGACCAAGGATCGCGTGCCCTTCTTCGTCGCCCGCTGCGAGGAGATGGGAATCGAGATCCTGCCGCCCGACGTGAACCTCTCCGACCACGAGTTCATCGTCGTCGACCGGCGGATCCGCTTCGGCCTCGACGCCGTCAAGGGCGTCGGCTACCAGGCGGTCGAGGCGATCAAGCGGGCCCGCGAGGAGGGTGGAGCGTTCACGTCGCTGTGGGACTTCTGCGAGCGTGTCGACGGTCGCGCGGTCAACAAGAAGGCGATCGAAGCGCTGATCAAGTGTGGCGCGCTCGGCTCCACGGGCGCGACCCGCAGGGGGATGCTCGAGGTCCTCGAGCAGGCGCAGGGAGCGGGCCAGAAGGCGCAGCTGGACGCGGCGATCGGGCAGGGCTCGATCTTCGACCTCGGCGACGTCGGCGAGGTCGGTGCAGCGCGGGGCGGGCACGCAGGCGTGCGCCCGCCGATCCCCACCGTCGAATTCGACCAGCGCGAGCTGCTCGCGGTCGAGAAGGAGGCGATCGGCCTGTTCATCTCAGCGCACCCGCTCAAGGCGGTGCGCGAAGCGCTCTCGCTCGCCGTCGACTGCCCGATCTCCGCGGCGATCGAACGACCCGACCGCGACCAGGTGTCGATCGGCGGCATCGTCACCCAGGCGCGCAAGATACGCACGCGGGCGGGCGCCGACATGATGTTCGTGACGCTCGACGATCTCGAGGGACAGGTCGAGGTGATCGTGTTCGGATCGGCGCTCGAGAAGTTCGAGGGCTCACTCGCGGTCGACTCGATCGTGATCGTGCGCGGACGCGTCGACCAGAAGGAGGAAGGACGGACGTCGGTCGTGGCGCAGTCGGTTGAGGAGTTCCGTCCGGACGCCGAGGAGCTCGCCCGCGCACACGCCACAACGCTAGAAGCCGCGCACGCGAAGCCGCTGCACGTCCGCCTCGGCGACGGTTGCCGCTTTGCGGCGGTGCTCGAGGACCTCAAGAGCGTGCTGGTCACCTTTCCCGGGCGCTCGGAGGTCGTGATCGAGCTCTCCGACGAGCGCCGAGTGCGTCTGGGCAGCGAGTTCCGCGTCGAGCCCAGCCCGGGTCTGCGCGCCGAACTCGAACATCTGCTCGGGGGCCCGGCGCGACTCGTGGCCTGAGACGCCACTTCACGGCGTCGGCGTTCGGGCTTCGGGCGCGCGTACCGTCGCGCGAGGCCCCGGCGCGACACGTACCGGCCATCACACGCTCCAGATGCGACGCGCCCCTCAGCGCGCCAGCAGCCCGGCGACGAGCGCGACCTCCTCGGCGGTCGGGCCGCTGCGGTCGGGGCCGGGCGTCTCGAGCACGCACGCGAGGGGGGCGAAACGTGGCTCGTTGACGAATGTCCGCGCTCCTTCCAGGCCGAGTTCGCCCTCGCCGATGTTGGCGTGGCGGTCTCGATTCGAGCCGAGCGGCAGCTGCGAGTCGTTGAGGTGCAGCGAGCCGACCTGCTCGCGTCCGACTGCTCGTTCGCACTCGTCAAGCACGCTCGCGAGCGCAGCCGGCGTGCGGATCTCATAGCCGGAGGCGAGCAGGTGACAGGAGTCCAGACAGAGCCCGAGGCGCGGGTCGCCGCCGCCGGCTTCCAGCAGCGCGGCCAGCTCGTCGAAGGAGCGCCCGAGCGTGCCCCCGGCGCCGGCGGTGTTCTCGAGGTGCAGCGGGCAGCGTTCGGAGTCGGCGAGCGCTGCACGCAACAGCGCGCCGGCCCGCGTGATCGCCGGACCGACCGGACCGGCCTTGGCGGAACCGGGGTGGACCACCACCGCGGTCGCGCCGATCGCGTCGCCGACGCGCAGTGAGTGCGTGAGCGATGCGAGCGACTTGGCGCGGATCTCGGGGTCATCGGAGGCGCAGTTGACGAGGTAGACGGCGTGGATCAGGACCGCGCCGATTGCGCTGGCGGCCCGGGTCTCGCGAAAGCGCGCAAAGTCGTCCTCGCCGTAGTCGGTGGGGCGCCAGGCACGTGGCGACTGGTTGAAGATTTGGATCGCCCGCGCACCGAGTTCCGTCCCGCGGTCCACCGCGCGGTACAGGCCGCCGGCGGGTGAGACGTGGGCGCCCACTAGCATGCGGCACCGCCCATGAGAGTTCGCTTCGCTCCTTCCCCGACCGGCGCCCTGCACATCGGCGGCGCCCGCACGGCGTTGTTCAACTGGTTGATGGCTCGCCACGCCTCGGGGCGTTTCGTGCTGCGGATCGAAGATACCGACCAGGAGCGCTCGACGGCGGAGAACGTCGAGCAGATCCTCGATGCGCTGCGCTGGCTCGAGCTCGACTGGGACGAGGGCCCGATCCTGCAGAGCGAGCGCGAACCGCGCCACCGGGACGCGGTCCAGTCGTTGCTCGCGAGCGGCCGCGCCTATCGCTCGCAGGCCACCGCGGAGGATGTAAAGGACTGGAAGCGCGTTCACGGCGACGATTGCGGCTTCCGCGGCGAGGCGCACGAAGGCGGCGCGATTCGCCTGCGCGTGCCCGACGACGGCGACACGGTGTTCGAGGATCTCGTGCTCGGCGAGGTCCGCTCGCCCAATCGCTCGATGGATGACCTCGTGATCGCCCGCGCGGACGGCACGCCGCTCTACAACCTGGCCGTGGCGGTGGATGACCTGGACCTCGAGATCACGGAGGTGATCCGTGGCAACGACCATCTGACCAACACCGCCAAGCAACTGCTGATCATCGACGCCCTCGGCGCGACGCCGCCACGCTACGGTCACCTTCCGCTGCTCCACGGTCCAGACGGGAAGAAGCTCTCAAAGCGCCACGGCGCAGCATCGGTGCAGGAGCTGCGCTCCGCCGGGTATCTGCCGGCGGCGGTCCGAAACTATCTCGCGCTGCTCGGCTGGGGTGCGGGCGACGACGAGACGATCCTCTCGACGGCCGAGCTGGTCCGCCGCTTCGACATCGCGCGCGTCCAGCGCAACCCTGCGCAGTTCGACGAGACCAAGCTGCGCTGGCTGAACGGCCGCTACATGCGTGAGCTGAGCCTCGAAGATCTGACGGCCGCGCTCGAAGCCTTCTGCGGCCGCACGGGCCTCGGGCCCGCCGTCGCGATCAGCTCCGAGAAGCTCCAGACGCTGGCGGATTTCTGGCCGCTCTGCGGCTTCATCTACGATGGCCCGGTCGAGGACCCGCAGGCGCGCGAGCGATGGCTCGATGAGGAAGGTATTGCTGTGCTCGCGCAGGCGCGAGCCGCACTCGCCGCCGTCGAGGTGTTCGACGTGGACGGCATCGAGGCGGCGCTCGGCGCGCTCGTCGCGCGTCGCGGCGGCAAACCACGAGACGTTTATCAACCGCTGCGAGTGGCGCTCGCGGGGCGACCGATCTCGCCGGGGATATTCGAGACGGTGGCTGTGCTCGGGCGTGAGGAGACGCTCGCGCGCATTGACTCCGCGCTCAATCTCTGAGCGCCTTCTGCCGATAGGAGGCACGACGAACACCCGCGCGCTGCGCGGGGTCGAGATGCGGCACGGAACGCCGCAGCTATCCACACGGACGAATACGGAACCTCGCATGCCAGCAAATCAAGCCGTGCCTGCTGCAATTCCGGTGACCGGTGGTGTCCCCGGGCTCGAGCAGCTCCGCCCCGGCGAGGGTCACGGCCGCAGGCTGACCGCAGCGTTCGAAGCGCTCGAGGGCTTCCCGGCGCTCGCTGAATCGCGCAACCGGTTGCTCGCGCTCGTCGGCGGTCACCGGGTGCCGATCGCCGAGGTCGTCGAGGCGGTCGAGTCAGATATCGCGCTGGTGGTTGCGGTGATGCGCGTCGCCAACGACCTGCCAACCCGTGGCGGCGGGAAGGTCGAGAACATCGTCGACGCCGTGCGGATCCTGAGCCCGGAGGCCGTCCAGCAGCTTGCCGAGCGGGTGCGAACCTTTGACTTCTTCGAACGCAGCGCGGTGTGGGACTCGATGCCCGACCGCTTTCGCCTGCACGCCCTTGCCACCCGCGCGGCGGCCGACCTGCTGGCCAGCGAGATCGGCTATCCGGACCGCGACCGGTTGATCGTGGCAGCACTGCTGCATGATGTCGGCAAGCTGGTCCTGATGCACGCGTATCCCGGCTACCCCGATTCGGTCCACCGCGACGCACGCACCCCGGAGGAGCGCGTCACGCGCGAGCGGCGAGAGCTCGGCGTCGACCATGCCGTCGTGGGCGGCGTGCTGGCTCGCCGCTGGGGATTGCCGAAGTCGATCGCGAACTCGATCGAGCGCCACCATTCCGACGATATCGACGGCGACGCCGCGCTGGTCCGCCTTGCGGACATCCTCGCGCACTACGCGCACGGCGCGGCTGTCTCGCCGGCTGACATGCTGCGCGTCGCGCGTACCGCCGGCGTCGGCTCGGGCGAGCTGCGTGCCGTGCTCTACGCCCTGCCGCAGGCCTCGGGTGTCGGCAAGCGCCGCGTCGTGGAGGCTTGCCCGCTGTCGACTCGCGAGCGCGACGTGCTGCGCCTGCTCGCTGAAGGCAAGGTCTACAAGCAGATCGCCGCGGATCTCACGCTCTCGACCAGCACCGTTCGCACCCACCTTCACAACGTCTACGGCAAGCTTGGCGCCGTCGATCGCGCGCAGGCCGTGCTGATCGCCACCGAGCGCGGCTGGCTGTAGGCCTCGCCCGTCGCGCTCCGGCGCGCCGCGCCCGTCGGACCCGCGCCCGCTGCGCTTGCGACGTTAGGATCGACAGCGCGTGCTCTCGATCACGACGAAATCGCCCTACGCCATCGCGGCGCTCGCCGAACTCGGCCGCGCCGGCGAACACGGGCCGATTCCGATCGGGGAGCTCGCCCGTCGCCGCGAGATCCCCGTTCAGTTCCTCGAGCAGCTGTTCGCGACGCTCCGCCGAGCCGGCCTGCTGCGCTCCTACCGCGGAGTCAAGGGCGGCTACAGCTTCGCTCGCCCTCCGGAGGCGATCTCGGTGCTTGACGTCGTGGAACTGCTCGACGGGCCACTCGGAGCCGGTGCCAGCGGCGTCTTCGCGCAGGCGGCGCAGGCCGCCCGTGCGGTGCTCGCCGCGACGACGATCGCCGAGGTGATCGAGCGGGAAGCCCGCGAGGGCGGCGTCATGTACTACATCTGATCGGGGACCGTGGGGGCGTGCCACGGCGCCCCTCGCGGGCTTCCCGTCGCGGTTCTTGAAGCTCAGACCGGATCCGCCGCGGCGGACGCCCGGGCGCGTGCAGTAGGCTGCGTCGCGTGTCGTGGGTACCGACGATCAAGATCGCACGCGCGGCGTGGCGGGGACGCCGGGATCCCGCGGGGCTGCTCAAGGCGCAGCTGGCGCCCGATGAGTCGCCGGCTGCCGCCGCGCAACTGTCCGCCGCGAGCGTCGCCTCCGCGCCTGCAGGCGCCGCGCTGCCCCAGCCGGCGGCGGTCATCGTGTCCGAGCCGCTCGCGCAGGCCCACGAGGACCCGACACACCACCACCTGCTCCTGTTGCTGCGTTGAGCACGCCGTGGGAATACCTGGTCCTGTCATGGGCGATGACGGCCACGCCGCCGGACGAGGTCTCAGACGCCTGGCGCCTTGAGGCGTCCTTCCACATCTTTCGCCCCGGCGCAGTTGCGGCCGAGACGCGTTCATACGACGGCACGCAGGCGTCGCTGCTCGGCTTTGAGCTGCTGAACGAACTCGGCAGCGAGGGCTGGGAACTCGTCAGCACCGTCGTGGAACGCACCGCGGTGGCGCCCGCGCAGGGGTACCAGACCGCCGGCGTCCCGATCGCCACGACGCAGATCTTCAAGCGGCCGACGACCTAGCCGCCGCTCGGACGCCGAGCGCCGGAGCAGGCCTCCCGCAGGCGCCCGGCTCGGCGGGCAAACGTGCTCAAGTTGGGCGCTGATACGGGCGATATTCGTCTTGTCATGGGTGTCGGCTAGCAGTGGACGCGCCGCGAGATCCGGCGCACGGCCCTCCAGAACCTCGCGCCGGGGAGTCACGGCGCCGGCTGGGTCGTACTCACGCGGCCATGATCGGGGCGCTGATACTCCTTCTGGGGCTCGGCGCGTCGGCCTTCGTGGCCGCTGAGTGGCACGCGAGCCTCCAGCGGGCCAACCGCAGGTCCTTCGCCTCGACGACCGCCGACCTCAACAACGCGCTCGCCGCCAAGCTCCAGGCCAATCTCGAGCTGGCGCGCACGATGCGCGCGATCGCCACGTTGGAGCCGGGTGCCGGAGAAACGCGCTACCAGCAGTGGTACACCCAGCTCGAGCAGGGCAGTGCGCCGCTGACGCGTGATGTCGCGGCAACTCTGATCCAGCCGATCCCGGCGTCGGCGCTGGGCGCCTACCGCCGCGCGGTCGAAGCCGACCCGGCGTTTCGCGCGCTGATCGGCGGCAGGTTCCAGATCGTGCCGCCGGGCCATCGCGCTGTGTACTGCCTGGCGCGGGCGGCGGTCGGTGGCGACTTCGCGCCCCACGTGTACCCGGTGCTGCTGGACTACTGCGCACCCGTCCTTCCGGTCCTCGGCAAATCGCCGTTCACCGGGCTGATGCGCTCGGCAGCGGACACCGACTCCGCCGTCGTCGTCTCGGTTGGCGGTGTCGGCAAGGTCTCGCTCGCCGGAATCGCCATGGCCGTCTACCGGCGCGGAGCGCCGCTCGCGACCGTGGCGGAACGCCAGGCCGCGGTGACCGGCTACGTCGCCGCGACCTTCGACGCCGGCTCGATGCTCAGCTCCCTGCTGGCCGATCAGCGGCTGCTTTCGATGTCGCTCTACCACGTCAACAGCGGCGGCAGGGAGCAACTGATCGCAGCGGTTGGGACAAGGGCGAAGAGGGACAGCGCCGGCTACGTCGTGCGGACGGCGCTCGGCAACGGTTGGCTGGCGGTGACCCGGGGGACAGTCAGCGGCACGGCCGCAGGCGCTCAGGGGATCGTCGTGCTCGGCTCGGGAGCGCTCGTCACGCTGCTGATCTTTCTGCTCTACGTGGTGCTTGTGCGTTCACGCCAGCGGGCCTGGGTGCTCGTCGCGCAGAAGACCGACGAGCTGGCCTATCTCGCGATGCACGACTCGCTGACCGGCCTGCCGAACAGGAGCCTGGTCCTCGATCGGGCGGCACAGCTGCTCGCCCGCGGGCGACGCTTCGACAGCCCCGTCACGGCGCTGTTCATGGACATCGACGGCTTCAAGCAGATCAACGACCTGTTCGGACACCAACTGGGCGACGAGGCGCTGCGGGAGATCGCGGCGCGACTGCGCAGCGTGCTGCGCGGCAGCGACACGGTCGGACGCCTCGGTGGCGACGAGTTCGTGATGCTCGTGGACCCGCTCGACCGCGTCGGCGCGGAGACCATCGCAACCCGCATCCTGAGCGTGCTCTCGCGTCCGATCGAGTTGCCGGAGCCGGCGCGCTCGTCGGTCTCGGTCACGGTGAGCATCGGCATCGCCACCGGATTGCCGAACGCCGCGGAGGATCTGATTCGCGACGCGGACCTGGCGATGTACCAGGCCAAGACGATGGGGAAGGGCGGCTACGTCGTCTTCGAGTCGTCGATGCAGGTCGCCGCGCAGGACCGCACCGAACTCGAGATGGGACTTGCCGAGGCGCTCGACGCAGGCCAGTTCTCACTGCTCTATCAACCGATCGTCGAGCTCGACAGCCAGCGCGTCACGGCAGCCGAGGCGCTGCTTCGCTGGAAGCATCCGACGCGCGGAGAGACCTCGCCCGATGTCTTCATCCCGATCGCGGAGACCAGCGGGCTGATCATCCCGATTGGCCGATGGGTGCTGGCGCAGGCCTGCGCGCAGTGCGCGGCCTGGCATCGCAACGGCCACTCGATCGGCGTCTCGGTCAACGTCTCCGCCCGCCAGTTCGAGCGCCCCGAGTTCATCGACGAGGTGCGCAGCGCCCTGGCCGCCAGCGACCTCGACGCGATGTGGCTGACGGTCGAGATAACCGAGACGGCGCTGATGAACCGTCCGGCGGTCACCGAGCAGCTGCTCGTTCAGCTCAAGACGCTCGGCGTGCACATCGCGGTCGACGACTTCGGCACGGGCTACAGCTCGCTCGGCTACCTGCGCCAGTTCCCGATCGACTCGCTCAAGCTCGACCGCAGCTTCATCACCGGGCTGGCCCGCTCGGGCGAGGCCAACGCGCTCGCCCACACGCTCATTCAGCTCGGCAAGACACTCGGGCTGCGGACCGTCGCCGAGGGTGTCGAGGCCTATACCCAGCTGTGCCAGCTGCAACTCGAGGGTTGTGACCTCGCCCAGGGCTACCTCTTCGCCCGTCCGCTGACGCCGGTTGCGCTCGAGCTCTATCTCAAGCGCGACCCGGCACCGGCGCGAGCGATCCCGGCCGCGCCCGTGCAGCCCGTCGGCGCCGCCTGAGCGCGCGGCTCACTGCAGGCACTTCGTCTCCTCGTTGAGGATCGGCGTCTTGAGCGCGGCGAAGCTCGAGCCCCCGGCCTGGATCGTGTTGTTGATCGAGCGCTCCTTGGCCGTGATCGCTGCGACCGCCGCGGAGGTCCTGGCCTGCTCGGCCTGGGTGATCAGCGGCGGGTACTTCGAGGCATCCTCGAGGATTCCGCCAAGGATCGTGAAAGCGTGGCCGACGTTCGTGGCGAAGGAGTCGCAGGCCGCGGGCGCTGCCGCCGCCCTCGCAACGCTCTGCGCCTGCGATGAGGCGAGCGGTGTGGCCACCTCGCCGATACCTACACCGACGATCCCGGCCGCGAGCAGAGCGGCGGCGAACGCCCGGTGCGAAAGCTGGATCGTGCCACTGCGTTGCCCCGTCATGGCGCCTCCCTTTGGTGGATGAGCGCCCGACGGCGCCGAGCCGCTCGAACCCGGCAGCAACCTAACGCAACCGGGCCGGCCGTGCTCGCACGCCCGCTGCGGCGGGCGAGCGTGGGAGGACCGCCTCGCGACGTGGTGAAATAACGAGGATGTTCCCGCCGAGCGAGGCGCCGACTCGCCCCAAGGGGCATTCGCTGCGTCGGTTTTTCGGCGGCGGGTTGCTGATCGCCCTGCTGACCGCCGCCGTCATCTCGACCGCGGCCTTCGAGGGCGTCAGCTCGATCGCCGACGCGCTCGCAAAGGGCCCGCTGATCCGCTCGCCCGACCTCACGCCGGCGGGCGGGGACTCACCAACGACGTTCCTGATTCTGGGATCCGACGGCCGCCCGAAGGGAGCGGTGGACGCCTCCAACCCGCCGCACAGCGACACGATCCTGCTCGTGCACCTCAACCCGCGGACCGGGCTGTGGTCGGAACTCTCGGTGCCGCGGGATTTCTACGTGCAGTTCTCCTACGACGGGAGCGACTACGCGAGCAAGATCAACTACGCCTACACGCTCGGCGGGCCGGCGCTGTCACTCCGCGTCGTCAAGAGCCTGCTGGGGATACCGATCAACTACGTCGTCGACCTCAACTTCGAGACCTTCGACGCGGTCGTCGACCAGCTCGGCTGCGTCTACGTGGACGTCGACCATCTGTACCTGAACACCCCTGCCGAGTCGGCGTATGACGGTTACGACTCGATTCATGTGCGGCCCGGGTACCAGGCGCTGTGCGGCGAGCACGCGCTCGACTACGTCCGCTACCGCCACGACGACAGCACCTTCGCGCGCGACGCGCGCCAGCAGGCGTTCCTGCGCGATGCCAAGGAACAGCTGGGGCTCAGCGGCCTGCTCAACCACGCCGGGGCGATCATCAACGCGCTCTCGAAGTCCGTCAGCTCCAACATCCGCGGCTCGAGCACGGTGGCTGGTCTACTCGAGACGGTCGTCGACTCGGTCAACGGGCCCGTCCGCCAGGTGCAGTTCCCCGACGTGCCGCTCGATGTCGACGGCCAGGACGACCAGACCGCGAGCGCCGCCCAGATCCACGCCGTCGTCAGCCAGTTTCTCGCTCCGAGCGTCGCGGCGCCGGTCATCCACGCGATCGCCGTGCAGGGCCACGCGAGCGCGCACCGCGACGTCAGCTCGGACTCCGGCGCAGCGGCGCCGGTCGTCGCCGCGCCGGCGACGGCGCCGGGACTGACAGCCACCCCGCAGAGCACCGCCGAGAGCGCGCTTGCGCTCGCCGTGAACGTGCCCTTCCCGGTCTATCTGCCGACGCTCACCCTGGCCTCAGGCTCACCCGACCCCTTCGATCCGTTCTCGAGCTACACGCTCGAGGACCCCCAGGGAAATCGCCACTACGGCTACCGGATCGACTGGGCGACCGGAGCGGTCGGCGACTACTACGGGATCGAGGGCATGAACTGGACCGATCCGCCGCTGTTCGCTCACGCCGACACCGTCGAGCGCTTCGGACGCGACTACCTCTACGTCGACAGCGGCTCCCATGTTCAGGACGTCGGCTGGATCGTCGGCAGCGTGCTCTACTGGGTCTCCAACACGATCTTCGACAGCCTCACCAACGCGCAGATGTTCGCGCTCGCGCAGTCCGCGCAGCCTGTCCATTGACCGCCGCCGCCGCGGCGGCGCTACATTGACATCGAATGGGGCAAATCCCGGCCGACATTACGGAGTGCATCGGTGGGACGCGACTCGTGCGCCTCAGCCGGCTCGCCCCGTCGGTTGAGCTCTACGGCAAGCTCGAGGCCGGCAACCCCGGAGGCAGCGTCAAGGACCGCATCGGCCTGGCGATGATCGACGCTGCCGAGCGGGCCGGCCAGATCGAGCCCGGCCGCACGACGATCGTGGAGGCGACCAGCGGCAACACCGGCATCGCGCTCGCGCTGGTGTGTGCGGCCCGCGGCTACGAGCTGGTGCTGACGCTGCCGCAGGGCATGAGCCGGGAGCGTACGGCGCTGCTGCGCCAATACGGCGTGCGCGTTGAGATCGTCGAGTCGATGGGCGGCATGGGCGAGGCGGTCGCGGCGGCGCGCGAGCTCGCCCGCGATGCGGACGTCTTCCTGCCCGACCAGTTCTCCAACCCGGCCAACCCCGAGGTGCACCGGCGGACAACCGGACCGGAGATCGTCGCAGCGCTCGATGGACGCGTCGACGCCCTCGTCGCGGGTGTCGGAACCGGGGGAACGATCACCGGGGTCGGCGAGGTCTTGCGCGAGCGCAACCCGGGCTGTCGGATCGTCGCTGTGGAGCCGGCCGACTCGGCGGTGCTGAGTGGGCATCCGGCCGGCCCTCACCGGATTCAGGGCATCGGCGCGGGCTTCGTGCCGGCGGTGCTCAACCGCGAACTGCTCGACGAGGTGATCATGGTCAGCGACGATCAGGCGATCGAGCTCGCGCGGCGGGCGGCTCGCGAGGAGGGCGTCCTCGCCGGCATCTCGTGCGGCGCCGCGCTCGCCGGTGCGCTGGAACTGGCCGGCCGGGAGGAGTTCGCCGGCAAGCGCATCGTCGTGATCCTCCCCGATTCCGGCGAGCGCTACATGTCGACGCCGTTCTTCGCCGCGTAGCGGGCTCGCGCGGCAAGGCGTCACGACCGCGTCGCTCCGCTCGCTACTCTTTGTTGGCTATGGCCGGGCTCTCCTCGCTTGCGCGCGTGGCGCGCGAAGTGCGCCGGGATCTCGACGCCGCGCGTGAACGCGATCCCTCGGCCC
This sequence comes from Solirubrobacteraceae bacterium, assembly GCA_049522915.1. GTDB lineage: Bacteria > Actinomycetota > Thermoleophilia > Solirubrobacterales > Solirubrobacteraceae > Palsa-513. Next base: position 21,410 of record JBEKNK010000015.1, on the reverse strand, counting down.
TCGGCGTCGGCTCGGCCGAGCTGCTGGCCACCTGGCCCGGAGTCCAGGCCCTGCTCGCGCATCGCGTCGCCTCGGCGCTGCACGCCGCCGGCGTGCCGCTGCTGCCGCGCGTGATCGCCTACCTGGCACGGGCGCTCACCGGAATCGAGATCCATCACGCGGCGACGGTTGGAGCCGGCCTGTTCATCGACCACGGCGCCGGGGTGGTGATCGGCGAGACCGCGATCATCGGCGACGGGGTGACGCTCTATCAGGGCGTGACGCTCGGCGGCACCGGCTTTGAGACCGGCAAGCGCCACCCCACCGTTCAGGACAACGTGACGATCGGGTCCGGCGCCAAGCTGCTCGGCCCGATCGAGATCGGCCATGGAGCCAAGATCGGAGCCAATAGCGTGGTCGTGCGCGACGTGCCGCCGAACTCCACCGTGGTGGGCGTGCCCGGGCATCCCGTGCGCATCGACGGGCGTCGCGTCGAGGGACCCGACACCGACTGGATTCACCTTCCCGACCCCGTCGCGGACGCCATGCGAGGGCTCGCCGCGAGAGTCGCAGAGCTCGAGCGGATGGTGACCGAGCTCGGCGGCGTGCCGCCTTCGGTGGGGCCGGAGAACGTCCATCCGCTACGGCCCGTGCGGGGCCGCAATCCAGCCGGCGGCTGACCGCGCTGCACGCTCGGCCGTCGGCCAGGGCGACGCCCGGCGCAGGTCGGCGTCAGTAGTAGACGCAGCGGCAGCGACGCCGGCGCCGCGCCTTGTGCTCCGCTGACGCCCCGCGGTTCCACAGCCAGTTGTCGAGCACGCGCGCAGGGACGCCCAGGCGGGCACGATCTGGGCGTGCTCGCGGGAGCGACCGCCCGGGGTCGAGCGGGATTGGCTGTTGCTCCCGTTCGGCATAGCGACAGTCGCGACTCCGTGCGGCGCCGCCGAGCCGCTGGGGTCACGCGCAGCAGTCGTCGTGACACGCTTTGAGCGCTTCACGGGGGATTGATGGCGCGGCGCAGCAGCCGTGACCGCGCCAGGTCTGTCGGCCTTCGTTGAGTGCGAGTACGGCGATCGCGAGTGCGACGGCGGGGTCGGCCCACCACAGACCGAAGGCGGCGTTGAGCACGAGACCTGTGAGCACGCCGGTGGCGAGGTAGGCGCAGAGCATGTTCTGTGCGCCTTCGCCGGCGGTCGCGCCTGAGCCCAGGCGCTGTCCGATTTGCTGTTTGGCGTTGGCGAGCAGCGGCATCGTGATGATGCTTGAGATCGAGAGGCCGATCCCGAGCCAGCTGGTGGTGGGGTGCTGGCCGCCTGCGAGGGTGCGGATCGCGTCTTGGGCGATGTAGGGGGCGAGCAGGAAGAAGGTGATCGCGACGAGCCGCTGGGCGAGTTGCTCGGCGTGTTCGGAGAGCCGGCGGCTGCCGGTGAAGCGCCAGATCACGATGATCGACGCGAGTGCCTCGATCACGGAGTCCAGACCGAAGCCAAGCAGCGCGACAGAGCTGGCGAGCAGCGCTGCGGTGATCGCGATCGCGCCCTCGGCGCTCATGTAGGCGAGACTGAGCCAGGACAGCGCCTTCGCGCGGCGGATCAGCCGATCGCGCTCGGCAGGCTCGAGTGGACGCTGCGGCGGCGGGACGATCGTCGGCGCGGTGAGCGTCGGGAGCTCGAGCGATGGGGTGCTCACGACGTGAGGGCCATGAGCTCGAGGTGAGCGTCGAGTAGCTGGCGGCCGGGGTCGGTGAGGGCGTAGAAGACGATCTTGTGCTCACGTCGCGAGCTGGCCAGGCCGGCGTTGCGCAGGGCATGCAGATGGTGGCCGACGAGGTTCTCGGCGCGGCCGGTGATCCAAGCCAGGTCACAGACACACAACTCCCTGCCTTCGCGCAGCGCGACGGCGATCGTCAGTCGCGTGGCGTCAGCCAGCGCCTTGGCGCGCACGGCCGCGACGGCGATCAGCGCCTTATCGAGATGCTGGCGGATGTGCTCGGCGCGCGGAAGCTCCAGGCACAGCGGGTCGCAGCGCTCGGCATCAGCCATACCCTCATCCTAACACGCGTTGTGGTGAGGATGAGGCCTCTCGCCGTGCTGCCCCCTCGGCGCTCGAGGCCGCGGGGTCGATCGACAGACCGAGAATAATATTTCAGGTGGCTTGACAAGCAGATTTAGGCAGACCATACTCCTGGCTCGTGCCCTCGGAACAATTGCTTTCGGCGTCGGTGCAGGACTACGCGAAGGCGGTGTACGCGCTTGAGGCTCGCGGCGGGGCGCCGGTGTCGACGAACGATCTCGCTGCGCGCTTGGGGGTCACACCGGGTTCGGTGTCGGGGATGTTGCGCAAGCTCGCGGAGGTCGGGCTGCTGGAGCATGAGCCCTATCGTGGGGTGCGCCTGACCGACGAGGGTCGTCGCGCCGCGCTTGAGGTGCTGCGCCATCACCGGCTCCTCGAGCTGTTTCTCGCCCAAGAGCTCGGAATGTCGTGGGATCGCGTGCACGCCGAGGCAGAGGTGCTTGAGCACGTGCTCTCCGAGGAGCTCGAGCAGCTGATTGCCGGCCGCCTTGGCGACCCGGCGGTTGACCCGCACGGCGATCCGATCCCAACAGCCGCGTTTGAGATCGACGAGCGTCAGACACACAGCCTCGACGAGTTGGCGGTCGGTGCCGTCGGACGGTTCGTGCGCGTGTCGGACTCCGACCCGGAGATGCTGCGCTACCTCGCAGATCACGGGATCATGCTCGGCACTCGTCTTGAGGTGATCGATCGCCAGCCGTTCGCTGGGCCGGTGTTCGTGCGCTTCGGCGAGCGCGAGCATCCGATCGGCGGCGGACTCGCATGCGCGATGCGGATCGAAACCGAGGGGGACACGCGGTGACCCCGCCGCCGCCCCCCGTCCCGGCGCTCGAAGGGGCTGGCGCCGGCCAGACGCTGCCGCTGTACGAGGGGCTCGAGGAAAGTGCGCTCGAGCGCCTCCTCTCGCGCGGGAAGCTGCGCGCCACGCTGTTCATGCTCGGCCCTGCGTTTGTAGCGTCGATCGCGTATGTCGACCCCGGGAACTTCGCGACCAATGTGCAGGGCGGCGCCGAGTTCGGCTACCTGCTGCTATGGGTCGTGCTCGCCGCGAACCTGGTCGCGATGGTGATCCAGTACCTGTCGGCCAAGCTCGGGATTGTCACCGACCACAACTACCCCGAGCTTGTGCGCGAACACTTCCCGCGCACCTTCACGCGGGGAATGTGGGTCCAGGCCGAGATCATGGCGATGTCGACCGACATCGCCGAGTTCGTCGGCGCTGCGATCGGTCTGAACCTGCTGTTCGGCGTGCCGCTGTTTATCGCCGGCTTGATGACGGGCGTGATCGCATTCGGGATCCTCGGGCTGCAAGCACTCGGCTTCCGCAAGTTCGAGCTCGCGATCAGCGCGCTGCTCGCGATCATCTTCGCCGGCTTTCTTTACGAGACGCTAAGGATCGGGCCCTCCGTGCACGGCTCGCTGAGCGGGCTGGTCCCCAGCATCCACGGCACCAGCTACCTCTACATCGCGGTCGGGATCGTCGGGGCAACCGTGATGCCGCACGTGATCTACCTCCACTCGGCGCTGACCAAGGGCCGCATGGCAACACGCAACGACACCGAGAAGAAACGCGTGCTGCGCTTCGAACGCCTCGACGTTTACATCGCGCTTGGGCTCGCCGGCCTAGTCAATCTGGCGATGCTCGCGTTCGCCGCCAAACTCTTCCACACGCCCGCCCTCTCAGGCCTGAGCACGATCCAGCAGGCCCATTTCCAGCTCGGACACCTCGTCGGCGGCGGTGCCGCGCTCGCGTTCGCGGTCGCGCTGCTCGCCTCCGGAGCCTCCTCCTCGAGCGTCGGCACCTACGCAGGGCAGGTCGTGATGGCCGGCTTCATCAACTTCCAGATCCCCCTCGCACTGCGCCGTGCGATCACGATGATCCCCGCGCTAGCCGTGCTCGCCATCGGACTGAACCCCACCAACATCCTCGTCCTCAGCCAAGTCGTGCTCTCCTTCGGCATCCCCCTCGCACTCATCCCGCTCGTGATCCTCACCGGTCGCCGCGACATCATGGGCATCCACGTCAACTGCCGCACCCTCCAAATCTCCGCCTGGACCATCGCCATCGCAATCAGCCTGATGAACGTCTTCCTGATCTACCAACAATTCTTCATCAGCTGAGCCCCGTCTGACGAGCGAGCGCCAGCTCCGGACGACAGCGGGCGTCCAGGCGTCGACGCCGGAACTCGCTGCTGCTCCCTGAAAGCAGTAGCCACAACCTACTCGCGGGTCGCGTCGTTGCTCGGCGCGAAACACGACAGCATTGTTCCCGTTTCGTTTCGCGCCGTCGGCCGCGCCGCGAGCGGAATCAGTAGTAGACGCAGCGGCAGCGGTGCCGCGGCCGCGCCTTGTATTGAGGCTCCTGGCCGCGGTTCCACAGCCAGTTGTCGAGCACGCGCGGCGCGACGGCGAGGCGGGCGCTGAGCAGCTCGCAGGCGTGCACCGCGCAGGCCCGGATCTCGCGCTCCTGCGGCCCGGGCCGAAGGTCGCGTCCGGCGTCGATGTGGGCGGCGAGACGGGGGTCGTAGACGAGCACCCCCTCGCAACGGAGGACGTGCGGGACGAGGTTGTCGGCGAAGATCGTCAGGCGGTCGAGGTCGCGGAACTCGGCGACGCCGGCGAGCGCGAGGTCGGCGGGCGCGATCTGGGCGCGCTTGTAGAAGCCGCGGTCGTCGAACAGCGACATGCCGCGCGCGAGCGCGGTCGCGAACGCCTCCGCCGAGCCGCCCGACTCGGCGACCGCGTCGAGCACATTGCGCTCCCCGAGCCAGCCGCCGAGCGACCGAAGGCCCTGGCCGTACAGCGACATCAGCTCGTGGTCGGGCGACTGGCCGAGCGTGTCGGCGATGGTGCGCGTGTCGGTCGCGCGCAGCTGGGCGTTGGACCACGGGCCCTCGGCGCGGAAGCGGTCGGAGAGGGCCGCGGCGATCGTCGCGTAGCCGGAGTGGCCCGGCCGCTTGCGCAGCGTTGGAAACCAGCCCGAGCCGAAGTTGATCGTGTCGAGGGTCAGCAGGTAGCGCGCGACCTCCTCGCGCGAGCCGTCGAGGTGGTGGACGGCCGGGTCAAGCGTCGCCGCCGGCGACGCACGCACCGCTTCGAGCGCGTCGAGGTCGATCCTGACCGAGCGCGCCGAGCCGGCGACCTCGGCACAGTGCGCGCGCACGCCGTCGCACAACGCGACGGCGCCCCGCGATCGACGAGCTCGGGCGGACATGCAACCCCAGAGGCTAGCCGCCCACACATCTATGCTGGAGAGGTGTCCGATCAAAGCGTCGCTGAGCAACGCATCGATGCCCTGCTCGGAGGGCTGAACGCGCCGCAGCGCGACGCCGTCATGCACGGCGACGGACCGCTGCTGATCCTGGCCGGCGCCGGCAGCGGCAAGACGCGCGTGCTGACGCACCGGATCGCCTACCTGGTGCACACCGGCGAAGCCCGCCCCGACGAGCTGTTGGCGATCACCTTCACCAACAAGGCCGCCCAGGAGATGCGCGAGCGGGTCGAGCTGCTGCTCGGCCGCAGCACGCGCGGAATGTGGGTCATGACCTTCCATTCGGCCTGCACCCGGATGCTGCGAGTCGAGGCGCCGAGACTGGGCTACACGCGCCAGTTCACGATCTACGACCAGGCCGACGCCCGACGGCTGCTCAAGCAGTGCCTCGACCGTGTCGGCGCCGACCCCAAGCGCTTCCCACCGGCGGCGGTGCACAGCCAGATCTCAGACGCCAAGAATCGGCTTCGCGACGCGGCTGAGTACCGCTCGATGGTCGGCTCCTACTTCGAGCAGACCGTCGCCGATGCCTACGACCTCTATGAGCGCGAGCTGCTGCGCTTCAACGCGATGGACTTTGACGACCTGCTCGGGCGCGCGGTCAACGTGCTCGAGCTGTTCTCGGAGGTGCGAGAGCGCTATCAGGAGGCCTTTCGGCACGTGCTGGTCGACGAGTACCAGGACACCAACCATGCCCAGTACCGCTGGCTGACGCTGCTGACCGGCGAACGGCGCAACCTCGCCGTCGTCGGCGACGACGCGCAATCGGTCTACGGCTTTCGCGGCGCCGACATCCGCAACATCCTCGACTTCGGCCAGGATTTCCCCGACGCGCACATCGTCAAGCTCGAGCAGAACTACCGCTCCACACAGACGATCCTCTCGGCGGCGAACGCCGTCATCGCAAACAACCGCAACCAGGTGGCGAAGGATCTCTGGACGGAGCTGGGGGAGGGCGACCCGATCAAGCTGCGGATGCTCGCCGACGAGCACGCGGAGGCCCGCTACGTGCTCAGCGCGATCGAGGGCTTCGTCGAGGACGGCGTGTCGCGCGCCGAGATCGCGGTCTTCTACCGAACCAACGCGCAGTCGAGGGTGCTCGAGGACGCGCTCGTCCGAGCCGAGGTCCCCTACCAGGTGATCGGCGGCACGAAGTTCTACGAGCGCGCCGAGATCAAGGACGCGATCGCCTATCTCTCGCTGCTGGCCAACCCATCCGACCAGATCAGCTTCACCCGCGTCGCCAACAGCCCCCGCCGCGGGATCGGCCAGACGTCGCTTTCGCGGGTGATCACGCACGCCGCGACCCTGGGCGAACCGGTGTGGGACGTCGCCGCTGCAGCCGACAGCGTGCCGGGCCTCGGGCGCGCCGCGATCAGTGCGATCGGCCGCTTCATGGGCACGATGGCCGAGCTGCGCGAACTCGCTGCAGGCGGCGCGAGCGTCGCGGAACTATTGGAGGCGGTGCTCGCCCGCAGCGGCTACATGGAGGCGCTCGAGGCAGAACGGACCTTCGAGGCGCAGGGACGGATCGAGAACCTGGAGGAGCTGGTCGGCGTCGCGCGGGAGTTCGAGGCGTCCGCGCCGAGCGTGCCGCGGGGGGAGGGGGAGGAGGGCTTCGAGGCGCTTGACGCCTTCCTCAGCCAGATCGCACTGGTCAGCGACGCCGACGCCCGGCGCGACGACCGTGGGCTGATCACGCTGATGACGCTGCACAACGCGAAGGGCCTCGAATACCCGATCGTCTTCATCATCGGCTGCGAGGAGGGAGTGTTCCCGCACTCGCGCTCCCTCGACGAGGGTTCGCTGGAGGAGGAGCGCCGGCTCTGCTATGTCGGCATCACGCGGGCGATGAGTGAGCTGACGCTCACCTACGCGCGCCGGCGTACCCTGTTCGGGGCGGAGAGCTTCGGCCTGCGCAGCCGCTTTCTTGACGAGATCCCGCCGGCGTTGACCGACTCGAGCGACGACGTCTTCGGCTCGGGATCGGGGCGCATCGGCGCCTCGCGCGTCGCCGTGGGCGAGCGCGCGCCCGGGATCTGGGCTGCGGCGTCGGCGGCCGGCGGCGCGCTCGCGGCCCGGCGCGAGCCGGCACCCACGTTTCGCATCGGCGAGGACGTGCTGCACGCGTCCTTCGGCGAGGGCGTCGTCACGGGCCTCGACCGGGACGGGATCGTGATCGTGCGCTTCGCGGCTGACGGGTCCGAGCGCAGGCTGCTCGCCGAGCTCGCGCCGGTGACTCGCCGGTGAGCGCGCGGGTGATCGACGGCCGCGCGGTGGCGGCCGCGCTGCGCGCCGATCTGGCGGGCGAGGTGGCCGTGTTCAGGGAGCGCAACGGCCGCCCTCCGGGACTCGCGACGGTGCTCGTCGGCGAGGACCCCGGGAGTCTCGTCTACGTCGGCATGAAGCACCGCGAGAGCGAGGCGATCGGCATCTCATCCTTCGATCACCGCCTCCCCGCCGACACGAGCGAATCGCAGCTGACCGAGTTGATCGAGCAGCTGAACGCCGACCCGCACGTCAGCGGCATCCTGATCCAACTGCCGCTGCCGGGCCACCTCGACGGCGTCCGGCTGCCCGGTCTCGTCGACGTTGCCAAGGATGTCGACGGCCTGACGCCGCTCTCGGCGGGACTTCTCGCGCTGGGCCGCCCCGGCCTGAGGCCATGCACGCCGAGCGGCGTGATGGCGCTGCTGGAGAGCGAGGGGATCGCGCTCGAAGGCACGGAGGCGGTCGTCATCGGACGGTCGAACCTGTTCGGCAAGCCGATGGCGCAGTTGCTGCTGGGCGCCAACGCGACCGTGACGATGTGCCACTCGCGCACCCGCAACCTGGCCTCCGTGTGTGCGCGCGCCGACGTCCTTGTCGCCGCCGTCGGGCGCCCGAGGATGGTCACGGCGGAATGGGTCAAGCCGGGTGCGACCGTGATCGACGTCGGCGTGAACCGGCTCGACGGCGGCCTGGTGGGCGATGTCGACTTCGAGGCCGTGAGCGAGCGCGCGGGCGCGATCACGCCGGTGCCGGGCGGAGTGGGGCCAATGACGATCGCCTGCCTGCTGCGAAACACCGTGCTCGCCGCGCAGGCGGCCGCGCAGGCCGCCGGGCGCTCCTGACGCGGGATTCAGCCCGACGCGCCGACGGCGGCTGAGCGGCGTGATCGCCGAGCCCTCGGCGGATAGGCTTTCGCGCCGTGAGGATCGACCTTCGCAGGCTGCGCCCGGCCGAGCTGCTGGCGCTCCCGGCTGCCGTGTTGCTCGCCGTCGCGCTGTTCCTGCCGTGGTTTGAGGTGTCCGGCAGGCAGGAGAGCGCCTGGCGCGCGCTGACGATCGTCGCGGTCCTGGCCGCGCTCACGGCGCTCGCCTCGCTGGGGCTAGCGGCGGCGACCGCCGTGCAGCGCTCGCCTGCGCTGCCGCTCGCCTGCGCGGTGGGCACGGCGCTGCTCGCGCTGCTCTCCAGCGTGCTCGTCGCCGTCTTCGCGCTGGAGCTGCCGGCGGGCGCGAGCGGGCGATGCTATGGCCTGTGGCTAGCGCTGGCCGGGACGCTCGGGGTGCTGGGCGCGGCATCGGCGTCGCTGCGCGACGAGCGTCCCTTCCGCGGTGTGCCGGTGTCGAGATGATCGAACGCGAAGAGGTGCGCCACGTAGCGCGACTCGCGAGGCTGCAGCTGAGTGACGCGGAGGTCGACCGGATGGCCGTGGAGCTGGCGGGTGTGCTCCAGCACATCGCCACGATCGAGCAACTCGACCTCGACGACGTCGCACCCACCACGCATGTCGTCGCCGTGGAGAACGCACTGCGCGCCGACGAGCCCCAGCCGTCGCTCGAGCGCGAACGCGCGCTGGCGAGTGCGCCCGCGGTCAGCGACGACGGCTTCGCCGTACCGAGCCCGCAGGCATGAGCGACATTCTCGAGCTCACGGCCGCGGCGGCAGCGCGCGCGGTGCAGGCCGGCGAACTGGACGCCGGCGAGTTGTTCGAGACCTACCGTGCGCGGGCCGCCGCCGACCAGTTGAACGCGTTCGTGTGGGTGGCGGAGCAGGCACCGCCCGCGGTGGCCGGGCCGCTCGGCGGCGTGCCGCTGGCGGTCAAGGACCTCTTTTGCACCGCGGGAGTGCCGAGCCAGTCGGGATCGCGCATCCTCGAGGGCTACCGCCCGCCCTATACCGCGACCGTCGTGGCGCGCCTGGCCGCCGACGGCGCACCGCTGCTGGGCAAGACCAACCAGGACGAGTTCGCGATGGGCTCCTCGACCGAAAACTCTGGATTCGGGCCGGTGCGCAACCCCTGGGACCGCGGCCGCGTCCCGGGCGGGTCCTCGGGCGGCAGCGCGGCAGCGGTCGCCGCGAGGCTCGCGCCGTGGGCGCTGGGCACCGACACCGGCGGCTCGATCCGCCAGCCCGCGGCGCTCTGCGGCATCGTTGGCCTCAAGCCCACCTATGGCGCCGTGTCGCGCTACGGCATGATCGCGTTCGCCTCCTCGCTGGACCAGGCGGGCCCGCTGACGCGCGACGTGACCGACGCGGCGCTGCTCTACGGCCGCATGGTCGGCGCGCGCGACCCGCGTGACTCGACCTCGCTGCAGTTTCCCGGCGCGATCGAGCTGCCCTCGCGCAGTGACCTCGCCGGAGTGCGGATCGGCGTTCCCTCGGAGCTGAGCGGCGAGGGAATCGAGCCGGGCGTGCTCGCCGCGTTTCACGCGACGCTCGCGCTGGCGAGAGAGCTCGGCGCGAGCGTCCAGGAGTGCGCGCTCCCGCACGCGCCGCACGCGCTTGCCGCCTACTACGTGCTGGCGCCGGCGGAGGCCTCCTCGAACCTCGCGCGCTTTGACGGCGTGCGCTACGGCTACCGCGCGAGCGGCGCCGACGACCTGGAGTCGATGTACACACGCACGCGTCACGACGGCTTCGGGCCGGAGGTCAAGCGGCGGATCATGCTCGGCACCTACGTGCTCTCGAGCGGCTACTACGACGCCTATTACGGCCGCGCCCAGAAGGTCCGGACGAAGATCGCGGAGGACTTCGCCGCCGCCTTCGCAAGCTTCGACTTCGTCGCCACGCCAACTGCTCCGGGCGTCGCGTTCGAGCTCGGCGCGAAGACCTCCGACCCGCTGGCCATGTATCTCAACGACTTCTGCACCGTGCCGATGTCGCTGGCCGGGATCCCGGCGATCTCGATTCCATGCGGGCTGGCTGAACCCCCCGGTGGCGGCCGGAGCCTTCCGGTCGGCTTCCAGCTGGCCGGCGCGGCATTCAGCGAGAACGCCCTGCTCGGTGTGTCATTCGCGCTGGAGCAGGCGCTCGCATTCGACGGCAGCGCACCCCACGAGGCGTAGGCGCAGGCGATGAGCAGCGCGCTTGAACCCGTCATCGGCCTGGAGATCCACGTCCAGCTGGCAACCGCCACGAAGATGTTCTGCGGCTGTGAGCTCGGCTTCGGCGAACCCCCGAACACGCGCACATGCCCGGTTTGCCTGGGCCTGCCGGGGGCGCTCCCGGTGGTGAACGCGCGGGCGATCCACTTCGGCCTGATGATCGGGATGGCGCTCGGCTGCGAGCTTGCGCCGCGCTCGATCTTCCACCGCAAGAACTACTTCTACCCCGATCTTCCCAAGGGCTACCAGATCTCGCAGTACGACGAGCCGCTGTGTCGCGGCGGCGCCCTGGCCGGGGTGCGGATCCACCGCGTGCACCTGGAGGAGGACGCCGCCAAGCTGATCCACGTCGGTTCCAGCGGGCGCATCCACGGCTCCGAGCTCTCGGTCGTCGACTTCAACCGCGGCGGGACGCCCCTGGTCGAGATCGTCACCGAGCCCGATCTGCACTCTCCGGCGGCTGCTCGCGAGTGGCTCGAGCTGCTGCGCGTGACGTTGCGCGCGCTGGGGGTCAGCGACGTGAACATGGAGGAGGGCTCGCTGCGCGCGGACGCCAACGTGTCCCTGCGCCCGCTCGGGAGCGAAACGCTCGGCACCAAGACCGAGCTGAAGAACATGAACTCGTTCCGCTTCCTCGAGCGGGGCGTCGCCGCCGAGATCAAGCGCCAGCGCGCGATCATCGAAGCCGGGGAGGAGGTCGTGCAGGAGACGCTGCACTTCGACCCCTCCTCGGGCGAGATCACCTCACTGCGCTCGAAGGAGGAGGCGCAGGACTACCGCTACTTCCCCGAGCCGGACCTCGTGCCGATCGCGACGACGGCCGAGATGCTCGAGGCGGCCCGCGGCGCGATGCCCGAGCTGCCGGCTGCGCGTGCGGAGCGCTTCGAGCGCGAACTCGGCCTCAGCGCCGAGCGCGCCCGCCAGTTCGCGTTCCGCGGCGAGCTCGGCGACTTCTACGAGCGCGCGCTGGCCGCCGACGCGGCCCATCCCGTCGAGTTGGCGAACTGGGTGGGCGGCGAACTGGTCGCGAGAGCCGGGGAGGATGACCCGGCGCAGAGCAGGGTGACGCCGGCCGCGCTTGCCGCGCTGGTCGCGCTTCTCGCCGGGCAGCGGCTGAGCGTGACCGCGGCGCGGGAGGTGCTCGACGCACTCGTGGAGCAGGGCGGAGATCCCGAGAGCATCGTGACCGAACGCGGACTCGGCGCGATCGACGACGACGCCGGTCTCGCTGAGATCGTGGCCGGTGCGATCGCGAACGATCCGGCTGCGGCCGAACAGGTGCGCGCCGGCAATCCAAAGGCGATCGGCGCGCTGGTCGGGCCGGTCATGCGAGAGACGCGTGGACGCGCCGACGGCGCCGTGGTGACCCGTCTGATTCGCGAGGCGTTGGGCCTCGAGCCCACGGCCGACTGAGAGGCGCGCTGCGCCCGCGCCAGCGCGGCGGGGTCGATGCACGGGATCTTGGCCAGGCGGCCAACGACGCGAGCGCCCCGCTGATCGATCATCCTGTCCATGACTACACCAAGCGCCCGATCCAGGTTCCTGCTCCTCCCGCAGGTGGATGAGGCGTCCACGATGGTGAAAGCGCCGGCCGTGGTGCGGCGCTACAGCCTTGCTCGCCTGGCAGCCTCAGCACCTGCGCGTCCCGAACAGAAGCGCCCGTTCCGGCCCCAGACACAGCCGTAGTGCCGTAGGCGAGTGGGCGCTCCCCCGCGGTCGCGTCGCGGTGGAGCGTAAGCTCTCCCCTATGAATCAACAACCCACCGAAACCCAGGAGCAGGGTCGCATGCATTCGTTCGGCCGCCATGCGCTCGCCGCATTGGTGCTGCTCGTCTGCGCGTGGCTCCTGCTGCACCTCCTGTTCCACGTCGTCGTCGTGATCGCGACGATCATCGCGGTGGTCGTCGCGATTATCGGCGCAGTCTGGGCGGTTCGCGTCCTATTCTGAACGGCGGAGAGGTCTATGTCGCGATCTGCCTGGTCTCGGCGCTCGCCGGCGGCTATATCGGCATGCGCAAGGGCAGCTCGCTCTTCGTCTGGTTCGTGATCTCCGGCTTGATCCCGGTGCTCGGGCCGCTCACCGCAGCTCTTTATCGGCGAGAGACCGAGGAGGCGCTGCGGATCTGTCCCGGCTGCGGCCGCGCGGTGCGCCACTACGACGCGATGTGCATGCACTGCGGCACCGACCTCGAATACCCGCAGGAGTCCGAGCTGATCGAGCCCGACCCCTCTATTCGCGTGCGCGCGCGGCTGTAGGAGGGCGTGGGCGCACGCGGTCCGGGAGCATCCGAGCCCGGCGGAGCTGCGCTTGCACCGCCTTATCAGTCGGCTTGCGCACGCTATCCTGACTCTCAGGCCCGCTTGCGCGGCCGGTCCAGCGTTCCCGAAACAGCCGAAAGGAGGTCAGCGCGATGCGTGCAGTCGATGCCGTGATGGAGTGCCTAAGAGCCGAGGGCGTCGATGTCGTATTCGGCCTCCCCGGTGGCGCCAACCTGCCCACCTACGACGCGTTCTACGACGCCGGCATCCGCCACGTGCTCGTGCGCCACGAAGCTGGTGGCGGCCACGCGGCCGAGGGCTACGCCAAGGCGACCGGCAAGGTCGGCGTGGCGCTGGCCACCTCGGGACCCGGTGCGACCAATCTGGTGACGCCAATCGCCGACGCGATGATGGACTCCGTGCCGGTCGTATTCATCACGGGCCAGGTTCGCACCGAGCTGCTCGGGACCGACGGCTTTCAGGAGGCCGACACGCTCGGAATCACCCTCCCGATCGTCAAGCACTCGTTCATGATCCAGCATCCGCTGGAGATCCCGCAGGTGATCCACGAGGCCTTCCACATCGCCCGGACCGGGCGCCCCGGGCCGGTGGTGATCGATATCCCGCAGGACCTTTCGCGGGCCGAGATCCCCTACGAGCCGGTCCTCGAGGTTTCGCTGCCCGGCTATCAGCCGACGATCGAGGGCAACCAGAAGCAGATTCGCCAGGCGGCGAACGCGCTCGCCAGCGCCCGGCGGCCGGTGATCTACGCCGGCGGCGGGGTGATCAACTCCGGCGCCGCCGCTGAGCTGGTCGACTTCGCCACGGCCGGCCGCTTCCCGGTCACGTGCACCCTGATGGGGCTGGGCGCGTTCCCCGGCGACCACGAGCAGTGGCTCGGGATGCTGGGGATGCACGGCACTCGCACCGCCAACTACGCGATGGACGAGGCCGACCTGATCTGCGCGGTCGGCGCGCGGTTCGATGACCGGATCACCGGCAAGCTTGCGGAGTTCGCGCCGCACGCCAAGTTCATCCACATCGACATCGACCCTGCAGAGATCTCCAAGAACGTTCCGGCGCACATCCCGATCGTCGGTGATGCCCGCAACATCCTGGAGAAGCTCGTGGTGGAATACCGCGCGCTGGCGCCGGAGGCGGCGCGGCTGAACGACTGGTGGACCAGGATCAACGCCTGGAGGGCCGAGCATCCTCTGCGCTATGACGACAGCACCGACGCGGAGATCAAGCCGCAGTTCCTGATCCAGGCGCTCTATGAGGCGACCGAAGGGAAGGCTGTGATCGTCTCGGACGTCGGCCAGCACCAGATGTGGGCCGCCCAGTACTACCACTTCACCCGGCCCCGGCAGTGGATCAACTCGGGTGGCCTGGGCACGATGGGCTTCGGTCTACCGGCGGCAATGGGCGCCAAGGTGGGCACGCCCGACGACACGGTCTGTGTGATCGCCGGCGACGGGTCGATTCAGATGAACATCCAGGAGCTCGCGACCTGCGTGCAGGAGGAGATCGCGGTCAAGGTGTTCATCATGAACAACGGCTACCTGGGCATGGTTCGCCAGTGGCAGGAGCTGTTCTGGGACCACCGCTACAGCCACGTCGACATGGGCGAGCACCCGGACTTCGTCAAGCTCGCCGAGGCCTACGGAGCCACCGGGCTTCGCTTCACCGACAAGAGCTCGCTGGTTGCGGATATCCGCGCGGCGATCGCCACGCCCGGTGTCGTCGTCGCGGACGTTCGTGTCACGCGCGAGGAGAACACCTACCCGATGATCGCGCCCGGCGCCGCCGCACGCGACATGGTGGGGTGAGCGCGATGGGTGAACCTGGAACCAAGACTCCGCTCAGCCTCGAAGAGCTCGACGCGGCCGTCGGGCTGCGCACCGGACGCAAGCATGTCCTGTCGATCCTGGTCGAGAACCGCCCCGGCGTCCTGACGCGGATCGCGGGGCTGTTCGCGCGACGCGGCTTCAACATCGAGACGCTCACCGTTGGACCCACCGACAACGGGGACTTCTCGCGCATCACGCTGACAGTCGACGGCGCGCTGCACCCGATCGACCAGGTGACCAAGCAGCTGCACAAGCTGGTCAACGTGCTGAAGATCCGCGACCTGGAGCCGGCTGGGACGGTCACCCGCGAGTTGGCCCTGTTCAAGGTCGCCGCCGAGGGGCAGGCGCGCAGCGAGATCCTCGAGTTCACGACGATCTTCCGCGGGCGCGTCGTCGACACGACGAAGCGATCGGTGACGATCGAGGTGACCGGCGACAGCGAAAAGATCGACGCATATGAGCGCGTCGTTCGTCCCTACGGCCTGATCGAGATGATGCGCACCGGCGAGATCGCGATGTCGCGGGGGCGCTCGGAGACCTAGTTTGGAGGTAGCGGGCGCGGACCCGACGCAGTCGCCGCCTGTCCCGGCAACGGGCCTGTTCGCGCTGCCCGAGCGCCAGCGCCTGGCGCTCGGCGCGCAGCTCGCCCGCGCGACCCGCGTCGCGCGACGCCACGGCGACTGTGTCGCGGCGGTGAGCTGGCGCCTGCCCGATTCGGTCGATCCGAGCGCGGTGGTGCTCGCGTCCCGGCGCCCCGATGAGCCGTGGATGTGCTTCGAACAGCCTGAACGCGAGCGCTCGGCGCTGGCCGCCCTCGGGGCGGTCGTGACGCTCGAGGATCGCGGGCACATGCGTTTCGAGCGCACCGCCGCGCGCTGGCGCGAGCTGGTCGAACGGGCGTGCCTGGAAGGCGCCGGTGGACCGGTCGGCGGCGGGCTGATCGCCTGCGGCGGCTTCGCCTTCGCACCCGACGGCGGCTCCTCGCCGCACTGGTCGGCGTTCGCACCGGCGTCGCTGGTCGTGCCAGAGGTGGCGCTCGTGCGCCGAGCTGAGGAGGTCTGGTGCACCGTCGCGGCGCTGGTGCGTGAGGGCGATCGGGTGGCGGACCTCGGAGCCCGCCTCGAGCAGCGACTGGCCGGCCTGAAGGATAAAGCGCTGCCGTTGCTCGATCCGCACCCGACCGAGCACCACACGGTCTCGGGCGCGATGGCGCCGGAGCACTACGAGGCGGCGGTCGCGCGCGCGGTCGAAATGATCGCGGCCGGGCGGCTCGAGAAGATCGTCCTCGCGCGTGAGGTCGACGTCCACGGGCCGACGACCCACGACGGCGCCGCCGTTTTCGGCGTGCTGCGAGAGGCCTTCGCGGGCTGCTTCGTCTACGCGGTCGGTCGCAGGGACGCCACGTTCATCGGCGCGACGCCAGAGCTCCTGATGCGTCGCGAGGGGCTCCGGCTCACAACGGTCGCGCTCGCAGGGTCGATCGGGCGCAGCGCCGATCCGGCGGTCGACGATCACCTCGGTGAGCGGCTGCTGCGCTCGGACAAGGAGCGCGAGGAGCACGCGATCGTGGCGCGGCGGATCGAGCGCGCGCTGCGCCCGCACGCGGTGTGGGTGACGATGGCCGATGAGCCCGAGGTCGTGCGGATAGCGAATATCCAGCATCTGGCGACGGCGATCCGGGCGCAGCTGACGGCGCCCGTCGCGGCCGTCGAGCTGGCCGGTCTGCTGCACCCGACGCCCGCCGTCGGCGGAGAGCCGGCCGGCGTCGCGCTGCCCCTGATCCGGGCGCTCGAGGGGATCGACCGGGGTTGGTACGCCGGGCCGCTCGGCTGGACCGACGCCAACGAGGACGGCGAGTTCTGCGTGGCCCTGCGCTGCGCCCTGCTGAACGGCCAGATCGCGCGCTGCTACGCCGGCGACGGCGTGGTCGCGGATTCCGATCCCGCCGCCGAACTGGCCGAGACCGAGGTCAAGCTCGGCGCGCTCCTGCCGGTGCTCGCGGCTTAGACGACGCGTGCGCGCCGCCGTGCCTCGTCTCCGCCGCTCAGCCGGCTGCGAGCGCGTCGCTGACGGCGGATCCCACGCGGCGGTGCAGCGCGACACCGGCGCCACGGTCCGTGCGGACCTCGATCAGCGTCTCACGCACCGGCTCCGCGAGCAGCGCGCGAAGTTCCGCGAGCGTCTGCGGGCACTCGTGGCGGAAGCCGTAGAGCCGCGCCGCCGTCGCGAAATCGAGCCCCGTGGCCGTCGCGACGTGCTGCTCGTAGACATCCTGCTCGTTCGCGATCGGAAGGTAGTCGAACACGGCGGCGCCGCCGTTGTTGATCAGGACGATCGTCAACGAGAGCGCCAGACGCGAGGCCGCCAGCAGTCCGCCGATGTCGTGGGCGAAGGCGACGTCGCCGATCAGGGCGACGACCGGGCGCTCGGATACCGCCGCCACGCCCAGTGCACTGGACAGCGTCCCGTCGATTCCGTTGGCGCCGCGGTTGGATAGAACCCGGGGTGCGTCGTCGCGCACCGGCCAGAAGGATTCGAGTTCGCGCACGGGCATCGACGCGGCCACGAACACCGTTGCCTCCGACGGCAGCGCTGTGGCGACCGTACGCGCGACGTTCGGCTCGCTCAGCTGATCGCCGAGCGTTCGCTCGACCGCGGTCGCGGCTGCCGCGTCCGCGTCGCGCCACGCAGCCAGCCACGCCGGGTCGCTCGCGGGCGGCGCCGCCAGCAGCCGCGGGTCCGCTCGCAGCACGAGCTCCACGACGCAGGACGGATCCTGCCATGCGAACTGGGGGTCGACGAGGACCTGGCGGGCGCCGTCGAGGGAGGCCAGCCACGTGCGCAACGGCTTGGACGTGGGCAGGTCGCCGACCCTGATCACGACCTCCGGCGTGTGGGCGCCGGCGAACCCGCGGTCGCGCAGCAGCAGGTCGTAATGTGCGATCGCCGCGCCGCCGCGCCGCGCACCCGAGAGCGGATCCGCGAGCAGCGGGTAGCCGGCCGCGATCGCGAGCTGCGGGATCTCCGGCGCGAGCCCGGCATCGTCGCGGCCCGCCACGATCACACCGCGCATGGGCGCATCGATGTGCTCGGAAAGCCTGGCGGACCGCCGCGGCGGACCCTCCACCGCCACCCAGGGGCGCCCGCCCGGGCGCCCGCCGTGCGCTCGGCGCGCGCCCGCGGGCACGAGCGGATCGCGCAGCGGCCAGTTCAGGTGCACAGGCCCCGGGCGCGCCCCGGCGGCGGTGGCGTAGGCGCGGCACGCGAGCGCGCGGACCCAAGCGATCCGCTCGTCGGTGACGTCGTGGTTGCCGACCTCGAAGAACCAGCGGACCGCGTCCCCATAGAGCTTGATCTGATCGATCGTCTGGCCGGCGCCCGACTCGCGCAGCTCCGGGGGGCGATCGGCAGTGAGGACGATCAGCGGCACCCGCGCCTCGCTCGCCTCGATCACGGCGGGCGCAAGATTGGCCGCCGCGGTGCCCGAGGTGCAGGTCAGCGCCACCGGCCGCCCGGTCGCCTTGGCGATGCCCAGGCCGAAGAATCCGCTGCAGCGCTCGTCGATGTGCGAGTGCGCGCGCAGCCTCGGGTGTCGCGCCAGGGCGAGCAGCAACGGCGTGTCGCGCGAACCAGGCGAGGTGCAGGCGTCGGACATGCCGCAGCGCACCAGCTCGTCGACGAACGCCGTGATCAGATCGTGGCTGTCGAGCGCGGGGGGCATGGACGAACCGTAGCGGCGCGGCGGGCGCCGCAGACCGTTGCCTTGTCACACTGGCAGCCGTGAGCGTCTCCGTCGTCTTCCTGCACGGCTTCGCCGCCACCGGCCGCCACTGGGACCGTGTGGTCGACGCGCTGCCGGCGGGGCGCTTCACGCCGATCCCGCTGAACGTCACCGACGCCGACCCGCTCAGCGCCGAAGGCGTCACGCGACTCGTGCGCGAGAGCACCGAGGATCCCTTCGTGCTTGTCGGCTACTCGATGGGCGGGCGGCTCGCGCTGCACACCGCGCTGCGCATCCCCGAGCGCGTAATCCGCCTGGTCCTGATCTCGACCGGCGCCGGAATCGAGGACGACGGCGAGCGAGCCGCCCGCGCGGCCGCCGACGAAGCCCTGGCGGCGGAGATCGAGCGCAGCTCGATCGCCTCATTCATCGAACGCTGGCGCGCCGCGCCGCTGTTCGCGAGGGACCCCGACTGGGTCCATGCGGAGGTCGCCGTCGACGAGCGCCGCAGCACGCCGGCGCAGCTGGCCGCCAGCCTGCGGGCGCTGGGTCCCGGCGCGATCGCGCCGATGTGGGCGCGGCTGCACGAGCTGAGCATGCCGGTCGCGGTGCTGGCGGGCGAGGAGGACGCCGTCTACGTGGACCTCGGCCGCCGCCTCGCCTCAGCGATCAGCGATGCGCGCTTCCAGTGCGTCCCCGGCGCCGGGCACCGCGTCGCGCTGCAGGCGCCGAGCGCCGTCGTTGGCGCGATCGAGGCGCGCTAGGACACGCCGAGCCCGGGCCCACCCGGCACCGCGATCGCGCCGCCGATGACGGGGAAGGGGGACGGTGCGCCGGCGAACAGCGCGAGCGTCGCGAGCCCGCAGGGCGGGAGGGGGGAGAGCGCGGCGGCGGCGTGCAGCGCGGCCGCGATCCCGAGCGGGCCGTCGTAGGTCGAGGACACGTACACCTCGGCGCCGCTTGCACGCACCAGCGCCGCGGCGGCCAGCAGCCCGCCGATGCCGCCGCAGCGCGAGATCTTCAGGCAGACGGCGTCGGCGACGCGCGCGGTCAGCGCGCCTGCGATCGCGGCCGTCTCGTCGATCGCGATTCGCACCGCGACGCGGTCACGCAGCGCGCGGGTGTCGGCCAGCCCGTGCACGGGCTCCTCGATCAGCTCGAGTCCGTATTTGTCGAGCGCCGCGATCATCCGCTCGGCCTGCGCGAAGGTCCAGGAGCCGTTGGCGTCCAGTCGCAGCGCCGTCTGGCTGCCGATCGCGCGGCG
Source organism: Solirubrobacteraceae bacterium (assembly GCA_049522915.1). Lineage (GTDB taxonomy): Bacteria > Actinomycetota > Thermoleophilia > Solirubrobacterales > Solirubrobacteraceae > Palsa-513. The sequence goes on along the minus strand of JBEKNK010000015.1, from coordinate 1,624 downwards.
GACCGCCGCCACGCGTGCGATGTCCTCGTCGGTCCCGACCTTCAGCTTCACGCACGTGTAGCCGGCCGCGACGGCGTCGGCGGCCGCCCGCGCCGCGGCAGCCGCGGAAACGGCGCCGATGCTGGCGTTCACGGCGATCACCCGCGCGGGGCCGTCGCTCAGCAGCTCACACACCGGGCGAGCGGCGCGCTTGCCCGCCAGGTCCCACAGCGCCAGGTCGACCGCGGCAAGCGCCGCGGGAAGCTCGTCGATCTCGCGGCAGCGCTCCAGCAGCCGGCCCCCGGGGCGGTGCGGAGAGGACTCGATCACGGGCCGGTAGGACTCGAGCGTCGAGAGCGTGCGCTCGATCGAGACGCCGTCGTAGGACTGCAGCGGCGCCGCCTCACCGCGACCGATCAGGCCCTCCTCGTCGGTGAGAGTCAGCTCGATCAGCTCGCGCTCGCGCAGCACGCCGTGCGCGCTCTGGATCGGCTGGGCGAAACGCAGGACGACCCGATGGAGCGATAGCTCCATCGCCCTAAGAAGCCAAAACGCCGGCGCAGAGCAGCAGGCAGAACAGCAGCGCGAGCTTTGCTGTGCGGGCGAGGGCCGAATTGAGCGAGGGGCCGTCGGTGTGCGTGCGGACCGTCTGCACGACGCCGTAGGCGAGCGGCGCGCCAGCCGCCGTCAGCAGCAGCCAGGGTGACAGCGCGCCCGCGAACCAGGGTACCCACGAGCTGACGAAGGCGACTGCGACGAACGTTGCGAACAGCACGCGCGTGCGCTCGCGGCCGATCCGGACGGCCAGCGTGCGCTTGCCCGCGCGGCGGTCGGTGTCGATGTCGCGCAGATTGTTGACGACGAGGATGCCCGCGATCAGCAGGCCGACGGGAACGGCGAGCACGAACGCCTCCCACGGGAGGCCCCGCCGCTGCACGAAGTAGGAGCCGGTGACCGCGACGATGCCGAAGAAGAGGAAGACGAAAGCCTCGCCGAGGCCCTCATAGCCGTACGGTCGCGGTCCGCCGGTGTAGAGCACGCCGGCGAGGATCGAGGCGGCGCCGACCGCGATCAGCTCCGGTCCGGCGACTGCCACAAGGTAGACGCCGCAGAGCACCGCCAGACCGAACGTCACGTAGGTGGCGAGCAGCACCTGGCTCGGCGGCACGAGACCGCCGGCGGTCACCCTCACCGGTCCGAGTCGGTCCTCTGTGTCGGCGCCGCGCCGCGCGTCTGAGTAGTCGTTCGAGAGGTTCGTCCCGACCTGAATGAATACAGCTCCCAGCAGCGCCGCGACGAACGCGAGCGCCCGAAAGTGTCCGGCTCCGAGCGCGAGCGAGGTGCCGACCAGCACGGGCGCCACGGCCGCGGGCAATGTGCGCAGGCGCGCGGCCATCAACCAGATGCGCACCGCGCTCGGGCCCCTGGGGATTGCGACGGACATTTAGGCTCGCCGGGGGAAGCGGGAGAAATCCGGCTTGCGCTTCTGCCTGTAGGCGTCACGGCCCTCCTGCGCCTCCTCGCTGCCGTAGAACAGCAGGTTGGTGTCGTGCGCGAGCTGCTGGATGCCGGTCAGGCCATCCTCGGCCGCGTTGAAGCTCGCCTTCAGCAGGCGCAGAGCGAACGGCGAAAGCACGAGCATCTC
>JBEKNK010000014.1:0-42816 GCA_049522915.1 Solirubrobacteraceae bacterium | reverse complement strand
GCCAGCAGCTCGCGGACGCTCGCGAAGTGCTCGGCGTCGGCTGCCTCGAGGCGGTCGAGCAGGCGGGGAGCTCCCGCCATCACCTCGCGGGTGCCGGGGTCATCGGAGTCAAACGCCCGCAGGGGGTTCAGCTCGATGCGCTCGCGAACGGCCGGCGCGAGCCGCTGCGCGTTGGCCCGCAGGTATGCGGCGAGCTCGTCGCGGTAATGCGCGCGCGTGCCGGGGCTTCCCAGACTCGAGAGTCGCAGCCGCGCGCCGCTGACCCCGAGCCGCGCGAGGACCGTCGCCAGCAGGACGATCGTCTCGGCATCGACCGCCGGGTCCTCGGAGCCGAGCGCCTCGATTCCGAGCTGCCAGAACTGGCGGTGGCGACCGGCCTGCGGGCGCTCGGCGCGGAAGAAGCTCGAGAGGTAGTAGAGGCGGACGGGCGCGGGCAGCTTGTGCATGCCGTGCTCGACGTACGCCCGGCATACCGGCGCTGTTCCCTCGGGCCGGAGCGTGAGCGAGCGCCCGCCCTTGTCGTCGAAGCTGTACATCTCCTTGCGCACGATGTCCGTCGCCTCGCCGACTCCGCGCGCGAACAGCTCCGTGGCCTCGAAGCTCGGCGTCTCGATCCGGCCGTAGCCCGCCGACTCGAGCAGTTCCGCAGCGGTGCGTTCGAGCACAGCGCGCACGCTCGCCTGCTCGGGAAGGATGTCGAACGTCCCACGCGGGGCTGTGAGCTTGCTCACCGGGTGGCGAGCTCGGTCAGAAACGGGTTGCTGCGGCGTTCCTCCTGCAGCGAGGTCTGCGGGCCGTGACCCGGGAGGACCAGCGTGTGCGGCGGGTAGGCGTCGAGCAGCGTCGCGATTGACTGCATCAGTGCGGCGGCGTCGCCCCCGGGCAGGTCGACCCGTCCGACCGAGCCGCGGAAGAGCACGTCGCCGACCAGCAGCGTCTCGCTTTCGGGCAGCGCGTAGGTCAAATGGCCCGGGCTGTGCCCGGGGGTGAAGACGACGTCGATCTCCAGCCCGGCGATCTCGAGGTGCTCCCCGCCGCCGAGCAGCTCGTCAGCGTCGTAGCTCTCGAATCCGGCCAGTCCGAGCCACCCCACCGAGGCGTCGATGTCGGCGAGGATCTCGTGTTCCAGCGTCGGGCAGTAGACCGGAGCGCCGGTGGCATGGGCCAGCGCAGCGACGGCACCGATGTGATCGATGTGCGTGTGGGTGAGCAGGATCGCTCCAACCGTGACGCCGCGCGCCGCGATCTCCTCGATCAACCGCTCGGCCTCATCGCCGGGATCGACCAGCACGGCCGCGCCGGCGTCGGCACGACGGACGAGGTAGCAGTTCTCGCGGAAGGGGCCGACGGTGAAGCTCGCGACGTCCAACCGGTCCATCAGCGGGCGATGTTCTTGCGCTGATTGCGTCGGTACATGAAGTGATCGGTGTAGTAGATGACCGGCATGTACAGCAACAGGACAACGGGGATCAACACCAGGTTCCTGGCCGGAGTGGTGTGCTTGAGCAGCAGCGTCGAAACGCCGTAGACGACGGCGGCGGCGATCGCAGCACGCCAGAGCGAACCCTTCCAGGTGGGCGGAGACTCGTAACGCTTCTTACGCGGCTCGGCGGAGCCCGGGCGGCGACCGCCAGGACTCCCCTTCTCCGCGGCGCTCGGCTTGCGGCCGGTGCGCCCGCGCGACTCGATCATCCCGGCAGCGTTGCCGCGATGCTTGGTCTTTCGGGTGCGGGGAGCGCGAGGCATCTGTCGCCTATCAATCTAGATGGTTCTCGATGATCTGGCGGGCGGGGTCGAAGCCTCGCAGCTCCAGCCAGGCCGGGAACCACTCGAGCGCGCTCCGCGGCGCAAGGCCCACGATCTCGGCGACGGCGATGTCCGCGTGTCGCGACACGGCATCGACGACCGCCGCCAGCGGCAGCGCCAGCGGATCCTCCACGTTCATCGAAACCTGAGCCACGCCTCCGCGCGAGCGCAGCTCGATCGCGATCGCGCGCAGGCCGGGCATACCCTCCCGCCCGCCCTCGCGGATGCTTTCGGCGATCTCGCGCGCCGTGCCCAGGTGTGCCGGCGCCGCCAGTTCCAGATTGAACGCGACAAGCGGCGGGCGCGCACAGACGAGCACGGCGCCGGCACTCCGGTGCAGCCGGCGCGGGCCAAAATCCGCCTTCAATTCCCCATCGGCGATGCGAGCTGCCAGGTTCGCAATCCCGCCGCGCCGGACATCCGCCCGCGTGCGGCCGCCGGCGAGGACGCCGTAGAGGAAGACCGGCAGATGCAGCTCGCCCCCCAGCAACTCGGCCGCCACGAGCGCCTCCGCGCAGGCGGCCCCGCGCTCCGCATCGCTCACGTGGACGAGCGGCACGACATCGATCGCGCCGACATGCGGGTGCTGCCCGCGCGGAGCGCGCAGATCGATCCGCGCCACCGCCTCGCGCGCGCCTGCCAGCAGCGCCGCCGACAGCGACCCGGGCGCGCCCGCAAGCGAGTACACCGCCCTGTGGTGGTCGGCGTCGCAGTGACGGTCCAGCACACGAGCGCCGGTCGCAAAGGCCTCGCCGATGGCATCGAGCGTCGCGTCGTCGCGACCCTCTGAGACGTTCGGCACGGCAAGCAGCACGACCACCCCCAGGACGATACGCACCCGCCCTCCACGAGCGACCGCACGAAGCCGCGCTGCGGCCGCACCCCCCGCGCGAGGTAAAGTGCCGATCCCCGCCGGAGTAGCTCAGTCGGTTAGAGCAGCGGAATCATAATCCGCGTGTCGGGGGTTCGAGTCCCTCCTCCGGCATCGCGAACGGCCCTTGAACGGGCGGTCTTGCGTCGATCGGCGACCAGCAACCGGAACCATCGCCGGGCATCCATGCCCGGCGCGGGATGCTTCCGAATCCCCAGCGGCGACGGTGCGCCGTAGCGGGGGCGCGCCGTCGTACTAGGCGATCTCGATCGTTCCGTTCGGGAGCAGTTCGGCCCGGGGTATCGTCTCACGAAGGGCCCCGCCTTTCACGCCGTCGGCTGCTTCGGCGCTCGGCTCGATGTCCTCGTCCAGGCCAACTTCCTCGTCGGTCGCGGAGCTGTCGTCGTTCATCGCATCTCCCTTCCATCTGTCGTGCAGCGGACTGGTGTTGGCAATGATTTTGTGGAAGTTAACCGCACCGGCAGCGGATTTTCAATGTTCTCAGGTGCAACCCGAAAGCCACAGCAGGCACTCGTGGGCTCCGGGGTGAGAGGACGAGTGGACCACCACTCTTCGCAGTCACCGATCGGGCTCGACCGGTGGCGGCGGGCGCGCGCGACGGCACGATCCTCGGCCCTCGCGCGATGCCCGGCACTCCGGCGGCCGGCTGGATCCGTGGGCGAGTGACCCGATGGGCGCCGGGCGTCGTCGATGGGCTGGTTCTGACACGAAAGCTAAAGGGAGGACTCAGGTACGCCGATCTAACGGGCACGATGATGCGCGCCAGACCGCCACGTCTCCGCGGCGAAACTGGCTTCACGCTGATCGAGCTGCTGGTGGTGATCCTGATCATTGGGATCCTCGCCGCGATCGCGATCCCGTCGTTCCTCAACCAGAAGTCCAAGGGCTCCGACGCCGCGGCCAAGGAGCTCGCGCACACGGCTCAGGTTACGATCGAGACCTGCGCAACCGACTACGGTGGCCTGTACTCGAGCTGCGCCTCGCCCACGATCCTTGCCGGCTACGAGGCCACGATCCAGACCTCAGCGGGTAGCGGCAACGCCTACCTGTACAGCGTCTCGGTCCCGACGCCCACCAGCTACACCGTGACGACGATGTCGACCACCGGTGACACCTACAGCATCACCCGCTCCGCCACGGGCGTCATCACACGCAGCTGTACAGACGCCGCCGGCCAGACCGCCTGCCTGGGCGGCCACGCACACCTGGTAGTCGCCCTCACGGCGCCGGTGTCGTGAACGCTTCAGCCCCAGCATCGCCTCCCCGGCGGACTCGTCCGCCAGCCCGCTCTTGGACCGGACAGTCGCGAGTCGGGCTCGGGTGTTCAGGAGGACCACCAGCTGAACTGCGCCGACCAGGGAATCTGGCCGAAGTAGTCGACGCCGTCGGGGCCGCTGAGCGCGGCGGCCGCGAAAAGGGGGTGTTCGATCTCGATTGCGGCGCCGCCGACGATCGGCTGCAGCCAGAGTCCGTCGTCGCGCACGAACAGCAGATCGCGCCCGTCGCTCGACCAGGTCGGTGCGGACGCGCCGTCGACGGAGCCGACGCGCCGGGTGGCGTCGGTGCGGGCGTTCCAGACGTAGATCTGGTGTGCCGCTTGCCATACAGCCTCCGAGCAGACCAGGCACTTCCAGATCGGCGCGCGAACGTAGGCGAGCATGGTTGCATCAGGCGACCACTGCGGGTCGAGCGAGACGCCCGAGCCGGGCTGGCCGGCAGGGCGGATCCCGGGCGCAACGACGCAGAACTCCTCGGGCCGTAGATGCGTCGGGCAGCGCTGGTGGTCTGGGCCGATCCATGTGGTCGCTCCGGGCACGGGGGTGCACGACAGCGTTGTGGCGTCGCAGTGCTCGACGGTCTTGTCCTGACCGAGCACGCGGCCCGCAGCCCCCGAGGCGACGACAGCCAGCGCGCCGTCCGTCGCTGGCGCGACGGTGGAGGATCTCGCGAGCGTTTGCACGAGTACGCGCGGCCGCGCACCGGGGTGTGCGACGAGCGCGAGCGGCGTCGAGTCGAGGTTGCGCGTGGCACCGCAGCAGTAGACCCAGAACCCGATCCCCCAGCGCGGCCACCAGCCGACGAGATCCGCGATCGTCTGCCTCGCGCCACCGCAGCCAGAGCAGATGTGGACTGGGAACGGCCGCTTGTTGGGAATCCGAAACCAGGTCGTCGGCGGCCCCCCCGCGACCGGGTAGGCACGGATCACGGTGCCGTCGAGCGACTCGCTGAAGCCGTAGGTCGAGACCGCGATCTCGCGCCCGTCGGGCGACCATGCGGCGCCCTGCACCGATCCCTGTCGCGATGGGCCGCCCGACAGCGCCACGACGGTCCGCGTCGAGCCGCCCGGGCGGAACAGCTCGACGGTCGAGCTGGTCGCGCCGCCGATCACGGCGAGCATGTCCGCCGTTGGGCTCCAACCGATCAGCCCGTCGACGTCGAGCCCGCGCACCACATGGGCTCCGCTGCCGTCTCCGTGGGCGAGCCACAGTTCGACCCTCGTCGGTGAGACGAGCGTCGAGGCGGCCGTCAGATAGGCAAGCCAGCGCCCATCGTGCGAGAGCACGGGATTGGAGGCAGTCCACCCCGCCGGCTCCGGCAAGCGCCGAAGCGCGCCCCGCTCCCCGTCAAGCGCCCACGCCGCTCCGCGCGAGACGAACGCCAGCTCGCCGCGCCCAGCGAAGGCGCGCAGGTTCGCAAACGGCGTGCTCGCGGTCTGCGCCAGAACTCCCGCGCCGCCGCTGCGCGCCCCGTACACGCTCGCCGCCGCCGCGACCAACACGAGCGCCGCGAGCGCCGCGACGCGCCGCCGCCGCAGCCGCGCGCGCCGCCTTGCCTCCGCGATCAGCGCCTCCGGGTTGCCCGCGGCCGGGTCGGGCGCGCGTCGCCGATCACCTGACCCCAGCAGGAACATGAAACCAATATAGATGTCACCATATTCTCCGTCAAGAGTGTTTCGCGCGTCGTCGCGCAGCGCGCAAGTTGCGAGCACATGGGATCGACGGCGTTGCTCCTCACGTGCGGGAGCAGAGGCGACCTCGCTGACGACGCGGCGGCGGGAACAAGACTGCATTGTCGCCGGCGGAACAAATGCGCGGGCACGCGGCGACGGAGACTGCACCCGTTTCACCGCCAGATCCGACGCCTGCGCCTTAAGTCGCCAGTTCGGGCCGCCGATAGGAGCCGTGTTCACGATATTGGACGCACTGCGACCTGATCCGGCTTCGAGCGCCTTCTCCCGCGAGGAGGTGGAGCCGATGTGCGGCAGGAATTTGCTTGCGAGCAGTGACGAGCAGATCCTCTTCAAGGATCGGGAGAGTCGCTACCTGGCGGTCAGCGCCGGCTGGCTTGCGGGTACGGCGCGCCGCCGTCTGCTCGAGAACGTGATCGGAAGGACTGACGTCGAGGTCTTTGGCGAAGCCCGCGGCTCCGAGGCTCGCGCCGACGAGCTGTGCGTGATCGAGACCGGCGAGCCGATGCTCGCCAAGCTTGAGCACGAGACGGTCGACGATGGCCCGGACACCTGGACGCAGACGACCAAGGCGGCGCTGCGCGACAACGAGGGCAACATCGTCGGTACATGGGGTGTCGGCCGCGACGTGACCTCGAGTGTCGAGTCCGCCCGGGCTCTCGACGCGAGCCAAGAGAGCCTGCGGGCGAGCGAGGAGCTGGGGAGCGTGCTCTTCGAACACAACCCTCAGCCGATGTGGATTCGAGACCAGGTCACACTCCGCGTCCTCGCGGTCAACATGGCGGCGCTGGCGATGTACGGCTATTCGCACGACGAATTCCTCGAGCTGACGGTCACCGACCTCGTGCCGCCGGCGGACGCCGAGGCGTTCCTGCGCTCGCTCGGACAGCTGGAAGGCGAGTCTCGTCGCGCCGGCCTGCCCGTGGTGGTGCCTCGGCGCCACCGCTGCAAGGACGGCGGCATCATCGAGGTCGAGCTCACGAGCACCGACGTGTCGCTCGCCGGTCGGCCCTGCCGCATCGCGTCCAGCAAAGACGTGACCGCACGCAACCGGGCTGCCGCCGAGCTTGCAGCCGCGCGTGACGAGGCGATCGAGGCGTCAAACATGAAGTCCGCGTTTCTCGCAACGATCAGCCACGAACTGCGGACGCCGATGAACGGCGTACTTGGCATGACCGAATTGCTGCTCGACAGCGAGCTTGACGACGACCAGCGCGCGCTCGCAAAGCAGGTTTCCCGTTCGGGCGAGCTGATGGTGGAGCTGATCGACGACATCCTGGACATCTCAAAGATCGAGACCGGCCGGCTCGAGCTGGCGATTGCCGACTTCCCGCTGCGTGAGACGATCGAGCAGAGCTGCGCGCCGGTCAGGCTGCAGGCAGACGCGAAGGGCGTGGCGCTCAAGGTCCAGATCGCCGACGACGTGCCGGAGCAGGCGCGCGGCGACGGTCGCCGGCTTCGTCAGGTGCTTCTGAACCTCGTCGCCAACGCCGTCAAGTTCACGGCCGCCGGATCGGTCGTCGTTCGTGTCAGCCTGCTGCCAGGGGCGAACGGCGACCGTCAGATCCGCGTCGAGGTGGCGGACACGGGCATCGGCATCGAACCGTCGATCCTGGGCGAGGTGTTTGAGCCATTCACCCAGGCCGACGCTTCGACGACGCGCATCTACGGCGGCACCGGCCTCGGTCTCACGATCGCCCGTGAGCTGGTCACGCTGATGTGCGGCGCGATCGGAGCGGAAAGCGAACCGGGCGTTGGGAGCACCTTCTGGATCGAGATTCCTCTGGCCCTCGCCCGCTCGAACGAGGGTCGGCCGTGCGGCGCCTCGGCCACGCGCGTCGCCACCCGCCCGCTGTGGGACACGCCGCCATCGGTGCTCGTCGCGGAGGACAGTCCCGTCAACCAGATCGTCACCGTTCGCACGCTCGAGCGCTGCGGCTGCCGCGTCGACGTCGTCAGCGACGGACGCCAGGCGCTGGACGCGCTCGCCAAGCAGCGCTACGACGCGGTCCTGATGGACTGCGAAATGCTCGAAATGGACGGCTACAACGCGACCGCTGAGCTCCGGCTGCGCGAGTACGGAACCAGGCACACGCCGGTGATCGCGATGACGGCCCACGCCCTGCCCGATGACCGCGCGCGCTGCCTCGCAGCCGGGATGGACGACTACGTCAGCAAGCCGATCCGGCGCGAACAGCTGATCGACACGCTGCGACGCTGGATCCCGCCCCACAGCGACGCATCCGTCCCGCACGACGCCTCGCCCGCCGCAGCCTGACCGCCCGGCCGCCGGCGCCGCCCGCGCGCGCCCCCTGGCTGTGTCGCCACGCAGAGCGGGCGCCCAGACGCCTGCCGACCGCGCTTGGGTTCCAAGTCCCCCCGCACCCCGCGATAGCGTCCGTGTCGTGCGCGAGGTCAACTGGGCGGGCAACGTGGTCTACACCGCGGCGTCGGTGCGGGCGCCCGCGAACGTCGAGGAACTGCGGGCGCTGATCCTGGCTGCTCCCCGGATCCGGGTGCTCGGATCACGCCACTCCTTCAATTCGATCGCCGACGCGCCCCGGCTCGTGAGCCTGCGCGCGCTGCCGGTGAACTTCGCGGTGGATCGCGAGGAGCACACGGTGTCGTTCGGATCAGCGCTCACCTACGGCGAGCTCGCAGGCTTGCTGCGCGAGCAGCGGCTGGCGCTGGCGAACCTCGGCTCGCTTCCGCATATCTCGGTGGGGGGCTCGATCGCGACGGCCACGCACGGCTCCGGGGATCGCAGTGGCAACCTCGCGACGGCCGTGGCCGGGCTCGAGCTCGTCACCTCCGACGGCGAGCTGATCGAGGCGCGTCGTGGCGATGCCGACTTTGAAGGCCTCGTCGTCGGGCTCGGCGCGCTCGGCGCGGTCACCAGCGTCACGCTCGATGTCGAGCCCGAATACGACGTCAGCCAGGTCGTCTACGAAGGGCTGTCGTGGCCGGCGCTCGAAGCGAACTTCGACGAACTGTTCGCCGCCGGCGACAGCGTCGGCGTTTTCACGCGCTGGGGCGAGAGCGCCGGTCAGCTGTGGGTCAAGCGACGCGTGAACGGGGAGCCTGCGGTCGCTCGAGAGATCTTCGGAGCGATCGCCGCAACCGCCCAGCTGCACCCGATACCGGGCGGCGATCCTGCTGCCTGCACAGAACAGCTGGGTGTCCCTGGCATTTGGTGTGACCGCCTCCCGCACTTCCGGCTGCAGTTCACCCCGAGCGCCGGTGAGGAGCTCCAATCGGAGTACCTGCTGCCGCGCGCCCATGCCCGCGCCGCGATCGACGCCATCCGTCGGCTCGCCCCGAGGATCCGTCCGCTGCTGCACATAAGCGAGATCCGCACCGTCGCCGCGGACCGCCTGTGGATGAGCCCGCAACACGGGCGCGAAACCGTCGCGATCCACTTCACCTGGTATCGCGAACAGGAGCGCGTCGCGCCGGTGCTCCGCGAAATCGAGACCGCCCTCGCGCCGCTGAACGCTCGACCCCACTGGGGCAAGCTGTTCCTGGCGCGCGCGGAGGCGATCGCCCCGCTCTACGCGCGCAGCGCGGACTTCGCCGCGCTCTGCGCGAAACTCGACCCCCGCGGCGCATTTCGCAATGAGTGGCTCGAGCAGCGCCTTCTCGGCGCGGCGGCCGCAGGCGGCTGAGTAGGCGTGGGGCGCCGTGAGCGCCGGCTGCGATCAGCGCGTGCGCTGCATGCCCTCGGCGGCGCTCGGCGCGGCTGCTGCCTCCTGCGCGACGAAGAGCTCAAAGGAGTCAAGCCAGGCAGCCTTCGCGGAACGCCAGGAGTCGAGCCCACGCTCGGCGACGGCGACCGCATCCTCAGCGCCGGTGTGACCTGAGCGCACGGGCCGTTCGTAACTGCAGGTGTCCATGTCCAATCATCGGCGCAGCGCCGTCGGCCCGTGAGCGCAGAGGCGGCGCCTGGCAAACCTGCGGCCTCACCGCAGCGAGCGCGCGTCCTCCACCGATGCGGTCCTGCGGTAGTCTCGGCAACCTAAAAGACGGTGCGATTGACTGAACCCGACAACACGGTTCTCGACCCCGACGCGCTCGAATCGCTCGTCGCGGGACTGCACCGCCGAGGCTACCGCGTCCTCGGTCCCAGGCTGCGCGACGGAGCGATCGTCTATGACGACCTGGATAAAGCGAGCGAGCTCCCGGTCGGCTGGACCGACGCGCAGGAACCCGGGCGGTATCGACTGGAGCGGCGCGATGACGATGCACGCTTCGGGTACGCCGTCGGACCGCACTCATGGAAGCAGTTCCTGCTCCCGGCCCGCCTGCGCATCTGGCGCTCGCACCGAACAGGCGAGGGCTTCGAGATAGAGACCGACGACGCGAAGCGCCCACCGCTCGCGCTGATCGGCGTACGCGGATGCGAGCTGAGCGCGATCGCGATCCAGGATCGCGTGCTGCTCGGCGGCGAATACCAGGACGCCGACTACTCTCTGCGCCGCGACGGCTCCTTCGTCGTCGCGGTGGACTGCTTTGAGCCTGCCGACACCTGCTTCTGCACCTCGATGGGGGGTGGACCCCAGATCCGCGCCGACTGCGACATCGTGCTGAGCGAGATCCTCGACGGCGAGCACCGCTTTCTCGCGCGGGCCGGAAGCGAACGCGGAGCCGAGCTTTTGCGCGAGCTGAACCAGCGCGCCGCCCTGCCGGAGGACCTCGCGGCCGCGGCCGCCGCGGTCGAGCGCGCAGCGGCGCGGATGACCCGCTCGGTGCAGTCCGGGGACCTGCGCGACCTGCTCGCCCGCAACCTCGAGAATCCCCGTTGGGACGAGGTTGCGGAGCGATGCCTGACGTGCGGCAACTGCACGATGGTGTGTCCGACCTGCTTCTGCACGAGCATCGAGGATGTCAGCGACCTCGCCGGTGCGCAGGCCGAACGCGTACGCGTCTGGGAGACCTGCTTCTCGGTGGAGCACTCCTATCTCCACGGCGGCAGCGTCCGCAGCTCCGGTCGCTCGCGCTACCGCCAGTGGCTCACCCACAAGTTCGGCACCTGGTACGACCAGTTCGACAGCTCCGGCTGCGTTGGCTGCGGCCGCTGCATCGCGTGGTGCCCGGTGGGCATCGACGTGACCGAGGAGCTGGCGGCGATCCGCGACACCGACGGAGTGGTTGCATGACGACGCTCGCCGAGATCCTGCGGGACGCGCAGTTCTTCGCCGGTCTGCGCCCGGAAACGCTCGACCTGGTCGCCGGCTGTGGATCGAACGTGCAGTTCGAGGCGGGAGCGCTGATCTTCCGCGAGGGCGAACCCGCGGACGACTTCTACCTGTTGCGCCACGGCAGCGTCTCGCTCGAGGCAAACGCGGTCGCCGGCGGCCCGCTCGTGATCGAGACGCTCGAGGCCGGCGATGTGCTCGGCTGGTCGTGGCTCTTTGCGCCGCACCGCTGGCATTTCGACGCCCACGCGGTCACGGCGGTGCGCGCGACGGCCTTTGACGGCGCGTGCCTGCGAGGCAAGTGCGACGCCGATCCCCAGCTTGGCTACGAGCTGGTCTCGCGCTTCGCCCAGACGGTGATCGAACGCCTGCAGTGGACGCGCCTGCGCCTGCTCGACGTCTATGGCCATGCCGGCCAACGCTGAGCTTGCAGCGCCGCCGGCTGGCGCGATGGTGCCGCAGCCGTTCCGCGTCACGCGGCGCCAGCGGGAGACCGCCGACACATGGACGCTGACGCTCGAGCCGTGTTCAGGCGATGGCATCGCGCCGGAGCCCGGCCAGTTCACGATGCTCTACGCCTTCGGCGTCGGCGAGATACCGATCTCGGTCTCGGGCGCCGACGGCGGCATGCTCGTCCACACGGTGCGTGCCGTCGGAGCGGTCAGCGCAGCGATCTGTGCCGCCAGGCCGGGGGCGGTGCTCGGCGTGCGAGGACCGTTCGGGACGGGGTGGCCCGTGCGCGAGGCGGAGGGTCATGACGTTGTGGTCGTGGCCGGCGGCGTCGGCCTCGCTCCGCTACGAACCGCCGTCCGGGCGCTCGAGCGCTCGCGCGCCGATTTTGGCCCGGAGGTGACGCTGCTGTACGGCGGCCGCACGCCCGACGATCTCCTTTTCCGCGGCGAGCTGGCCTCGCTGGCGCGGCGCGGGAAGTTGAACGTCGGCGTGACCGTGGACGTGGCACGGCCCGGCTGGGTCGGCAAGGTCGGCGTCGTGCCGAAGCTGATCGACGGCGCTGCGTTTGACCCCGAATCGGTCGTCGCGATGGTCTGCGGGCCGGAGATCATGATGCGCTTCAGCGTCGCGGCCCTGCGCGACCGCGGCGTGGCGCCTGAGCGCATCTATCTCTCGATGGAGCGCAACATGCGCTGCGCCGTGGGGCATTGCGGCCACTGCCAGCTCGGGCCGACGCTCGTCTGCCGCGACGGAGCCGTTTACAGCTACGACAGGCTTGCGGCGCTGATGGGGGTGCGCGAGCTATGAGCGCTCAGCGGCGCCGGAGACCCAAACTCGCGGTCTGGAAGTTCTCCTCGTGCGACGGCTGCCAGCTGTCGCTGCTCGATTGCGAAGACGATCTGCTGGCGCTCGCCGGCGAGGTCGAGATCGCCTATTTCCCCGAGGCCACGAGCGCGACCGTTCGCGGTCCCTACGACCTGTCTCTCGTCGAGGGCTCGATCACGACGCAGGAGGACCGCGAGCGGATCCAGAGGGTGCGGAGCGCGTCGCGGCGCCTGGTGACGATCGGCGCCTGTGCGACCGCGGGCGGCATCCAGGCGCTGCGCAACTTCGCCGATGTCAACGAGTTCGTGGCGCTTGTCTATGCGCGGCCCGAGCACATCTCGACGCTCGCCACCTCCACGCCGATCTCCGACCACGTGGTCGTCGATTTCGAGCTGCATGGCTGCCCGATCGACAAGCGCCAGCTGCTCGAGGTGATCGGTGCGCAACTGGCCGGGCGCCGACCCCAGATCGCCACGACGAGCGTGTGCACAGAGTGCAAGCGGCGCGGCACGGTCTGCGTGACGGTCGCCCACGGCACGCCTTGCCTCGGTCCCGTCACCCACGCCGGCTGCGGGGCGATCTGCCCCTCCTACAATCGAGGCTGTTACGGCTGCTTCGGCCCGATGGAGACGCCAAACGTCACGGCGCTGACGCGCCAGATGCGCGCACTCGAGGCGACCGAGACCGTGATCGACCACCTCTTCCACACCTTCAACGCAACCGCCGAGCCGTTCGCCGGGGCGGGTGCGCACGATGGCTGAGCGGCGCACGAGGACGATCCGGACGGCCACGCTGGCGCGTGTCGAAGGCGAGGGCGCGATGCGGGTGCGGATCGAAGCCGGCCAGGTGACCGAGGTGGCGCTCGACATCTATGAGCCGCCCCGGTTCTTCGAGGCGTTCCTGCGAGGGCGCGACTTTGCCGAGGCGATCGACATCACCTCGCGGATCTGCGGTATCTGCCCGGTCGCGTACCAGATGAGCGCGGTCACGGCGATGGAGAGCCTCTGCGGCGTCGAGGTGGACGGCCAGCTGCGGGCGCTGCGACGCCTGCTCTACTGCGGCGAGTGGATTGAGAGCCACGCGCTGCACATCTTCATGCTCCACGCCCCCGACTTCCTCGGCTACGCCGGCGCCGTCGAGATGGCGCGCGATCACCCGACGATCGTCGCCGACGCTCTGAAGCTGAAGAAGGCCGGAAACGAGGTCATGCGCGTCATCGGCGGGCGCGAGGTGCATCCGATCAACCTGCGGGTCGGCGGCCTTCACCGCGTCCCCACCAAGGCGGAACTGGCCACGCTGGTCGAGGGCCTCGAGCGCGCACGGGAGCTCGCGCTCGGCGCCGTCACACTCACCGCAAGCCTCGACTTCCCAGACTACGCGCAGGACTTCGAGCTGGTTTCACTCGCGCAGCCCGGCGAGTACCCGATCGACCGCGGCCGCGTCGTGTCAGACGCCGGCCTCGACATCGCCGCGCCCGACTACATGACCCATTTCGTCGAGTCACACGTGCCGTGGTCGCACGCGCTGCACTCCCAGCGCGCGGACGGCAGCACCTACGTCGTCGGGCCGCTCGCTCGATTCGCGAACAGCTATGACGAGCTGACGGCGCTCGCGCGCGAGGCGGCGGCCGGCGTCGGACTGCGCTCGCCCGAGCGCAACCCGTTCCGCAGCATCGTCGTGCGATCGGTCGAGCTGGTGCACGCGGTCGACGAGGCGCTCTCGCTGATCGCCGCCTACGAGGAGCCGGACGCGCCGGCGCTCGAGGTGACACCGCGAGCCGGTGTCGGTCACGGTGTCAGCGAGGCGCCGCGCGGCCTGCTCTACCACCGCTATGAGGTCGACGAGGCCGGCAGCATCCTCGACGCGGTGATCATCCCGCCGACCTCGCAGAATCAGACAGCGATCGAGGCGGACCTGCGCGGCGTCGTGGAGCAGTCGCTCGACCTGCCCGACGCCGAGCTGAGCGTGCGCTGCGAGCAGACGATTCGAAACTACGACCCCTGCATCTCCTGCGCGACGCACTTCCTGAAGCTGGACGTCGAACGCCTGTGAGGCTGATCGGCGTCGGCAACCGCTGGCGCGGCGACGACGCGGCCGGGTTGGTGGTGGCGGCAGCGGTGGCCGCTCGGCGTCCGGCCGGCGTCGAGGTCGTCGAACACCGCGGTGAGCCGATCGAGCTGATCGAAGCTTGCGAGGGCGCCCGGACCGTGTGGATCGTGGACGCCGTGTGCTCGGGAGGGGCGCCCGGAACGGTGCACCGACTGGACGCGAGCGTCGAGCCGCTTCCCGCCGAGCTGTTCGGCGTCTCGACGCACCGGCTCGGGCCGGCCGAGGCCCTGGAGCTCGCACGCGCGCTGGGGCGCCTGCCGGCGCGGGTGATCGTCTACGGCATCGAGGCGAAGGAGTTCGAGCCCGGGCACCCGCTGTCGGCTCCCGTCGCGCTGGCGGCCGCACGCCTCGCGGACGTGCTCGTCGACGAGTTTGCACTGGTCTCACAGGCCGGCTGAGAACGGCCTCTCGACCAAACATCTGACTAGGTGTTCATGTATGGTTTGGCGGGCGTGAGCCGCAAGCACAGCTCGAACCTCAGGTACCTCGACGGCGAGACCGCGCGTGTCGTCGCCGAGACGATGCAGGCTCTCTCGACGCCGAGCCGCGTGCGCATCCTCAGCCGCCTCGGCGCGGGCGCGTGCTCGGTCGGAGAGCTGGCACAGGAGGTCGCGATGGAACAGTCGGCGGTCTCGCAGCAGCTTCGAGTGCTGCGGCACCTCGGGCTCGTCGTGGGCCGCCGGCGGGGCAAGCAGGTGATCTACGCCCTGCACGACGACCACGTCGGCGTCCTGCTAGCAGAGGCCGTGGCGCACATCGAGCACCTGCGTCTGAGCCCGGGAGCGCTCAGCGATCGCCGAGCGCTCCTCGCATGAGCGCCGCGACGCCCGCGCTGCTGGCCGCTGCCGCCGGTGTCGGCTTCGGACACGCGATCCTGCCCGACCACTGGGTGCCGCTCGCCGTGGTCGGACGCACTCGCCGCTATCCGCTCGCGCGCGTCGCGCGCCTCTCAGGCCTCGCCGGCGTCGCACACGTGCTCGTCTCGCTCGTGCTGGGCGGCGCCATCGTCGCGATCGGTCTGCAGTTTCGCTCGACCGTTCAGAGCGCGCAGGACATCGTCATCGGCTGCCTGCTGACGGCCACGGGCATCGGATTCGCGATCGTCGAACTGAGCGGACGCGGGCATCGACACGAGCACGATCGTCACAGCCACACGCACGGCCATGATCAGGCGGAGCGGTCCGCTCAGGCGCACAGCGAGCCAATCAACGCCGGCGCCCAGCGACCGGCGAGCGCGCCGGGCGGCCTGCACGGCCTCGCTGCGGTGATGGTGCCGTTCGGCGCGGCTGCGTCACCGGACCTGACGATCCTCCCGGTCTTCCTGGCCGCGACCACCGCTGGAGTAACGACCGCGATCGGCTCGCTCGTCGTCTTCGCCGTGGTGACGATCGCGACGATCGTCGGACTCACGCTGGCGGCGTGCTTCGGCGGCTACCAGCTGCGCGGCCACTGGCTCGAGCGCTGGGGCAACGCCTGCACCGCAGTCGTGCTGATCGTGATCGGCGCGCTCGTGCTCACCGGCGTCCTCTGAGCGGACCGGCCCGGGGCGCTGGCGATCACGTGCAGGGAAGCTGCGCCACGCGGGCGCGCACGACGTTCATGTCGGCGCGGTTGAAGTCCTGGTGGGTCTGGCCGCGGAAGGCCGGCACGAGCTCGCGGTAGTAGGGGCTCGAAAGACTCTCGTTGTGCCCGATCACGTTGGCGACCGGGATGTGTTTTGTGCAGCGCAGCCACCGCGTCAGCTCCAGGGCGGAGTGGAACTGCGCGGCGTCATTCATCACCTGGCTGTCTGAGAAGCCGACGTTCTCGATGCCGATCGAGGTGTAGTTGAGACCAACGACCTGGCGGCACATGATGTCCAGCGGCACGAGCTGGTAGATCGTGCCGTCGGTGTCGATCACGAAGTGGGCGCAGACCTGCGGCAACTCGTGGTACTGCACATCCGGTACGTCGTCGGCGAAGGTGTTCCAGACACTCTGAAACGTGGCGGTCTCGGTGTAGTGCCAGATGATCAGGTGCGGATCGACGAGCTGGTAGGAGTCGATGCCGTAGTGCTCGAGGGCATACGCCCGCATCTGCTGCTTGCGCGCGGGACCGAACGGGATGAAGTCCTTGACGATCCGCGGTGGCGGAAGCGGTGCCGGCTGCGCACCGCTGGCCAGGGCGCCCGGCAGGCCGAGCGCGAGCGTCGCGGACAGGACGCCGGCGAGCACGACGCGCCGTGAACCTCGCGCGATCACGATCTCGCGGCGTCGAGCGCTTGCGTCCAGAAACGATCGAAGTAGGCTCGCAGCGCACCCACCCCCATCGGGTCGAGGCTGTAGATGCGCCGATTTGCGTCCTGACGATCGCTCACCAGACCCGCCTGCCTGAGCACGCGCAGGTGCTGGGACACCGCTGGCCGGCTGACCGGCAGGCCCCTTGCGAGGTCGCCGACGGCCGACGGCCCTTCGGCCAATCGCTCGAAGATCGCGCGCCTGGTCGGGTCGCCCAGCGCCTGGATCGCCTCTGAGTAAGTTGCCACTTACGGTAAGCTTAGGCTTACCCACTCGTGGTGTCAAGGTCCCCCCCGCCGCCAGCAGTGTCCCCCCCGCCGGCCAGCAGTGCGAGAACCTCCTCGTCTGAAACGGGCGCGAAATCGAGATAGAAGTGGCCGACGGCGAGCAGCTGCGCCGGAACCGTGTGGCAGAGCACCTCGTCAGCCTCTCTCGCCACGAGCGCGACTGAGTCGCGCGCACCGACCGGCACGGCGACCACGACCCTCGAAACCGCCGCGGCGCGCATCGCTCGCACCGCAGCGAGGGCTGTCAGCCCCGTGGCGAGCCCGTCGTCGACCACGATCGCATCGCGACCGCGAAGGTCGATCCGAGCGTGGCCCTGGCGGTAGCGCTCGACGCGCCGCAGCAGCTCACCGCGTTCGCGGGCGACGGTGGCGTCCAGCGCCGCCTGAGACATTCCGACGCGGGCGGCGGCCGCCGCATCGAAGACCGCGGCGCCACCCTCGGCGATCGCGCCCACCCCGAGCTCGGGGTTTCGGGGCGCACCGAGCTTGCGGACAACCAGCACGTCCAGTGGCGCGGCGAGCGCGCGCGCCAGTTCGAAGCCGATCGGCACGCCGCCGCGCGGGAGCGCGACGACCACGGGTCGCTCGAACCGCAGCGTGAGGAGCTTTCCAGCCAGCTGGCGTCCGGCGTCGCGACGGTTGGCGAACACGTCCGGTCACCTGGCTGCAGCCGGCGCGCCGTGGCGACGGCCGTCAGGCCTCGCGTGCTTCCGGCATGCCCTCGGCGGTCGCGAGCGCTTCCATCTCGTCCGCCGAGAGGCGGCTATCCGCAGGGTCGCCGTCGCCCCGGCTACGCCGGCGCGCCCTGCCCTTGCCGGCGACAATCGTGGCCGCGATCGCGGCGCAACCCGCCGCGGCGAGCGGGGCGATTCTGCGAAGCGATCGTATCGCCGTGGGCGTTTCGGTCATCTGCCTGTGTCACGCTACCAACTCGCTGCAGCCGCGAGCGCCCGCAGTGGGTGGCCGCGGGCGCTCGCGTGCTCGAAGCGCGCCGTCCGCTAGGTTTCGTTACGTGGAGTATCGCGTGCTAGGCCGGACCGGCGTGAAGGTGAGCCCGCTGTGCCTCGGCGCGATGATGTTCGGAAGCTGGGGCAACCCAGACCACGACGAGTCGATCCGGATCATTCACTCGGCCCTCGATGCCGGAATCAACTTCATCGACACGGCGGACGTTTACTCGCGCGGCGAATCGGAGGAGATCGTCGGCAAGGCCCTGGCAGGCGGCCGCCGTGACGGTGTGGTCCTCGCCACGAAGGTCCACGGCGACATGGGCGAGCGCCCCAACCAGCGCGGCAACTCGCGCCGCTGGATCATCCAGGAGGTCGAGAACTCGCTCCGCCGGCTGGGGACCGACTGGATCGACCTCTACCAGATCCACCGCCCCGAGCAGGACACCGAGATCGAGCAGACGCTCTCGGCGCTGAGCGACCTCGTCGGCGCGGGCAAGGTGCGCTACATCGGCTCATCGACGTTCCCGGCGTCGGCGATCGTCGAGGCGCAGTGGGTTTCGCGAGACCGCCGGCTTGAGCGCTTCGTGACGGAGCAGCCCCCGTACTCGATGCTCGCACGGGGCGTCGAATCCGACGTCCTCCCCACCTGCCTGCGCCACGGCATCGGCGTGATCCCCTGGAGCCCGCTCGGCGGCGGCTGGCTGTCCGGCAGCTACCGCAGGGACGCGGAGGCGCCCCAGTCCACTCGTGCCGGGCGCATCCCGCATCGCTACGACCTGTCGCTGGCGACCAACCAGCGCAAGCTCGAGGCCGCCGACGCACTTGGCGCGCTCGCCGAGGAGGCCGGGATGTCGCTGATCGAGCTCGCGATCGCGTGGGTGATCAATCATCCGGCGGTGACCGCTGCGATCATTGGCCCTCGCACGATGGAGCACCTCGAGTCCCAGCTTCCCGCCGGCGAGGTCTCGCTTGACGCCGCGCTGCTTGACCGAATCGATGAGATCGTGCCGCCCGGACTGACGATCAACGCAGCCGACACCGGGTTCGCGAACCCGTCGCTTGACGCCAGCGCGCTGCGCCGACCGAGCCGACCATGAGCGGCGAGCCACCCGGCCCGACCTACGCCCTCTACGCGAGCTTCGCCGCCGACCGTGCCCGGCCGCTTCCCTCGCAGCAGCGCGCGACCGCCGCCACACACGCACAGCAGGCGCTTGACGGCAGCGACGCTGTGCTCCGCGGCGCGTACACGGTCACCGGCTACCGCGCCGACGCCGATCTGCTGCTGTGGCTCGTCGGTCACAGCGCCGACGCCGTTCAGGACGCGCTGATCGCCTTTCGCCAAACCATGCTCGGCCAGTCGTTGGCGCCGGTGTGGTCGGCGATCGGCGTTCACCGCGAGGCGGAGTTCGCGAAATCGCACACGCCGGCGTTCATGCGCGGAGAGCAACCGCGGAAGTACGTGTCGGTCTACCCGTACGTGCGCTCGCTCGAGTGGTACCTGCTGCCCGAAGAGGAGCGCGCCGAGATGCTGCGCGAGCACGGAATGATGGGCCGCAGCCGCCCGGAGGTGCGCGCCAACACGGTCAGCGCCTTCGCGCTGGGCGACTACGAGTGGCTGCTCGCGTTCGAGTGCGACGAGCTTGAGCCGATCGTCGATCTGATGCGCCACCTGCGCAGCGCGGAGGCCCGCCGTCACACGCGCGAGGAGCTGCCGTTTCACACCGGACGACGGCGGCCGCTGAGCGACGCGGTCGCCGATCTGCCGTAGTCCGTCCGGCTGGCTCAGCGAGCCGATCGCCTGCGCGTGAGCGCCACGCCCGCCAGGCACAGCGCACCGCCCCCGATCGCGATCACGCCCGGAACCTCGCCGAGCGTGAGCCAGCTCAGCGCGATCACCAGCGGCGGCACCAGGTAGGTCGTCGCGCCGTGGCGCGCCATCGTGCTGCGCGACAATGCGTAGGCCCAGGTGGTGAACGCGATCGCGGTCGGCCCAACGCCGAGGTAGACGACCAGCAGCGTGCTCGACAGCGGAGCTCGGTCCAACTCCGACAGCAGTCCCGGCAGGAACGCCAGACAGGCCACGGCGCCGGCGAGGCACGCGGCCCAGGTGACCGAGATCGGCGAGAGGCGCCCGAGGACCGGCTTCTCGATCACCACCGCCACCGTGTAGGCGGCGGCCGCCAGCACGCAGAGAAGCACGCCGCTCAACCCGCCGTGGCGGTTGGCGGAACTGACCGCGATCACCACGGCGCCAGCGAACGCGACGGCGAGCCCGCCGAGCAGCCAGCGCGAGAGCCGCTCGCGCAGCACCCAGCTGGCCAGCACCGCGATCATGATCGGCGCGACGTTGACCAGCATCGCCGCCGTCCCGGCGTCGACGAGGCGTTCGCCCTGGTTGAGCGCGACGTTGTAGACGCCGAACCACAGCACGCCGCACACGGCGATCGCAGGCAGCTCCCGCCGCGGCGGCAATGCGACGCGACCCCGGCGCATCAGCACGCTGAGCGCCACGGCGCCGACCAGCAGCCGTCCGAGCGCAAGCGGCGCCGGCGCGAAATGCGTGCGCGCCGTGCGGATCGCGACGAAGGCCGACGCCCACAGCAGCGTCGTAACGACGATCGCGCCCGCGGCCTTTGGATCCTCGAAGCGTCTGACACCGGTGCGGGGAGGTCCCGGTGTCGCCGTCGTCATCGCGGCGAGCTCCCGCGCGGGCTTTGCCTCATCGCCACCGGACCATATCTGCGCGGCGCGTGATCCTCCATGCGCCTACAACGCGCCGACGACCCGATCCGTGAGCTCGCGCGCCCGAAGGTCCGCCGAGCGCTCGATCTCCCGCCTGCTTCCAGCGGTCCGTGAGCGGGCCGGCGTGCGGGACGGCCTCGACTCGCAGCGCGCGACGCCGCAGTCGCCGCGAACTCCCGCTCGAGCCACGGCACGGCGCCCCGCGCGCCCGCACGCCGGGAGGGCCACATCGCGGCGGCCGCCCAGGACGTCCGGGCTGCTTCGCGCAGACGCCCATCTTCTGACGCGAGCGGGGCTACTCGACGATGTCGGCCTCCCCGTCGGAGCCGGCCGCGCCGGAGGAGGCATCGGCCTCGCCGCTCAGCCGCGCCTGCAGCTCCTTGATGTGATCGACGCCGGCGGCGAGGTCGCCGTGGGAGATCTCGCCGCGGCCGACCAGACCGAACGCCGTCTTGCCGAGGTCGGCGTATGCCTGACCCAGCTCGCGCTTCGTGGCAACCGTCTGCGCCTGCTTCTGAGCGGAGCTCGCCGCCTGTTCCGCGCCCGCCTTGACCTTATCCAGTAGCCCCATCTTCGTTCGCCTCCATGTGCGTGGTTTGATCTGTTCTAGAGCTTCCCACCTACGGCCTCAATCTGGGGCGCCGTCGACGCAGCGCTCGCACGCCGGTGCAGGATCACCTCGTGCTCGGCGACCGTCAACGCGACATCCTCGCTCAACGCGACATCCTCGCTGACGCGGCGCAGCTCGCGCTCCAGGCGCTCGTCGGCGAACGGGTAAAGCCACCAGCAGCGATCGCAGACCACCTGGTGGTGGGGCCCGCGGCCGTGGCGGATCGGCGCGTAGCGCACGACGCCGTTACCGACCTCGATTCGCATGACCAGCTCGGCCGCCTCGAGCTCCTCGAGGATCCGGTAGACGCTCGCGCGTGTCCTGCCCGCGCGCCGCCAGTTTGTAAGACTGGCTCTTATATGAGCTCGGAATCCTGTGCAGTCGCCGGTCCCCCCGGTGTGTCACGCTGCACGCACCCGCGCCGCGGCGGGTCAAGCCAATGTCCGTGCCCACCAGCCCAGAACCAATCATGGCCCGCGCCGCCGCGGAGAACTTTCCGGTGGCCTCGCGCCTGCTGCCGTCGGCGCTGCGGACCCATCTGCTCGCCATCTACGGCTTCGCGCGGCTGGCAGACGAGATCGGCGACGAGGTCCCCGGCGATCGGCTGGCCGCGCTCGACTGGCTCTCCGGCGAGCTCGAGCGTGCGTTCACCGACACCGCCACCCACCCGATCCTGCTAGCCCTGGCGCCGACGCTGGCGGCCTGCGAGCTGCCGCGCGAGCCGTTTGAGCGGCTGATCGAGGCCAACCGTGTCGATCAGCGCGTCCAGAGCTACGAGACCTGGACGTCGCTGCTCGACTACTGCCACCTGTCGGCCGACCCCGTCGGTGAGCTGGTGCTTGGCGTCTTTGGCGCCCACAGCCCCGAGCGGATCGCGCTCTCGAACGCCGTGTGCACCGCGCTGCAGCTCACCGAGCACTGGCAGGACATTCGCGAGGACCTCTCACGCGGGCGGGTGTACCTGCCGCTCGAGGACCTCGCGCGTCACGGCTGCACGATCGAGGAGTTGGCCGCGCCACGTGTGAGCGAGCGCCTGCGAGCGGTGCTCGCGCTCGAAGCCGTGCGGACGGCGGCGCTGTTTCGCGAAGGCGATGCGCTCACCGCCAGCCTGCGTGGGTGGCCGCGTCTGGCGGTCGCCGGGTATGCGGGCGGCGGGCGCGCGGCGCTTGAGGCGATCGCGCTCGCAGACTACGAGGTGCTCGCTTTGCGCCCGCGCCCGACGCGGCGGCGGACGCTCGGCGCGATCGTCCGCGTGCTCGTCCGGGCCGCGGGCGGATGAGCGACGCGGCGCGCCGGTACTGCGCGCAGATCACCCGCCACCAGGCCGCGAACTTCTACTACGGGATGCGCCTGCTGCCCGCCGCCAAGCGGGAGGCGCTGTTCGCCGTCTACGCCTTCGCCCGGAGGGTGGACGACATCGGCGACGGCTCGCTGCCCGAGGCCCAGAAACGCATGCTGCTTGACGAAGCGGCCGAGTCGCTGCGCGCCGACCCAGGCGAGGACCTCGTGCTCGTCGGCCTGCGGGAGGCCGAGCGCCGCTTCCCGCTCCCGCGCGAGTCCTTCCTTGACCTGATCGAGGGCGTGCGCATGGACGTGGACGGCGCCTCCTACGAGCGCTTCGATGAGCTGGTGCTCTACTGCCGTCGCGTCGCCGGCTCGATCGGTCGCCTGTGCGTCGCGGTCTACGGCAGCGACGATCCGCACGCCGCTGCGCTCGCCGACGATCTCGGCGTCGCCCTGCAGCTGACCAACATCCTTCGCGACGTGCGCGAGGACGCCGAGCGCGGCCGCAGCTATCTTCCGGCCGAGGATCTCGCGCGCTTCGGCGCGCCGGGCCCGGCGACGATTGGGGCGCTCGTCGCCTTCGAGGCGGGGCGGGCGCGCGAATGGTACGCGCGCGGACTGGAGCTGACCGCGCTGCTCGACCGCCGCAGCAGGGCGTGCGTGCTCGCGATGAGCGGCATCTACCACCGCCTGCTCGAGCGCATCGAGGCGGAGCCGCAGGCGATCCTGGAGCGGCGCGTCTCGCTGTCGAATGCCACGAAGCTGGCGGTGGCGGGGCGCAGCCTGCTCGGAGTCCGGTCGTGAACGTCGTCGTCATCGGCGGCGGCGTGGCCGGAATCGTCGCGGCGCTCGACTGCGCCGACGCGGGGGCGTCGGTCACGCTCGTCGAGGTGCGCCCACGCCTCGGCGGCGCGGCCTATTCGGTGGCGCGCGACGATTTGTGGGTCGACAACGGCCAGCACGTCTTTCTCCGCTGCTGCGCGGCCTACCGCGGGCTGCTCGCGCGGCTCGGCAGCGAGTCGCTGGTGGCGGTGCAGCCGCGCCTTGACATTCCCGTGCTCGCACCCGGGCGCCCGACGGCGCGGCTGCGTCGCAGCGGGGCGCGCCCACCGCTGCATCTGGCCGGCGCGCTGCTGCGCTACTCGCACCTCTCGCTGCGGGAGCGGATCTCGGCCGGGCGGGCCGCACTCGCGCTCGGCCACCAGCCATTCGACGACTCGCGCACGCTCGGCGAGTGGTTGAGCGAGCACGGCCAGGGCCCGCGCGCGATCGCGACGCTATGGGACCTGATCGCTCTGCCGACGCTGAACCTCCGGGCGGCGGAGGCGTCGCTGGCGCTCGGGGCGTTCGTCTTCCAGCAGGGGCTGCTGGAAGACGCCGCGGCGGGGGACATCGGCCTTCACCGTGCGCCGCTGCAGGAGATCATCGGCGACCCGGCCGGCCGGGTGCTCGCGGGCGCCGGGGTCACCGTTCACCTGCGGTGGCCGGTGCAGCGCGTCACCTCGATCGGAGACCGCTTCGCCGTTGTCGGTCCCGACTCGTGGCTGGGTGCCGATGGCGTTGTGCTCGCCGTGCCGCACGACCGCGCGGCGGGGCTTTTACCGCCCGAGGCCCTGCGGGGCGCCGCCTGGCCGGGCGCGCTCGGATCCTCCCCGATCGTCAACGTCCACGTCGTCTACGACCGCCCCGTGCTGGAGCATCGCTTTGCCGCAGGCGTCGACACGCCCGTCCAGTACGTCTTCGATCGCACGCCGCCGCAGTGGAGCGGGCGCCAATACATCGCCGTGTCGCTGTCGGGCGCGAGCGAGGAGATGACGATGAGCACCGCCGCGCTGCGCGAGCGCTACGTAGCGGCGCTCGCCGAGCTGCTGCCGGCGGCGCGGGAGGCCCAGGTGGAGCGCTTCAGCGTCACCAAGGAGCACGCCGCCACCTTCCGCGCGACCCCCGGCACCGCGGCTCTACGTCCCGCGGCAGCAACCGCGCTCGAGGGCCTCGTGCTCGCCGGCGCGTGGACCGCGACCGGCTGGCCGGCCACGCTCGAGAGCGCAGCCCTCAGCGGACACGCCGCTGCCGCCGCGCTGCTCGCACAGGGCTGAGCAGGGCCCTGCGGATTGGCGGCGCCGAGCGCGCTGCGCGCGCGGTGCCCGAGCGCGCGCCGCATCTCACCGCTCTGCCAGATCGAGCGCCGCGAGCAGTTGCTCCTGGGTCACTCCGCTGACACCGACGAGCTTGTCACGCCCGCGCTCCCCGCGGAGGACCTCGACACGTGAGGGCGCCACGGCCACCCGGCGGGCTATCAGCCTGCACAGCGCACGGTTGGCCTCGCCATCGACGGGCGCCGCGCAGACGCGCGCCTGCAGCACTCCGTCGCGGAACCCGCTCAGCTCGTCGCGCGAGGCGCGAGGCTGCAGGCGAACCTCGATGCGTGCGTCGTCCACCCGCGGAATCTAGCTCTGACGCGCCCTTCGTACGACTGATCGGTTAGGCTCGCGCCCGTGGTTCACGCCATCGTCGCCGCCGCCGTATTCCACGACCGCAGCAAGACGCCGTTCTTCATCGCGGCGGGTGTGCTGGTCGCCTGGGCGGTGTTCGTCTCGGCGATCGGCATTCGCAGCGAGCGCTTTCCGTCCTCGGCGCGCCAGGGTCGCCTTTTGACAGCCGGCACCGCGGTGTTCGTCGCGTTCGCCGTCACGATGGCCGTGGTGACAGCCAAGACGCCGCTGCGCGTGAAGCCCTACAGGACGTCCGTGGTCACCGACGGCGTGGCGCCGGAGGTCACGCCCGTCAACGCTGCGCCCACCAACGGGCCACTGGCGCTGGCCGCCAATCCGCAGGGGCAGCTCGCCTACAGCACGACGGCGCTGACCGCCGCCTCGAGCCACGTCACGATCGCCTTCACCAACGTCTCGCCGCTCGATCACAACGTCACGATCGCCAACGCCAAGGGGACCGTGCTCGGCCACACGCCGACATTCACCGGCGGCACCAAGACGTTGACGCTCAATCTCCCGCCCGGTACCTACACGTTCTACTGCTCGGTTCCGGGGCATGAGATGGCGGGCATGAAGGGCACACTCACGGTCCGCTAGGTCGCTGCGGGCGAGCGTCCGCGGCCGCCTGGAAGCCGTCGCAGGCCACAACGGGCAGCGGCGGATAGCGCGGGAAGCGATCGGCCTGCGTGCGCGAGCGCTCGCACAGCGAGAAGAGCGATCCGCGGGTGTTGCGCACGAGCCGCTGGTGGACACAGCGGTCGCACAATCCCGCGGGCGGTGCCGTGGCCACCCTGGCACTATACTTTATGAAGTGAGTACGTTCACCCGACTGCTCGGGTTCCTTCGCCCCTACCGCCGTGGCGTCATCTGGTCCGCAGCACTCGCCGCCCTCGCGATGGTTGCGACCGTCGCGATCCCCGAGCTCTCAGGCGAGGCGATCGACGCGATCAACGCCCACCACCGTGGCGCGCTGCTGACGCTAGCCCTGTTGGTGATCGCCGCCGGAGTGATCCGGCTTGGCCTCTCGGCGGCTCGGCGGCTGGTCGCCGGGCGTGTCTCGCTGGGCGTCGAGTACGACCTGCGCACCCTCATGTTCGGCCAGCTCCAGTCCTTCGAGCTGGCTTTCTTCGACCGCCAGCAGACCGGCCAGCTGATGTCCCGAGTGACGGTCGACCTGCAGGCGATCCGCTTCTTCCTCGGCTACGGGCTGGTCTTCATCGTGCAGTCCGGGCTCGCGATAGTGCTCGCGGCCGTGGCGATGTTCCTGATCGAACCGAGCCTTGCCGCGATCGCGCTCGCGCCGGTGCCGTTCGTCGTCTACATCACCAACCGCTACAGCCGGCTCGCGCGACCGGCGCTGCAGGAGGTGCAGCAGCGGATTGGCGAGTTGACCGCCGACGTCCAGGAGAACATCGCCGGCGTCCGCGTCGTCAAGGCGTTCGCCCGCGAGGGGCACCAGCGCGCGCGTTTCGAACGCAGCGTCTCGCGTGTCTTCGACCAGTCGATGGTGGAGGCACGACTGCAGGCTCGCTACAACCCGGTGATCGGCTTCCTGCCGCAGATCGGGCTGGCGGCGATCCTGCTGATCGGTGGCCACGCCGTGATCCACCAGCAGCTCGAGATCGGCCAGTTCACGGCCTTCTACATCTACCTGCTGATGCTGCTGAGCCCGATGCGCACGCTCGGCGTCTCGCTCGGCATGGCCCAGCGAGCCACCGCCTCGGGCGCCCGCGTGTTCGAACTGCTCGACCGCTCACCGGAACTGACTGCGCCGCCCGGCGCGCCGCCGCTGCCGGTCGGAAGCGGACAGGTGCGTTTCGAGGGCGTCACGATGCGCTACGCCGGAGCGGGCAAGCCGGCGTTGCGTGACGTCGACCTCGAGATCGCCGCTGGAAGGACGGTGGCGCTCGTCGGCGCAACCGGCTCTGGCAAGACGACGATGGCCGCGCTCGTCGCGCGGCTGTATGACCCAAGCGAGGGACGCGTGCTGGTTGACGGCGCTGATCTGGCGCTCGTCGACCTCGGCTCCGTTCGCTCGGCGGTCGCCGTGACCGGCGATGACCCGTTCCTTTTCAGCACCAGCGTGCACGACAACATCGCCTATGCGCGACCGCAGGCGAGTCGCGCCGAGGTCGTGGAGGCAGCTCGACGCGCCCAGGCCGACGAGTTCATCCAGCGGCTGCCGGAGGGCTACGACACCCGCGTCGGCGAGCGCGGGCTGTCGCTCTCGGGCGGCCAGCGCCAGCGGATATCGATCGCACGCGCCCTGCTCGCCGACCCGCGAATCCTGATCCTTGACGACGCGACCTCGTCGGTCGACGCCACGACGGAGCGTGAGATCAAGCGGGCGCTCGGCGAAGCGATGGCCGGGCGGACCACGTTGATCATCGCCCACCGGCTCTCCACGATCGCCCTGGCCGACGAGATCATCGTGCTCGAGGACGGCGCCGTGTTGGCGCAGGGCACACACGAGGAGCTGCTGGCGCGCGCGCCGCTGTATCGCGAGATCGTCGAAAAGGGCCTTCCCGACAGCGTCTTCCTGACACGCAAGCCGCGTGAGCGGAAGGTGGCCGGACTGTGAGTGGCGTCCACGCCTCGCGTGCCACCGAACTGCGGCGGCGACTGCGCGGCACCAGCGGCCGGGGACGGCGTCTGCGTGGCCTCGCGGCGCTGCTCGCGCCCTACCGCTTCCGCGTCGTGGCGATGCTCGTGTCGCTGGTCGTCGGCACCGCCGCCTCGCTCGCCCCGGCACTACTCGCGAAGCTCGCGATCGACGATGGGATCCTCCCCCACAACCTGCACAAGCTTGCGCTCATCGTGCTCTGGTTCGTGGTCGCGGCGCTCGTCGTCTGGGTCGCGACAACCGCGCAGACATTCCTGGTCGAGTGGGTCGGGCAGCGCGCGCTGGCCGACCTGCGGCTGGCGATCTTTGCCCATCTGCAGCGCCTCCCGGTGAGCTTCTACGAGCGCCGGCCCACCGGCGCGCTGATCTCTCGCATGACCAACGACGTCGAGGCGCTCGACACGCTGGTCACCGACAGCGTCGTGACCCTCTTTCAGGGGGGCCTGACGCTGATCGGCACGCTCGGGATCCTCGTCTACCTTGACGTGCACCTGGCACTGCTCACATTCACGATGCTGCCGCTGATCCTGATCGGCTCGCTGGTCTTCCGCATCGCCTCCGCCGACGCCTACCGCCGCACCCGCGAGACGATCGGCCACATCACCGGCTACCTCCAGGAATCGATCTCCGGCGTGCGCGTCGTGCGCGCGTTCGGCCAGGAGGCGCGGCACGCGGACGAGTTCGCGGCGCTCAACGAGCTCAATCGCGGCGCGAATATGACGACGGTCAACATGAATGCTGCCTACTTCCCGGTGATCGAGTTCATCTCGGCGATCGCGATCGTGGCGGTGCTGCTCTACGGCGGCAACCAGGTGATCGACGGAACCATCAAGGTCGGCGTGCTGGTCGGCTTCCTCGCGGCCCTGAACAACTTTTTCGACCCGATCACGCAGCTCTCGCAGCTCTACACGACCTACCAGTCGGGCATGGCCGCGCTGGACAAGATCTTCGAGTTGCTCGACGAGCAGCCGGACATGCTGGAGCGAGCCGATGCCGCGACGCTCGGCCCGATTCGGGGCGAGCTGCGCTTCGAGCACGTGAGCTTCGCCTACACCAAGCCCGACGGCGAGCACGACCGCCTCGCGCTCGACGACATCGACCTGGCGATCGCGTCCGGGGAGACCGTCGCCCTGGTGGGCGCCACCGGCGCCGGCAAGTCGACGTTCGCCAAGCTGGTCGCGCGCTTCTACGACCCCACGCTGGGGCGCGTGCTGGTCGACGGTCACGACGTACGCGACGTCACCTACCAGTCGTTGCGCTCGCAGCTCGGCATCGTCCCGCAGGAGGCCTTCCTGTTCTCGGGCAGCGTCGGGTCGAACATCGCCTTCGGTGCGCCCGACGCGACCGAGGCGGAGATCGAGGCCGCGGCTCGCGCGGTCGGCGCGCATGAGTTCATCGAGGGGCTCGAACACGGCTACCAGACGGAGGTCGGCGAGCGAGGCGCCCAACTTTCGGCCGGACAGCGCCAGCTCGTCGCGTTCGCGCGCGCGATGATCGCCGACCCCCGCATCCTCGTGCTCGACGAGGCGACCTCGAACGTGGACCTGCACACCGAGAGACGGATCGAGCTCGGCCTGCGCCGGCTGCTGGCCGGTCGCACGGCGATCGTGATCGCCCACCGCCTCTCGACGATCAAGGGCGCGAGCCGGATCGTCGTGCTGGCAGAGGGACGCATCGTGCAACAGGGCAGCCACGACGAGCTGCTTGCCGCCGGCGGCCCCTACGCGGAGCTCTACCGCGACTGGTCGCACGGCGCCGCGGCGGCGTGAAGCGCCGCGGTGCGCCCACCGCTCGCTCGCCGGCGCGCCTATTGTCTGAACCACAGTGAACGCGATCGAGGTCAGCGGCCTGGCGAAGCGCTACGGCGAGCTGGAGGCCGTGCGCGGCGTCAGCTTCGAGGTCGCCAGCGGCGAGGTGTTCTGCCTGCTCGGACCCAACGGTGCCGGCAAGACGACGATCGCCGAGATCCTCGAGGGTTATCGCACGCGCAGTGGCGGAGAGGTCAGCGTACTCGGCGTCGACCCTGCCGTCGGCTCGCGAGAGCTCCGCGAACGTGTCGGCATCGTGCTGCAGTCCTGCGGCGTGCAGGACGCGCTCACGGTCGGCGAGCTGCTCGAGATGTACGGTCGCTACCACCGCCGCCGGCGCAGCGCAGGCGAGCTGATCGAGCTCGTCGAGCTCGACGCCAAGCGCGACACGCGCGCCGCGCAGCTCTCCGGCGGCCAGCGGCGGCGGCTCGACCTCGCGCTGGCACTGGTCGGCGACCCCGACCTCGTCTTCCTCGATGAGCCCACGACGGGCTTTGACCCCCAGGCGCGCCGCCAGGCCTGGGCGACGATCCGCGCGCTCTGCGGGCTCGGCAAGACGATCTTCCTCACGACCCACTTTATGGACGAGGCGCAGACGCTGGCCGACCGCGTCGCGGTGATGCGCGCGGGCGAGATCATCGCGACGGGGCCTCCAAACGAGCTGGGGGGCCGCGATGCGCGGCCGGCCGAGATCCGCTTCGAGCTGCCCGACGGATGGACGCTCGAGCAGCTTCCGGCGGTCGCGGCCCTGGAGCGGACCGCCGAGGGCCGGCGGGTGCTGATCCGCACCGACCAGACGCTCCGCGCGACGGCGCAGATCACCGCCTGGGCGCTCGAGCACGACGTCGAGCTCGCCCAGTTCTCCGTCTCGCAGCCGTCACTCGAGGACGTCTACCTCGAGTTGACCGGCGAGCACGTCGCGGATGAGCGCGAGCAGATCGAGGCGTTGCGGCGATGAACGAGGCGCCGGCGACGCTGCGCCGCGATCTCGGGCTCACCGCCTGGCAGGCGCTCTACGAGCAGCGCGCCTTCTGGCGCAATCGGGCCCGCGCATTCTTCGCCTTCCTGATGCCGATCATGTTCCTGGTGATCTTCGCGTCGATCTTCGGCAAGGACACGATCTCGACGCGCGACGGCCTGCCCTACAACGACTTCTTCGTGCCCGGCATCCTCGCCTACGGGATCATCGCCACGACCTTCTTCAACAACGCCGTCAGCACGGCGATCCTGCGCGACCAGGGGGTGCTCAAACGGATGCAGGGAACACCGCTCCCACGCTGGTCCTACGTCGGCGGGCGGATCGCATCTTCCAGCATCACGACGCTGATCATGACTGCGCTGGTGCTCCTGATCGGGAGGCTTGGCTACAACGTCCATGTGCGCGGCGCCACGCTGACGGGCTTCTTCGTCGCGCTCGTGCTCGGCAGCGCCTGCTTCACGACGCTCGGCATCGGCATCGTCCGCTACATCCGCAACGCCGACGCCGCGCCCGCGGTGCTCAACTTCGCGATCCTCCCGCTGACCTTCATCTCGGGGATCTGGTTCGTGACCGACACCCAGCCGGCGTGGCTGCGCCACGTTGCCGAGGTCTTCCCGGTGCACGCCCTCGCCGACGCCCTGCAGTACGCGTTCAACCCCGCCACCACCGGCGCCGGGATCAAGGGCAACGACGTGCTGGTGCTCGGGATCTGGCTTCTCGTCGGCATCGTGGCGATGATCCGCTTCCTGCGCCAGCCACTCGGCGAGGCGTGAGCTACACCCTCGCGCCGGGCGGCCGTCGCGGCAGTGCGCCGTCCGCCGGCACCGCGGACGCTCGCAGGCGGCGGCCCGGTCCGGGGATCCAAGCCCCAACCGATCTATAATCGCGGCGTGTCGCCATCGGGCCGGCCGTCAGGCTGCGCCGCGAACGCGACCCAACGCGCCCTGTTGCGGGATGGTGTAATCGGCAACACGTCTGCCTCTGGAGCAGAAATTTGGGGTTCGAGTCCCTGTCCCGCAGTTCTCGAGTGGGCCCCGGATTTCCGGGCGCTTGCTCTGCCGCAGATGGTTGGCGGGCTCGCGGCGTCGCCCGGCGGTCGGGTGTTCAGGCGCGGCGCTCGAGATCATCGGCGGCCCGTGGCCTGCGACCGACGCGCGCGAGCACTCCTCAGTCCGCAGGATCCTCGAGCGCAGCCGTCGAGGGCTGGCTCGTCCCCCGGTCGGCGAGCTGGCCGGCGTGAGACGGCGCCGGCTCAGTCCATCAGCATCCAGCACTCGGCGGTCCAGTAGAACCTGCTCGTGCCGCCGAGCAGCGGGTGAGGCAGGGCGATCGTCGCGTACAGGCCGTCGTAGGCGACGGTCGCGGTCGAGACCGCCCGCAGATCGGCGCGCAGGCGAGCGGCTCCGCCCGCCTTGGCGAGCAGACGTGCGCTGCGGGCATCCCAGCGCTGCGCGCAGGTCCTGCCGTCGAGCGTCGCCGCCAGCGGCGCGTAGAGCTTGCTGCAAGCCGTCGCGCCGTCGCGCGCGAGCTCCGCCGTGATCACGGTGGTGGCCGCCGTGCGCAGCATCGCGGTGGATCCGACGGCGTCCGCCGAGGCGCTCGGCGAGAACACGAGCATCGTGAGCAGGCCGGCGCCCGCAAGCATCTGCAGCCCTCGTCTCATTGCGCGCCAGGATAGCCCCGCGCACCTCCCGGAACCGGGGCGAGCGCGCAAATCTCGACGCCTGTTCGAGATCAGTCCGGCGCGAAGACCGGCGTGATCTGGTCCTCGAGTCCCGAGTCGAGCACAAGCAGGACCTGGTCGCCGGCCTCGACGACGGTGTCTGCGGTCGGGACGAACCCGCGCCCGTCGCGCAGCACCGAGATGATCAGGCTGCCCTGCGGGAGCACCACGTCCGCGACGCGCTTGGCGGCAGCGGGCGCCGACTCCTGCACCTCGAGCTCGATGATCTCCA
This sequence comes from Solirubrobacteraceae bacterium, assembly GCA_049522915.1. Taxonomy (GTDB): domain Bacteria; phylum Actinomycetota; class Thermoleophilia; order Solirubrobacterales; family Solirubrobacteraceae; genus Palsa-513. Next base: position 10,562 of record JBEKNK010000014.1, on the reverse strand, counting down.
GCCGCTCCTCCTCCAGCGCGAGCAGGTGGACGAGTCCGTAGCGCGGCACCTCGTGCTCGATCAGCCGCAGGATCAGGTCGGTGGCCGAGACGACCGGCTGGATCCCGAGCAACTTGAAGTGCTGCAGGTTGCGCGGGTTGTTGACGCGCGCGATCACGCGCTCGCAGAGGTACTTCTCCTTGGCGACCTGGCAGACCAGCATGTTGTCCTCGTCGTCGCCGGTCACCGCGACGACGAGGTCGGCGCGCTGGATGCCGGCACGCTCGAGCACCCACAGCTCGGTGGCGTCGCCGTATTGCACGGCGTGTTCGAGCTCCTCCTCCACGACGAGATAGCGCCGGCGGTCAGCCTCCAGCAGCGTGACCTCATGGCCCTTCGCGATCAGCTCGCGACTGAGGTTCAGCCCGACCTTGCCCGAGCCCACGACGATCACGTACACGGCGCCTACTCCACCCCGAGCGCCTGCTCGAACATCTCGATCGCGTGCTGGGTCGGCGAGATGGTGTGCAGGCCCTGTTCGGCGTACCACGCCGCGCGGGCCGGGTCCATCACGCGGCAGAGCACCTTCTCGATGCCGAAGCGGCGCTTGACCACCTGGGCGACGGTCAGGTTGGTGTTGTCGCCGTCGGTTGAGGCGATGAAGACGTCGGCCTGCTGGACTCCCGCCTCGATCAGCGCGTCGACCTCGAGCGCCGTGCCGACGGTGAACATGCCCCCGGCGTCCTCCCAGGTCTGGCCCTCGATCTCCACGAGCCGCTCGTGGGAGAGCGGGTCCTCGTCCAACACGGACACCTGATGACCCTGCGAGAGGGCACGCTTGGCGACTGCGGACCCGACGCGTCCCGCTCCGACGATCAATACGAACATCGGGCCTGATGCTACTGGTCGGGCGCGCCCAGGCGCTCCGGGGGCCCCGTGCGTGCCGGTGCGGTGAGGATGACGCGGCAGCGCGCGCGGTCGACGACGTAGCGGATCGTCTCCGACACCGTGCTCTCACCGACGAGGGTGCGCCCGCCGAGCAGCGATCCGGCACGGCTGCGCGCCGTGTCGTCAACGGCCAGCACGATCGCCTCGACGCCTCGACGCCGCGACTCCTCGATGATCGCCTGGCCGAAGCGCCGCGCGCGGACCGTGGCGGTCGCCACCTCGACCCCCCGGTACTCCTCACCGACGCGCTTCGCGCGCGCGAGCGCCGCGCGCGCCGCCTTCAACTGCGGCTCCGGCAGTGGCGCGTCGAGTGGCAGCGACATCGGCACACGGAAGATCCAGATCGCCTCGATCGTCGCCCGGTCGATCGCCGCCTCGTCGGCGCTTTCGGAGGCGACCAGCAGCGCCGCCGTCTGCACGAGGTCGTCATCGAGCTCGCCGCCAAGCAGGGGTACGAGGATCGAGCCGAAGTCGCGCTCGGGCGCCCGCGCGCGCAACACCGCCTCGGGCACCGTCACGCGGGCGCCGACCGCTCTGCCCTCACGCTTGCGGTAGAGCACGAAGAAGACGATGCCGGCGAGCACCCAGGAAAGCCCGACGTAGCGTGCACCCGCGTGCAGCACGACGACCGTGATCCAGCCGGCGCCTGACAGCAGCGCGCCGAGCGCGGCCGGCAGCGGCAGCACCCCGCCGCGAAGGCGGACCCCGCCGGGCATCCGGTAGGGCCGCGGCCGGTCGGGCTCGCGGTAGCGCAACACGCAGATCGACACGTGAGCGATCGTGAACGCGAGCATCGCGCCGAAGGCGAAGATCCCGAAGAGGAAGTCGAGGTTGCCCGCCACGACGAGCGCTCCGGCTGCGGCGGCGGCGATCCCGATCAACACGAACGGCGTCGCCCGCTGCGGGTGCAGCCGTCCCAGCGCGCTCGGGATCTGGCGGTTCGTCGCCAGCGAGAACGCCAGGCGCGAAAGGCCGAGCATCGCTGAGCGCGCGGCGGCGATCAGCGTCAGGCCGGCCGCCGCGGCCACCGTGTACTTCAGCGCGTCCGCCAGCGCCACCGGGTGGAAGCGTTCGACGATGCCGATCACCGGCGCGCCCAGGTGGTTCGTCGCGAGGCCGGACTGCCCGCCGACCACCGGTATCGCCGTAACCGCCACGATCGCCATGCCGACGTAGACGACCAGGATCGTCAGGTTCGCTCCCCAGGTGATCCGTCGCACAACCGTCCGGCTGACCGAGAGCTCGCCGGAAAGCCCGGACGCCGACTCGAGGCACATGAAGGCCACGGTGGTGATCGCGAGGGCGTAGATCACACCTGACCAGGTCGGCGTGCGGCCGAGGTGTATGTGCGAGGTGATCGTCGGGAGGTGGAAGAACAGCACGATTCCGATCACGATCACGACGAGCTGGATGACCAGGTCGACGGCGACGATCGCGAGGATCCGGCGCGCGCGGTGCAGCGACGCGAAGCCGAGCACGTTGGAGATCGCGACGTAGGCGACGACGGCCAGCGCCAGCGCGATGCGTGGAGCGCCGTGGCCCAGGGCGGGCACGAAGGTCGCGAGGTAGTCGGCCGCGGTGAGCGCGCAGACGGCGATCAGGATCACGTAGTCGAGCAGCACCGCAGCGGCGGCGACGAAGCTGACGAGCTCGTTGAAGGCGTAGCGCGCGAAGACGGTCGAGCCGGCGCGCTCCGGATGCATCTTGGCGCCCTCGAGATAGGTCATCGCCGTCAGGGCGAAGAACAGCCCGGCGGCGAGGTAGACGAGCGGCGTGAGGCCGAGCGCGTGCCCGGAGACGATCCCCAGCGAGAAGTAGATCGAACTCGCGAGCGAGGTCCAGACGATGACGCCGAGCCGGGTCCAGCCGATCGAGCCGGCGCCCCGGCCCCAGGAGTCGCTCATCGTCGCGGACGCTGCTGCGCCACGACCCACAGCCGGCCGGCGCCGGCGGCGATCATGGCTGCGCCGATCACCACGGCGAGGAGCGCGCCGCGAGCGATCAGGAGCACGCCGAGCACGATCATCGCCGCCGACAGAACCCGCGTGACGCTGTCGTGCACGGAGCGTCTCGGGCCCGGCGGCGACGATCGTCGATTCGGCATCGCGACTAGGTGATCAGCGGGATGATCAGGATCGCGACGATGTTGGCGACCTTGATCATCGGGTTGATCGCCGGCCCGGCGGTGTCCTTGAACGGGTCACCGACCGTATCGCCGGTGACCGACGCCGCATGGGCTTCGGAGCCCTTGCCGCCGTAGGCGCCGTCCTCGATCAGTTTCTTTGCGTTGTCCCAGGCGCCGCCGCCGGCGGTCATCAGCACGGCGAAGAAGAAGCCGACGACGATCACGCCGATCAGCATCCCGCCGAGCGCCTGGACGTCGATCAGCCCGACGATCAGCGTGAGCACGATCGGCAACAGCGACGGCAGGATCATCTCGCGCTGCGCGGTGCGCGTGACGATGTCCACGCAGGTCGCGTAGTCGGGCTCGTCGGTGCCGTCCATGATTCCCGGCTTCTCGCGGAACTGGCGGCGCACCTCCTCGACCACGGCGCCGCCGGCGCGTCCGACGGCCTCGATCGACAGCGACGCGAACAGGCACACCATCATCCCGCCGATGATCAGGCCGATCAGCACGGGCGGCTGTGAGATCGAGAACGCGTACACGTGTCCCTTTGCTGCCAGCTCGTCCTTGAAGCCGGCGAACAGCACGACCGCGGCGAGCACCGCCGAGCCGATCGCATAGCCCTTCGTCACCGCCTTGGTGGTATTGCCGACGGCGTCGAGCGGATCGGTGACGTTGCGCACCTCCTCGGGCAGGTCCGCCATCTCGGCGATGCCGCCGGCGTTGTCGGTGATCGGGCCGAATGCGTCGAGTGCGACGATCAGGCCGGTCAGCGACAGCTGACCCATCACCGCCACGCCAATGCCGTAGATGCCGATCGTCCCCCCGCCGGCGAGCTTCCACGAGGCGAGGATCCCGAGCACCAGCACGATCGCCGGCAGCGCGGTCGCCTGCAGGCCCGACGCGAAGCCCTGAATGATGTTCGTCGCGTGACCCGTGAGCGAGGCCCTGGAGGTCTTCTTGACGGGCGAGAAGCGGGTCGAGGTGTAGTAGTCGGTGATCACGAACAGGCAGGCCGTGACGGCGATCCCGACCAGCGCGCACAGGTAGAGCTTGCCCCATGCCGGGCCCGCCGCCCCGCCCTTGAGCACCACTCCGTGCATCAGCCAGTAGGTGATCGGCGCGAACGCGCCCGCGGCGATCACACCCGAGGCGATCAGGCCCTTGTAGAGGGCGCCCTCGACGTTGCCGGTGCTCGAGCGCACGAAGAACGTGCCGATGATCGAGGCGATGATCGCGACGCCGCCGAGCAACAGCGGGAACAGCGCGACGCGAGTGCTCTGGCTGAAGGTGAGCACGCCGAGCAGCATCACGGCGACCGCCGTGACCGCATAGGTCTCGAACAGGTCGGCCGCCATTCCGGCGCAGTCGCCGACGTTGTCGCCGACGTTGTCCGCGATCACCGCCGGGTTGCGCGGGTCGTCCTCGGGGATCCCCGCCTCGACCTTGCCGACGAGGTCGGCGCCGACGTCGGCCGCCTTCGTGAAGATGCCACCGCCGAGCCTCGCGAACACCGAGATCAGCGAGCCGCCGAAGCCGAGCCCGATCAGTGCGTCGATCGAGGTCTTCGGGCTGTCGTGGAAGATCGCGGTCAGCACGCCGTAGTAGCCGGACACGCCGGTGAGCGCGAGCCCGACGACCAGCAGACCCGTGACGGCGCCGCCCCGGAAGGCGGCGCTCAGCGCGGGCGGGACCCCACCTCGCGCGGCCTCAGCCACGCGGGCGTTGGCGCGCACCGACACGTTCATGCCGATGTAGCCGGTCGAGCCGGAGAGCACCCCACCGACCGCGAAGCCGGCCGCGACGGCGATGTTCTGCACGAAGATCAGCGCGATGAACAGCACGACGCCGACGCCGGCGATCGTTGTGTACTGACGGTTGAGATACGCGCGCGCGCCGGCCTGGACGGCGGCGGAGATGCTCTGCATCCGTTCGTTGCCGGGGGAGAGCGCCAGCAGCGCGCGCGCTGTGAACGCTCCGTAAAGGACGGCGCAGGCCGCACACACGAGGGCGACGACGACCCCGTGGTTGGTCAGAAAATTACTCAAGGCAGCTCCTCACCATGACGTCTGCACGAGCGTTCGCACCGCCAGACAGAACAGGAAAGCCGGGCAGGTTCACACGCCCGCCCGGCATGTAACAAACAGGCGCAGTCTATAGCTAGCCGCGGCGCGAGAGCAGTTTCACGACCCGGGCACCCACAGCCGGCCGCTACGCTGGGCAGGCCCGGCGTCGGGCGTGCCGTCCGGCGCGGGAGCGCGCGGCGGCGCCGCCGGCGGCGGCCCTTCGCCGCCGGTGCCGCCTGCGCCGGCGGGCTCGGGCGCGCCTGCACCCCCGGTCGCGGCGAGCTTCGCGTACTCAAGTTGCAGGGCGGAGATCGCATCGCGCAGCGGCGCGAGCGTCGGCGCGCCCTCCCCGCGCTCCAGCACGGGCAGCAGCGCACGGGCGCCGTCGATCGCGTCGCGCACCTGGCCGAGATCACGCTCGCCCTCGGTGCCCGGCTCGAGCCCCAGACGCCGCCCGGCGAGGCTGATCAGCGAGACCGCAGTCTGGACGATCACATCCGCCGGCGTCAGCAGGCGCAGCTGCTCCTCCCAGGCGGCGCGCAGCTCCGCCTCGCTGGGCTCCCCGCCCGCGCCACCCACATTCGAACCATCGATATCGGCGCTCATGCTCGGACCTCCTCCGAATAGGTCGCGCGCGTCGCGCGCACACAGCCCTCGAAAGCTTCGCGCATCGAGGCCCCGGCCTCGATCATCGCGCGCTGGCGCTGGGCTCCGTTGGGCTCCCCTGGCGGCGTCTCGAGCTCGAGCCCGTGCACCGCGCGTGCCGGAGCGCTCCAGGAAAGCAGCCTCTCGACGATCTCGGCGGAGGGATATTCATCGCCCGCGGCGAAGTCGATCATCCGCCCGTCGAGCCCGTGGCGAATCGCGCGCCACATGTTCTCCTCGATCAGGTACCCGGCCAGCGGCTCGCTGCGATCGCCCGCATCAAGCTCGAGCAGGACCTGGGCGACGCACGCCACGATCAGGCCGACGAGGGCGTCTGACTCGCCGGCCGTGGGCTGCACGTCGCAGATGCGCACCTCGACCGTGCCGTAGGAGAAGTGCGGTCGCACCGACCACCAGACCTGCGTGAACTCGATGATCGAATGCGTCGCGATCAGCAGCTCGATGTATCGCCGAAACGCGGGCCAGCCGCCGAAGGTGTAGGGAACGCCGCAGCGCGGGAAGCTGCGCGTGAAGGTCTGGGTCCGCGCCGAGTGCAGCCCGGCGAGCCGGCCGTCCAGGAAAGGCGAGTTCGCTGAGACCGCGAGCAGCAGCGGCAGCAGCGCGCGCATGCGGTCGCACACGCGAACCGCGCGGTCGATGTCGCGTACGCCGACGTGCACGTGCAGGCTGAATGTGTTGTTGCGCCAGGCGACGTACTTCAGACCCTCCTCGACACGGTGATAGTGCTCGGTGTCGATCACGGGCTGCTCCCGGTAGTCCGCCCAGGGGTGCGTGCCGGTCGCCCCCAGTTCTGCGCCCCTCGCACCCGCCAGCGCGAAGAGGGCCCGGCGACGCTCGCGCTGACGGCGCAGCGCGTCGGCGAGATCAACGCCCGCGCCGGAGATGATCTCGATCTCCGATGAGATCAGCTCACCGGTGATGTGCTCGTGCAGGGTCGGGTCGACGAGCGCGGCCGCATCGCGAAGCTCCTCGAAGCGCGGAGCGAGGTCCAGCGTTCCGGGGTCGAGGATCGAGAACTCCTCCTCGATCCCCACGGTCAGGTCGGTGGACGCCGCGAAGGTCTCCACGGCCCGGTCGAGGTCGATCGCGGACACCGATCAGGCGAGATAGAAGTAGAGCGCGTAGAGCAGATCGACCGCCGGACTCGAGGTGTGGACCGTCGTCTCGGGCGGGACGTCGAGCAGCGCATCGGAATAGTTGAAGACGATCTTCACCCCTGCGGCGACGAGATCGTCGGCGAGCCCCTGCGCGGCGGCCGTCGGCACGGCGAGCACGCCCACGACGATGTCCTGTTCGTCGACGACGGCACGGAGTTCGTCGTTGTGGCGCACGACGTGTGCTCCCACGCGCTGCCCGACCTTGGCGGGGTCGGCATCGAATATCGCGACGACGCGGAAGCCGTGGTCGGCGAAGATCTCCGAGGAGGCGATCGCCGTGCCGAGGTGGCCGGCGCCGAACAGCGCGATGTTGTGCTGGCCGGCGGTGCGCAGGATCTTGCGGATCTGTGCCAGCAGCGAGTCGACGTTGTAGCCGACACCGCGCTTGCCGAACTTGCCGAAGCCCGAGAGGTCGCGACGAATCTGGGTCGAGTTGACGTGCGTGTACTCGGCGAGCTCGTGGGAGGAGATCGTCTCGCGGCCCATCTTGCGGGCCTGAGTCAGAACCTGGAGGTAGCGCGACAGCCGAGCCGCGACACCGAGCGACAGGCGCTCGGCGCTTGCCGCGAGATCCTCACCGGCCGCCGCGGAAAGCTCTTCGGTCATCCGGGGGACTCTAGCGAGCCTGTCTTCCAGGATCGACTCGTCGACGGCGAATTCGAACAGCTCCTCACCGTCCAGCGTGACCACCGGGATCCGTTCCAGGTAGGCGCGCAGCAACGCGTCGTCGCGCTCGATGTCGAACTCGATCAGCTCGAACGGCTGCCGCGCGCGGACGCGCTCCAGAACGCTGCGCGCCTCGTCGCACAGGCAGCATCCAGGCCGCCCGTACAGCACGACGACGCTCACCGCAGCGGCCCCTGGCCCGTCGCGTACACGTCCAGCCCGAGGTAGTCCGGATAGGGCAACGCCTCGCGATCGAGCGCGGCGGCTGCGATCATCGCGGCGTTGTCGGTGCACAGCTCGGTCGGCGGCAGGAACAGCTCGACGCCTACTTCCGAGAGTCGCGCGCGCAGGGCGAGATTGGCTGCGACACCGCCGCCGAGCGCGAGGCGCGTGCGCCCCGTGCGCTCGAGCCCGCGCAGCACGCGCCTGCGCAGCGCCTCCACGATCGCCCGCTGGTAGGCGGCGGCGAGATCCGCCCGCACACCGCGATCGCTCAGGTCGACCTCACGGGTCTTGTAGAGCAACGCGGTCTTCAGCCCTGCGAAGGAGAAGTCCTCGCTGCGTCCGGTCGGAAAGTCGTAGCTGCTCGGATCTCCGTCGGCGGCGAGGCGCGCGAGCGCCGCGCCGCCCGGATAGCCGAGGCCGAGCATCCGGGCACCCTTGTCGAACGCCTCTCCGGCGGCGTCGTCGAGCGTCCGTGCAAGCACCTCGACCGGGCCGCCGCGCTGCGTCACATCGAGCAGCAGGGTATGTCCGCCGGAGGCGATCAACGCGAGGAACGGCGGCTCAAAGCGCGCCGGCGCGAGATACGCCGCGGCGATGTGCCCCTCGAGGTGGTCGACCGGCGCAAACGGAAGCTCGCGAGCCGCGGCGAAGCTCTTGGCGGCGCAGAAGCCGACGAGCAGCGCGCCGATCAGCCCTGGCCCGCGCGTCGCCGCGACCATGGAGACGTCCTCGACGCCGGCCCCGGCGCGCGTGAACGCCTCCGCCACAACGGCGTCGATCAGCTCGAGATGGTGGCGCGCGGCGATCTCGGGCACGACGCCGCCGAAGCGGTCGTGGACCTCCTGGGAGGAGATGACGTTGGCGAGGACACGGCCGTCGTCGCTCACGAGCGCGACGGCCGTGTCGTCGCAACTGGTTTCAAACGCCAGGATCACGGGCGGTGGTGCGCGACGGGGTCGGCCGCCGGCACGTCGTCCAGGCGCCCCTCGAGCGTCGCCGGTGTGCGCCACATGATCAGCGCGTCCTCGCCGTTGTCCTGGTAGTAGCGCCGCCGCAGCCCGGCGATCGCGAAGCCGTCGCGCTGGTAGAGCTCGATCGCCGCCTGGTTGGAACGACGCACCTCGAGGGTGAATTGAGCATGCACGTCGCCGGCGCGTGCGTAGAGCTCTCTGAGCAGCGCCGAGGCGATCCCACGGCGCCTGTGGTCGGGGTCGACGGCGATGTTCATCACGTGCCAGACGGTGTCGTAGCGCGAGCACACGGTGTAGCCGACCAGCGTGGAGTCCCAGAGAGCGGCGAGGCAGAGCCCGGTCGATTTCGACATCTCGAGCACGAACATCGCGATCGACCACGGCGTCGGGAACGCCCGGCGCTCGATCGCCGCGACCGCCGGCAGATCGCTGTAGGCGAGTGGGCGGACCTCAACTGGAAGCTGCTCGGTCATCGTGGCCTTGCGCCCAGCGCGATCTCCGCGTCGGCGAGCCGCCGATAGTCGGGGGCGGCCGCGACCGTGTGTCCGCTGATCGCCAGGCGGCAGATCGCCGCCGCGCCGACGGCGTGCAGGGGGCTGCCGGCCGGGGCGACGGCGATGCCGGCGCGCTCGAAGGCGTCTGCGAAGCGTAGCGCCCCGTCACCGATCGCCAGCGTGTCCGGCCCGCCCGCGAGCGCGAAACCGGCCAACTCCGCCGGCCGGCACACGCGCGGTTCAAGCAGCTCCTCGCCGTCGCGGTAGACGGCGATGAACGCCTCCCCGCGGCGCGCGTCGAGCACGGCGGCCGCGCTCCGAGCTCGGAGCGGCTCGGCGAGCGCGCGAAGCGTCCCCACCCCGACCAGCTCCGCCCCGGTCCCCAGGGCGATGCCGTGTGCGCTGGCGAGGCCGATCCGCAATCCCGTGTAGCCGCCCGGACCGACGCCGACCGCAACGCGGTCAAGTTGCGCCCAGCCAAGACCGGCCTGCTCGAGCAGCTCGGCCGCCAGGGCGAGCAGTCGCCCGGTGTGCGCCGGACGCTCGCCGGTCGCGACCTCGTCGCGCGCCTCACGCAGCCAGCCGTCCGCGCGTGCGAGCGCGACGGCGGTCGAGGGCGTGGCGGTGTCCAGGCCGAGCACGTTCACCCGCGCACCTCCACTCGGCGGCTGTCGCCCTCCAGGCCGAGCACGTTCACCCGCGCACCTCCACGCGGCGGCGGTCGCCGTCGAGGTGGGCGAGCTCGACGGTGATCCGTGGCGGCGCTCCGAGCTCGGCGGCGGCGTGGGGGTCGGGCCATTCGACGAAGGTGATCGCGTCGCGACCGACGTAGTCGTCGAGCAGGTCGGGGTCCTCGGCCTCGAGCCCGGCGAGCCGGTAGAGGTCGAGGTGGGCGACGACCAGCCCGTCGGCGGCGTCGTAGCGATGGGCGATCGCAAACGTCGGGCTGGTCACCGGCGTGCTGACGCCGAGCGCTCGGCACGCTCCCCGCACGAGGGTTGTCTTGCCCGCTCCAAGCTCGCCGCGGACGTGCACGAGATCCCCGGCGCGCAGCCGGGCGGCGAGCTCGGCGCCGATCGCCTCGGTCGCCGCCGGATCGGCGGTCTCGTACACCCTCAGCGCGTTCAGAACAACCCCAGCTGCTCGGGCTCGGCCGCGGCGGCCGCGCACCCCGGCTCGGACGCGGGCGCCTCGGACGCGGGCGCCTCGGACGCGGGCGCCTCGGACGCGGGCGCCTCGGACGCGGGCGCCTCGGACGCGGGCGC
>JBEKNK010000013.1:0-43649 GCA_049522915.1 Solirubrobacteraceae bacterium | reverse complement strand
ACGAACTCATGCAGCGCGCTCCACACTCGGGATGCGGTGTCTGGTTGGGTGGCCGATCGGGTGGTCATCGGGCTCCTGCCGGGGCGGGGCTCAAGTCAGTGGCCAGGCGTGCGCCGTTTCGCTCGGCGGTCGCTAGCGCCCAGCGTCCGGTCGAGACCGTGCCGAGCAGCATGACTGTCAGTCCACAGCCGGCGAGCACAGCCCACGCCGCGTGGCTGGCGTGCACGAAGCCGGCCGAGCTGGCGGCGATGATCGCGCCGGTCACCGCGACCCCGAGGGCCGCGCCGGTCTGGCGACAGGTGGAGGCGATCGCGCCGGCAACGCCGGCCTGGTCTCGGGGCATGCCTGAGAGCGCGGTGTTGGTAATCGGGGCGCTGACCAGGCCCGCACCTAGACCGTATATGAGGTAGGCGACGATCAGGTACCACACAGCGGTGTGTGCGCTAAGGCCGATCATTAGGATCGCTCCCACGGCGATCAGCCCCCCGGAAGCGATGAGAGGGAGCCTCGGTCCGCGGCTGGCCACCAAGCGGCCTGAGACGATGGAGAACACGCCGAGCATCGTGGCCATCGGGATCGTGAGCAATCCGGCGTGCAGCGCCCTGTAGCCGCGAACATCCTGCAGGTACAGCGTGTTGAGAAACAGAAAGCCGCCCAGGGTCGCGAGCGCGACCACGCAGATCAGGGTGGCTCCTGAGAACGGCGCGCTGCGGAAATACCGCATGTCGATCAACGGCTCACGCCGCCGACCCTCGAGCAGCACCAGCACGATCGCCGCGAGCACGGCAATCGCGAACAGCGCGACGATCGGCGCCGAACCCCAGCCACTGCGCGGCCCCTCGATGATCCCCGCGGTCAGGCACCCCAGTAGCGCGATCACCAACAGCTGACCTGGAGGGTCAAGCCGCCGGGGCTGCTCGGCCCGCGACTCGGGCACGAACCGTAGCGTCAGCGCGATCGCGATCAGACCGACGGGAACGTTGATCCAGAAGATCGAACGCCACCCGATCGCGCTCACCAGCACGCCTCCGAGCACCGGGCCGCTGGCGAGGCTGAGCCCGGCCACCGATCCCCACATGCCGATCGCCTTCGCGCGCCCGGCGTCGTCGGCGAACGTGTTGGCGATGATCGACATCGCTACCGGGTTAAGCATCGACCCGCCGACGGCCTGCAGCCCGCGAAACGCGATCAGCCACCCCAGCGACGGAGCCACGCTGCACAGCAACGACCCCAGCGCGAACGACGCCAGCCCGATCTGAAAGACCCGGCGGCGGCCGAAGCGATCCGCGAGCGAGCCCGACAGCATGAGCAGGCACGCAATAACAAGGGTGTACGCATCGATCGTCCACTGCAGACCGCTCACCGACGCGTGCAGCGCCCGCTGGATCGACGGTAACGCGACATTGACGATCGTCACGTCGAGGCCCGCCATGAACACGCTCAGACAGCAGATGGCCAGCACCACGGAACGACGCCGCGCATCACGATCAACACGTGGGAAGCTCACCGTGGCCATGAAATATTATTGTAGTACAACAACGAAATCGCCCAGGGTCTGCGCCCCAGGCGCCCGTGAGAGCGCCGCAATCTCAGGCTCGGCGGCCTTTCCTGGCCGGCGTCGGGAGCGGGGGTCACGCTTCGCCGCTTTCCATCATTCGCGAGAACGGGCCCCGCTCTTGGTGTCGAGACGATCCCCTGACGCCATTGGCCGGCTTTCCCTACGTTGCGCGGAAAGCGGGTGGCCGACCCGTAGCCAGCAGACGCCGAGTTGGACGAGGAGCAGCAGGTCGCTCGATGCCGCTCGAAACGCCCGCTCCCACGGCGGAAGGAGGCGCGCAACCCGGCGCCCCGGGCGACTACTTCCGCGTCTTGGTCACAGCGGTGAGCCCACGTGTTGGCCGACAAATTGGTCCCAAATTGGTCCCAAGATTCCCGCCGGCGCTTCTTGCCGGATTGGAAAAGTAGCGCTTGTGCAGCCATTTCCTAAGGGTGAGCGACGAGATTCGAACTCGCGACCGCCGGGACCACAACCCGAGCAAGGGAGCCGAGCTCACCCCGAGGATCCTGCGTTCACTAGGAAGCCGGGATGGCTCAGGGTGCTGCCGCGCTCATGGGCGCGCGAGATCGTGCAGCGCTCGTAGCTCTTCGGTGTAGGGGATCGCGTCACGTTCGAGGACGCCGTCGGGATCTATGCGGTAGACGCCTTGGTGGCGCAGAGGCGGCGAGTAGGCGTGGATCGTGAGTGCTGCAGGGCCACCGGCGTGATGCACTCGGTGGATCGCCGATGGCGAGATGTGGAAGGACTGGCCGGCGGCGAATCGGCGCGCGAGCGGCGGACCGGCCATTGTCAAGCGCTCTTCGATCACGCTCCCCTCGATCACGACGATCCCGGCGGCCGAGTCGTCGTGGTCGTGAAACCCGGTGTCGGAGGCGAGCGACCAGCGGATCGCCCACGCGTTGACGCGCTCGTCGGACCAGATCGCCTCGTACACGCGTGCGTCGCCGTCTGGACGGACGAGATCGCGCCAGCGCTCCGGCGAGTTAGCGAGCTCGGCTGCGAAGCGCACGAGCTCGATGACTCCGAGGAAGTCGGCTGCGGAGCGCCGCAAGCTCATGCCGGGACTCCAGCGCGGTCGAGCAGCCGCCCGGCGTTCTTGCTCAGCAGCGCCTCGCGGCCGCTCGCGAACGGTTCGATCACCGGGCGGTCGGAGCCGTAGAGCAGCTGTTCGCCACCTACGCGACGGGCCATCGCCTCGATCGCGACCGGACCATAGGACGACGTGTCGTAGAAGCTGTGGGGGTCGCGGATCGCGACGGCAGGCCCGCCTCGCGCGGCGAGTCGCTCGCTGAGCAGCGGGGCTCCGCCCGCGAGCATCGCGAATACGACGCGTAGCCGCGGGTGCGCGCGGCGGGTGAGCGCGCTGAACGTGAGCCACGCCGCCTGCATCTGCGCGACGTAGCGGGTCAGCGCCGGCCACCACAGCGGATCCGCGATCCCGGATTCCCGCGGCCGCGCGCCGAGGCCCGGTCCCGGGTGGACGAACAGGGGCAAGTCGAGTTGTTCGATGCGGGCAAGCACAGGAGACAGCGAGTTCAACGACGAGCACGGCTCGAACGCTCCGGCGGGCAGCGAGACGCCCACGCAGCCGCGCTCGAGCACCTCGTCGACGTCGTGGCGGCGCAACCCTTCCAGGGCCAGCGGGCCCCACGCCCTGAACGGCTCGCCAAGCCCTTCCACCCCATCGAGGTGCGCGTCGATCAATGGCCGGGCCTCGGCCCGCGGAAGGGCCTCGATGCCGAGTGGACTGGACAGGGCGATGACTGCGCCGTCGACTCCGTCGCGCTCGAGCAAAGCGACGCGGCGCGACGGCCGTTCGCTCTGGAGATCGACCGCCGAGGCGACCTCGCCGGCGAGGTGCACCATGCACAGCCCCTCGTCGCGGCGGATGAACGGAAGGCGCGAGCGACGCTCCAGCGCAGCCACGAGAGCCTCGGTCCAGAGGTGCTGATGGATGTCGACCCGCACAGCGCGAGGCATTGTATAGATTTCTGATCTGTTTTATGAGGAATCTCCCTTCCCCACCCCGACGTACGACGATCGACGATCGTGTGAAGACCTCCGGGCTGGCGCTGGCAGGCGCGCTCCTCGTCGCGCTGGCGCTCTCCTTCAGCCTCCCGGACACGCCGCTCAACCTCTACGACGTCTCGTTCTCGCTGCTTTGGGGTCGCGAGCTGATCGACGGCAGCCTGCCCCATGTTCAGCTGTGGGGAGCCTCGACGCCCCACCCGGCGTCAATCCTCACCGGCGCCATCGCCGCGCTGTTCGGCGGGAGCGCACTCGCCGCCATGCGCGTGATCGTGTACGCCGCTGCGGGCGCCCTGGTCGTGGGCTTCGTCGCGGTCGGACGCGCTGTGCGGCTGACCGCGCTCGGCGTGATCGCCGCACTGACGCTCGCCGCGAGCGCGCCGATCTTCTTCACGATCATCGGCCAGGCAACCGTGTCGGATCTCCCGAGCGCCGCCGCGGTTCTCGGAGCGCTCGCGCTCGAAGCCGCCCGCCCGCGCCGCGGGACAGCGCCGCTCGCGCTGCTCGCGCTCGCGGGCCTCTTCAGGCCCGAGGCCTGGGTTCTCTCGGCGGCTTACTGGTGCTATCTCGCGCCGCGCGCGGGCAATCGGGAGCGGGTCCGCCTCGCCGTGCTCGCCGCGAGCGCCCCGCTGCTGTGGATCGTCAACGACCTCGTGATGACGGGAAACCCGATCTACTCGCTCACCTACACCCAGCGGGCCACGGTCGCCACTGCGCGGCCGACCGGTCTCGCGCAGGCGCCGGGGCGGCTCGTCGCGGTGTTCACGCAGAACTTCGGCAAGCCGGTGCTCGCCGGCGCCGCCAGCGGTGTGCTGATCAACCTGCGCACGCGGGCGCTTCCGGCCGTCCTCGCGCTCGCGCTGGCGCTCAGCGCGGCGAGCTTTCTCGCGCTTGGCGCAGCCACTCTCCCACTGAACCAGCGCTACGCACTTCCAATCCTCTGCCTCACGGCCGTCTTCTTCGCGTACTTCCTCGTCGGCTGGCAACGCGTTGTCGCCCGCCGCACGAGATGGCTGTGGGCCGTGGCGGCCCTCGCCGTCGCCGCAGCGACGGTCGCCGAAGTGCCCGCGAATCTGCGCGACATCGACCTCGACCGCGACATCTTCTCCCGACAGGCGCAGGCCGAGATCGCGCTGGCCCGACTGGTCGCCCCGCCGTCGGTTCGCCTGACGCTGGCCGGTTGCTCGCCGCTCGCCGCGAACTGGCGGATCGTCCCCATCCTCGCTTTCGACCTGCACCGCAACCCCGCCACGCTGTCCGTCGTGAACTCCGGAGTGCCCGACAAGGGCATCGTGATCGAAGCAACCCGAGGCGCAGCGGGGGGCTTCTTCCAAGACGTCACCCATCCGCTGGCCTCATTCGAGCGTCGCCGCTTCCGCGTGATCGCGGCGAACGGCGACTTCACGATGTACGCGCGCTGCTGAGCCGATCGCAGGCGCCACCACGGTGACGGTGCGGACGGGGGGGCGGCCCTCGCCGCACAGGCCGAGGCCACCCCCCCAATCCAACAACCGCTGCGACGCCCGGGCTTTGGAACACCGCAGGTCCGTGCGGAGCTGCCGCCGGCTACGAGACGAACTTGCCCTGCAGGTGCCAGTATCCGGTGAAGCCGTTGAACGGCCCGCCGGAGATCACGCTCGTCCACGTGAGCACGTACGCGTGGGTCTTGGCGTTGTAGGTCCCGCTGACATCGCTGGAACCCTGCTTGAAGGAGAGCTTGTTCCACTGCGCCGTGAAGCCGACGAGCTGTCCGCTCAGCCGGCCCGCGCTGACGGAGATGCTCGGAGCGGTCCCGAGCGTCACGAGGCCGAAGTCGATCCCAGTGAAGCTGGTCGGGCGGATGATGCGCCCGGCGAGGGAGTTGCCCTTGGCGTCGAAGGCCGGGGTCGGGGCCGGCTGCAGCACTCCCGTGCGCAGACCGCCATCGGTGCCGCCGGTGACGAGCGTGTAGGTCTTGTCAGCATCGGTCGAGTACGGGTTGGAGAAGTACTTCGACTTGGACTTGGCGGCGGCAGGGTAGATCATGCGGAAGTACGAGCCGGCAGAGATGCCGAACGTACCCTTGAGTTGCCCCGCGCTCGCCGGAACAGCGGCGAGCGCCAGCGCTACCAGCGCCGCGAGGCCGACGCCGAGACGCGGCAGTGATCGATTGGTCATATGACTCCTTCGGTTGAGGAACTGAGAACGTCTGAGGAGGACTCGTCGCGGGCTCGGCGCAGCCGGCGGAGACCGCCGCCGGCGGCGACGCCGCCGACGAGCAGGCCGGGGAGCACGAAGAACCACGGGAACAGCGCGAACGGCGGCAGCGCCGCCACCGCCTGGTAGTTGGCCACGTTGTCGCTCATCGCGCCGATCATCGGCGTCATGTCGTTGAGGATGTGGACCCACTGTGCGTCGAAGGTCGTGAGTCCCGGGTAATCGGTGCTGATCTCGGCAGCGCTCTCGCCGGAGCGCCGCAGCGCCGGGATGAGCTCGAGTGCGACCGCGCCCTGACCAGCGGCGATCTCACCGAAGTAGCCCTGGATCCGCGCGACCCGCCCGCTCGTCTCGATCGTCTTGAACGCGGTCATCATGCGACCGCCTTTAGGGGCGCGCGAGAACATCTGAAACACGGCCGGGGCGAGCACGAGCGCGAGCCCCAACGCGACAAGCGCCCAACGGACGCTGCGCCAGCGAGCGCGACGCATGATTCCGAGGCCAAGAAGCGCCAGCACGATCACCCCGGGGATCACGAAGAACCAGGGGAACAGCGTGAAGCTCGGCAGCGCAGCCACGGCCTCGTAGTTGCCGACGTTACGCCGGATCGTCGTGAGCATTCCGCTCATGTCGGGGTAGATCGCGCTCCATTGCCGCTCGAACTGCGCGAAGTCCGGGAAGCGTGTCGCGAAGCTCGACGACGATCGGGACAGCTGGGCGGCGACGCTCGTGCCGCCCTCCTTGACGGCGGCGTCGATCTGGCGCAATTCGGTCTGGTAGCCGCTCAGTCGGGCCACTGTCATGTACGGGCGAAAGTCCGCGATCATGCGCGCGCCCTTCGGCGCGCGGTCGAACATCTGAAAGGCCGCGGGCATCGCGACGAGCGCGAGCCCCAGCACCGCGAGGGCCGTGATCGCCCACCGCGTCGGCTTGCCGGCGAGCATCGCTCAGCCGTGCCCGGCGCGCCCGGCCGCGATGTCGTTGCAGCGCTCGCAGACCTCTTCCGGGATCACACCGGCTCGCATCAAGAGGGCGAACGCCTTGCAGCCCAGGCACAGGCCGAACACCGACTCGAGCGTGGCGGCGACGATCAGCGCTCCGAGCACGGCGTAGGCGGCGGTGGTAAGGCCGAGTGCCAGCGCCAGCATCGCCGCAGACACCGAGAACGCGACCCCGATCGCCTGCGCGAAGCGCTTGGGCGGGCCGGCCACCGGTCGCTCGGCCACATGCAGCCGCGGCGTGATGACGCGCGTGACAAGCTGGCCAAGCGGGCTCAGCGTCGGGCCGCTGAGCACCCGCGCGACGAAGCCGTAGGCGATCACGGCCGTGAGCCATGGCTGGTCGAAGACGATCGTCACGAGGCTCAGCAGGACCACGCCCCCCGCCACAAGCCGCGCCGACACCTCGTTGACCGGATTCGGGAAGGAGAAGACGCGGGCGGTCCAGCCGCCCCTGCCGACCAACCCCGAGCCATCAGGTCGTGCCGCCATCGTGGCGTCCACGCTCCTTCCCAACCGTCTCGACCCCCGACGTCAAGATCACAGCCGTCCCCCACATGGGGCTAAAGCATATATTGTCGATCAAGATTCTTGACAATACCAAGCGCGGCCAATAACGTGCAAGCCGTCGTGTTTCCATCCGAACGCAGCCACCGCTCGGCGGCCGCCGAGACCGATCCGCCCGTCTCGGCGACCTTGGCGCGCGTTCGGACGGTCGCACGATGTTGTCCTCCTGTGCGGTCGGCCTGAGCCGGTCGCGTCAACAGGCGGCGCGTGACGGGCTCGCGATCGGACCGACGGCAACCACGGCGATCGCGGGCTGGAGCGTGACTGTCGGCGTGGTGGGTCGCCCGGATCCTCCCTCTCCTCCGTCCGGGCGGCCCACGGTGCCGGCGAATCCACATCCACCCGCCAATCGATCACGCGGATCTCGCCGGTCGGTGCGGCGGCGAGGCCGACCGGCGCCCGGTAGCCGAACGGTGAAGGCAGCGGCCTGCAAAGCCGCGTACGCGGGTTCGACTCCCGCCCGGGCGTTTCAGCAGGCTCCACCCAGGGCCGTCGGCACCCGACATCCGCCGACACGCCGAACTCCGGCCCCGCGCACAACACGTCCCGTGGCCGACCGCAGTCCGCGCACCGCCGACATGTCCACGCCAATGCGATCCGGGTATTCGAGCTCGACGAAGGGCTCACATTGATCGTTGGTCCGGGCCGCGACGCGAGCAGCTATGAGGTCGCGGTCGTCGGCGGTGCGCCGCCACCGTAGGCTGCCATCGTGCCGTGGGAATGGCCTGTCGGGGCGCTCTGCGCGTTCCTGCTGACGATTGCGACCACGCCGGCCGGGGTGTCCGGGGCGGTGCTCCTGCTGCCGATCCAGCTCAGCGTCCTTCACGTACCGAGCCCCGCGGTTACGCCGACGAACCTGCTCTTCAACGTCGGCGCTGTACCCGGCGGTTTGATCCGGTTCTGGCGCGAGCGTCGCCTCTTCAACGATCTGACTTGGCTGCTCGTTGCTGGCACGCTGCCGGGTGTGGTCGCTGGCGCGATCATCCGAGTCGAACTGCTCTCAGGCAGCACGGCGTTCATGCTCGTCGCGGCCGGCGTCTTGCTGCCACTCGGACTCTGGCTCGCGCTCGGCAGCCAGCGACTGCCGCCGGCTCGACCCTCACCATCCCCGCACGCCCGTCGCGTGATCTGGGCGCTCTCGCTCATCGTCGGGACCGTCGGCGGGATCTACGGCATCGGCGGCGGGTCGCTGCTCGCGCCGATCCTGCTCGCCGCCGGCTTCTCGGCCTACGAGGTCGCGCCCGCGACCCTCACCGCGACTTTCCTCACCTCGATCGGCGGGATCGCGACCTACCTTGTGCTGCAGGCAACGCACGGCGGCGCGATCGCGCCCGACTGGGCGCTCGCCGCGTTCCTCTGCGCCGGCGGGTTCCTCGGCAGCTACCTCGGCGCGCGACTCCAACGCCACCTCCCCGAGCGCGCGCTGCGACGCCTGCTCGGACTGATCGCCTGCCTCGTCGCAGCCCGCTACATCCAGACCGCGATCCAGCCCGCGCCCGCCCGTCCCGCGCACGCCACTACGAGATGACGCACCGAGCGTGTCGCTCGCGCGGTGAAGATGTCATGTCGGGTGCCTCGCCCTCGGGTGCTCGCAATGGACTGCGATGAAGGAGGGCCTCCTCGGTGACACGCTCCTGGTGTCTATCGAGGAGCGAGCTCAAGGAGGCCCACTTCAATGTTGCACGCTGGCTTGGATTTGAGTCGTAACCGCATCGATGTGTGCTTGCTTGCCGATGGTGGCGAGCTGGTCGGGGAGTTCGCGGTACCGAGCGATTCCGATGGTGTGGCTGGTCTGGCGCGCCGGGTGCTCGAGCTCGGCGAGCCCGTCCAGGGCGTGGTCGAGTCGATGAACGGCGCACGGTTCGTGCACGACATGCTGGAGCGGTTTGGCTGGGATGTGTTGATCGCTGACGCGCAGAAGGTCAAGGGGCTCGCGCCGTTGGCGTGCAAGACCGACAAGATCGACGCGCGCGTGCTGGCTGTGCTCTCCGAGCGTGACCTGGTGCCGCAGATCTGGCTGCCGGATCCGGGCGTGCGCAGTCTGCGTGAGCAGGCGCGGTTCCGGATGCACCTGGTCAATCACAAGTCGACGCTGAAGAACCGGATCCACTCGACGCTGATCACGTTCGGGCATCCCTGCCCCGTGACCGATCTGTTCGGTGTCGCCGGCCGGCAGCTGCTGGACCGTCTTGCGCTGCCGCAGCCGTGGCGTGGGACGGTCGATGCGAGCATCGAGCTGATCGACTATCTCGAGCGCCAGGTCGCCACGATCAACCAGCAACTGCGCACCGATGGTGCCGACCACCCCTACGTGCCGCTGCTACTCACGGTCCCGGGGATCGGCTGGGTATTGGCGTTCACGATCGCCGCCGAGATCGGCGACATAAGCCGCTTCGCGTCAGCGAAGAAGCTGTGCGGCTACACCGGCCTGTGCCCCAGGGTGATCCAGTCCGGTGAGCGCGACCGCCGAGGCCCGCTGACCAAACAAGGCCCGAAGTACCTGCGCTGGGCGATGCTCGAAGCGAAGATGCACGCACTGCGCCACCCGATTTACCGCGAGCGCTACCAGCGCACCAAGCAGCGACTCGGCCGCCAACGCGGCGCGAAGGTCGCGCAGATCGACATTGCCCGCAAGCTCACCGAAGCGATCTGGCACATGCTCACCACCAACCAGCCGTTCGCGCCCACAACTGCTGCGGGAGGCGCCGCTTTTCGTCTGGCCGCCTGACGGCCCTCAATGGACATGCGCCCCCGCGGCCGGCCTCCAATGTCGCCTAGTCCTCCCACGAGGAGGCAATAGAGAGATGAGCGCCGCTCCAAACCCCCAACCTTAGAAAGGAGCCCGACCACCAACCGCAGACCGTGTTGACAAACCACCCTCCTTCATAGAGACGAGGAGGGAGCGCGTCGGCTCGGGCTCGCCATGCGCTCGCTCGCACCGGCCGATGCGGAAGCGCTCGCGTCGGTCGACGCTCGCCTGGGACAACCAGCAGTAGCGCACGAGCGCGCCAGACCCGCTGCTTCTTCGAGGGCAAGACCAGTCGTCTCCGGCGGCGCTTCTGGCGGCATCGTTCGCTGCCGCGGATCAGACAATCGCACGTGCACGTGAGCTTCTGACCTCTCCGCTGCAGTTCCGCTGCAGTGCCGACCCAGATCAGGCGGTTTTGAGCGGTTTCAGGCGGAGTTTTGGCGTCTTCGAACAGCCCAGCAAAACCGGCGTGGTTGCGGGGCAATTGGCTTGATTGGCGGGACGGGGGACCCAGGAGTCGAACCTGACGCTGCGGTTTTGGAGACCACCGTGTTACCGATACACCAGTCCCCCACGGAGCCGCCAGCAGTCTAGAGGTCCCGCGTTGGCAGCTGTTTGCAGGCGCGCCGCTCAGCGGGGCCCCCGGCCGCACGCCGCCCCTGTTCTCCCTCCGCCAGCGGCTAAACTTGCCGCGAGGCGGTCAACCAGGGTCGAAGCCTCACCCGCCAAGGAGGTCTCGCGATGCCAGTCCACAGCCCCGTCGAAGTGGACCGCCGCCGCGTCGATGAGTTGCGCGAGCGCGAGCTGGCAGCGCTGAACGCCAGCACGCAGGGTTCCGCGGCGATGTACGCGCGCGCAACACGGTCTCTCAGCGGCGGCGTTGCATCCTCCTACCAGCTGCGCGACCCCTGGCCGATCTATCTGCGCGACGGCGCCGGCGCGCGGGTGTGCGACGTCGACGGCAACGAGTACTGGGATTTTCACAACGGCTTCGGCTCGATGATCCAGGGCCACGCGCACCCGGCGATCGTCGCGGCCGTGCGCGATCGCGTCGCCCTCGGCAGCCATTTCGCCGCCGTCACCGAGGATGCGATCATCGTCGCCGAGGAGCTCGAGCGCCGCTTCGGGCTTCCCCGCTGGCGCTTCGTCAACTCCGGCTCGGAGGCGACGATGGACGCGATCCGGATCGCCCGCGGGCTGACCGGTCGCGAGACGATCATGAAGATCTTCGGTTCCTACCACGGCCACCACGACACCGTGATGGTCTCGATCGGCGTCCCCTACGACGACATCGGCGACCGCGAGAATCTCGCCTCGCTGCCCTACGGCGCGGGCATCCCGCGGGCCGTGGTCGATCTCACGATCCCCGTGCCGTTCAACGATGCGGGCGCGATGGAGCGC
Organism: Solirubrobacteraceae bacterium; assembly: GCA_049522915.1. GTDB lineage: Bacteria > Actinomycetota > Thermoleophilia > Solirubrobacterales > Solirubrobacteraceae > Palsa-513. Next base: position 32,152 of record JBEKNK010000013.1, on the reverse strand, counting down.
CGGATCAAGCGGCTGGAACGCGAGGGCCGCCTCCCCGCCTGCGTGATCATGGAGGCGGCGATGATGAACCTCGGGGTCGTGCTGCCCGAGCCCGGCTATCTCGAGGAGGTCCGCGAGATCACGACCCGCCACGGCATCGTGCTGATCTTCGACGAGGTCAAGACCGGTCTCGCGATCGCCGCCGGCGGCGCGACCGAGCGCTTCGGTGTGACGCCCGACATGGTGACGCTCGCCAAGACGCTCGGCGGTGGCCTCCCGGCCGGAGCGATCGGCGGCACCGAGCAGGTGATGTCGGTCGTCGAGAACGGCCGCGTCTACCAGGTCGGCACCTACAACGGCAATCCGCTGTCGATGGCCGCCGCGCGCGCCAGCCTCGAGCACGTGCTCACCCCCGCCGCCTACCGCCACCTCGACGCGCTGAACGACCGCATCGTCGCGGGCTGCGACGCGGTGATCGAGCGCCACCGCCTGCCCGGCTACGCCGTGGGCGTCGGCTCCAAGGGCTGCGTCACCTTCTCGCCCGAGCGGGTGCTCGACTACGAGAGCTTCAAGGCCAACCAGGACGGCGCGGTGACGGCGCTCGCCTGGCTCTGGAACATGAACCGCGGCATCTACATGACACCCGGCCGCGAGGAGGAGTGGACACTCTCGGTCACCCACTCCCCCGAGGCGGTCGACACCTACGTGCAGGCCTTCGACGAGATGGCCGAAGCGCTCACGGCCTGAGCTGCACGATTTTTAGGGCGCCCTCCCGGGCGCTGCGCTTGACAGCCGCCGCAGGCCGCTCCCGCCGGCGCCGAGCGGACCGCCGTCGCCGCGACAGCCGGCTCGCTCGCGATCCTGCGTGGGGCCCGACCTCGCCCAGCCGCCTTGCACACCCGGCCGCCGTCGTGCGCTGCCGTGCGCCGCTCGCAAAGTCCCCGGTGGTTGCGGCCCGCCCTGAGAAACCGTCGAGAAATAGTATCAGTTGTTGCAAAATGCGTGACGATCGATACAATCGTCCTCCTCCCCCCACGCGGGCCATCGCGACTCACAGGAGGATGTGCAATGACGGTGCGTCAGGCGATGAATCAGGTCACGGTCACCGTTGGCAGCGGCCACACGATGCGCGAGGCGGCGCGTCGCATGACCGAAGGAAGGACCGGGGCAGCGGTCGTGATCGACCACGATCTGCCGGCGCCCGGAATCGTCACCGAACGCGATGTGCTGCGCTGCGCCGGCCTCGGCGGCGACCTCGACAGCGAGCTCGTCGGCGCCCACCTCACCGCCAACGTCGTCTACGCCGCACCTGACTGGCCGCTGCAGCGCGCCGCAGAGCAGATGACGGCCGGCGGCTTTCGCCACGTGATCGTGATGGACGGGCCCGACCTCGTCGGCATCCTCTCGATGCGTGACATCGTCGGCAACTGGGTGCGGGAGGGCTCGCCGGCTGAGAGCTTGGCCGTCGCGTAACGCGACGGTCGCACGTTCCGCCACGCACGCTGGGAAGATCCCGGCGGTGTGGAACCTCGCGCCACGCCTGCGCGGCGAGCTGGTCGTCCTTGAGCCACTCGCCGGCGAGCATTTCGACGCCCTGCTGGAGGCCTCGCGTCCGCCCGAGATCTGGGCCTGGTGGTCCGTCGACATGTCGACGCCGGCTGCGTTTCGCGACTGGTTCGAGGATGCGCTGCGTGCGGGCGAGGACGGAACTCGCGCCCACTTCGCGACGCTCGACGCCCGCAGCGCGAAGCCGGTCGGCTCCACCAGCTTCATGACGCTGCGGCCCGAGCACGCCGGCCTGGAGATCGGCTGGACCTGGCTGACCCCGGCGGCTTGGCGGACCGGCGCCAACGTCGAGGCCAAGCTGATGATGCTTCGCTACGCCTTCACGCAGCTGGGCTGCCAGCGCGTCGAGTTCTCGACCAACGCCCTCAACGAGCGCTCGCGCGCCGCGCTCGCGGCGCTCCCGGCGCATTTCGAGGGCATCGCCCGCGACAATCGCATCCTCCACGACGGCTCCCGGCGCAGCTCCGCGATCTACTCCATCCTCGACCACGAGTGGCCGGGGGTTGCGGCGAATCTCACCGCGAGGGTCGCTGCCGCGAGCGCCGCACGAAGCGCCGGCTAGCGCCCGCCGCGATGAGCACCAGCCCGCACGACGACGCCACCGGTGTAACGCTCGGCGTGATCGCGCGCGCGTGGGGCTGGATCGGGCTGACCGGCTTCGGCGGCCCGCCGGCGCACATCGCACTGCTGCGGGGGCTGGTCGTCGAGCGCGAGGGCTGGATGGACAGCCGCGAGTTCGAGGACGCCAACGCCGCCTGCGGCCTGCTGCCGGGGCCGGCATCCACGCAGCTTGCGATCTTCTGCGCCTACCGCGTCGGCGGCATCCCGGGCGCGATCGTGGGCGGCCTGGGCTTCGTCGTCCCGGCGGTCGTCCTGATCCTCGCGCTCTCGCTGGTCTTCCTCGCCCACGCCCCGCCGCTGTGGATCGCCGGCGCGGGAGCCGGCGCCGGCGCCGCGGTCGCCGCCGTCGCCGTCCACGCCGCCCGCGGCCTGATCGGACCGAGCTTTGGGCGGGTCCGTGACGACCGCGCTCGCCGCACCCGCTGGACGGTCTATCTCGGCGCGGCGGTGGCGGCCGCCGCGGTGATCGGGCCCTACCTCGTGCTGGTCCTGGTGGCCTGCGGCGTCTTCGAGCTCGCCTTGCAGCGGCACCCGGCGACGCTCTCCGCGATCCACTGGGCGCCGCTCAGCGCACTCGGTTCGGTGACCGCGCGAAGCGGCGCGCTCGGCTCGCTCGCCTGGACCGCGTTCAAGGTCGGTGCGCTGTCGTTCGGCGGCGGCTTCGTGATCATCCCGCTGATGCAGGGCGACGCCGTACACACCTACCACTGGATGACGAACGCCCAATTCCTCAACGCCGTCGCGCTGGGGCAGATCACGCCGGGCCCGGTCGTAGCGACCGTCGCGGCCGTCGGCTACGCCGCGCATGGCCTGCTCGGCGGCATCCTCGCGGCGCTGGTGGCGTTCGCCCCTTCGTTCTCCTTCGTCCTGCTCGGCGGCGGCCGCTTCGAACGCCTGCGTGGCAACGCAAACGCCCGCGCCTTCCTCGACGGCGCCGGACCCGCCGCTATCGGGGCGATCCTCGGAGCGGCGATCACACTCGCCCTCGCGCTGAGCCAGGCCTGGCAGTTCGCCTTGCTCGCCGCCGCCGCGATCGCGCTGCTGCTGGCGCGCCGCGGAGTCGTGCAAACGCTGCTCGCGGCCGCCGCGATCGGGGTGGTGGCGGCACTGGCCGGGGCACCGCTCTAAAGCGAGCGCTGGTAGCGCGCGAACGCCCGCGTCGCGAGTCCCGCGCTCGCCAGCGTCAGCGCGGCAAGCAGGCCAAGACGACTCAGGACGAGCGTCCAATCGATGTGCTCCATCGCAGCCGATCGGCCGGCCTCGACGGCCCAGTTGACCGGGTTGAACTTCGCGACCGTGCGGATCCAGGCGGGAACGAGGCTCTGCTGCATCAGCGCGCTGGAGAGGAAGGTCAGCGGCAGGATCACGAAGCTGACCGCCCCGATCAGCGCCTCGCGCTGGCGGGCCAGCAGCGCAACGCCGTTGGAGAGCGAGGCGAACACCGCCGCCAGCAGCGCCGCGACCAGGATCAGCAGCAGCACGCCGCCCACCCCACCGACATAGTCGGCGCCGAGCGCCAGCGCGAGCAGGACGATCAGCACCGTCTGCAGGGCGACCACGAGCGCGGCATAGATCACGCTGCCCGCGTTCAGCGCTCCGCGCCAGACCGGCGAGGCCAGTTCGCGGTCCATGACGCCGCCGGCGATGTCCTCGATGAACCCCATTCCGGTCCAGCCTGCCGAGGACACGGCGAGCATCACGACGATGCCCGGGGTGAGGAAGTTGATGTAGGAGCCACCGTGGAAGCCGGGGATCTGCGTGATCGCCTTGAACAGCGCACCAAACAGCAGAAGCCAGATCAGCGGCTGGGTCAAGGTCATCGCCACGTAGGCGGGCTGGCGGACGAAGACGCGTATTCCACGCAGCGTCACCTGCCAGGTTTGTCGCACAGCGGTCATGCCGCCACCTCCTCCGCCTGGGCGTTTGCCGCAGAATAGGCACGACCAGCGTGACGCAGGTAGACCTCGTCAAGCGACGGCCGCGCCAGCGTGACCGACAGCGCCCTCACGCCCCGCGCGTCGAGCGCGGCCAGCACCGCCGGGATCGCCGCGCCTCCGTCGGGGGCTCGCGCCCGTAGCGTGGCGCCCGCGAGCGAGACCTCGGCGAGCCCGGCCACACCGGACAGCACATCTCGGGCGTCGGCACTCTCTGCGTCGGCCAGCTCGATGTGGATCGTGTCGCCGCGCAGACCGCTCTTCAGCTCCGCCGGCGTTCCCTCGACCACGACGCGCCCGCGATCGACGATCGCGAGCCGCGAGGCCAGCCTGTCCGCCTCCTCCATGTAGTGCGTGGTCAGCAGGATCGTCATCTGCTCCTCCGCGGCGAGCCGCTCGATCTCCTGCCACAGCTGCACTCGCGCCTCGGGGTCAAGGCCCGTCGTCGGCTCGTCGAGGAATAGGACGGCCGGCCGGTGGATCAGGCCCATCGCGATGTCGAGACGGCGCTGCATGCCGCCTGAATAGGTCTTTGCCAGGCGATCCCCCGCTTCGCTCAGGCCGAAGCGCTCGAGCGCCCCGCCGACGCGGCGGCGGAGTTCGCGCCCACCGATGCCGTGGAACTCGCCCTGCAGCACGAGATTCTCGCGCCCGGTCGCCTCGGGCGCGCAACCGTGTTTCTGCCCGACGACCCCGATCGCCCGCCTGACCCCCACCGGGTCGGTCAGCACGTCGATGCCCGCGACCGCCGCCGTGCCGCTGTCGGGACGGGACAGCGTCGAGAGCACCCTGACGGTCGTGGATTTGCCGGCGCCGTTGGGACCGAGCAGACCGAAGATCGTGCCCGCCTCGACCGACAGGCTGAGCCCGTCGAGCGCCCGCACGTCGGGCGGGTAGGACTTCCGCAACTCCTCCGCCAGTATCGCAACCGTCATCTCGCCTCCTGTAAGCTTTGACTGCCTGATAACTTATCAATCAAGAGATCAGAATGTCAAACGATAAACGCCGGGTCTTCCGCGAGTTGATCGACGAGGTGCGCCGGTCGCAGGCGGCGACCGATCGCTTCGATCAGGCCGTCGCCGATGCGATCGGCGTCAACCGCACCGACCTGCGATGCCTCGACACGCTCGAACGCGAGGGCCCTGTCGCCGCCGGACGACTGGCCGAGGCGATGGGATTGACGAGCGGAGCGATCACGACCGTGCTCGACCGTCTCGAGCGGGCCGGCTATGCCCGCCGCGTGCGCGACCCGTCCGATCGCCGCCGCGTGCTCGTCGAGACGACGCCTCTCGTGCGCGAGCTGACCCACGAGTTCTTCGACTCGCACATCGCCCTTTCTGAGCGACTCTTTCACCGCTACGACCAGCACGAGATCGAGCTGCTGCTCGAGTTCGTCCGCGCGGGCCGCGAATTCAACGAGCGTCACGCGGCGGAGATCGAGCGCGCCAACCGCGAACGTCAGGGGGCGGTCGGGCAACCGCCACACGCGCTCTGACGGCCACGGCGCTGCTACCGTCGCGCCATGCAACGGATCAACATCGCATCGCCACCGTTCGAATACGACCCGGACGACCCCGACGGCTATCACGCAGGACTCTTCCGGCTCGGCCCGCTGCTCTTTGCGGACCAGCTCGGAGCGAGCGTCTATGAGCTCCCTCCCGGCCAGTCGATCTGCCCCTACCACTACGAGACCGCCGAGGAGGAATGGCTGCTCGTGCTCGACGGCTCGCCCACCCTGCGCCACCCCGACGGCATCCAGCAGCTGGACCCCTGGGACGTCGTGTGCTTCCCGCCGAGCCCGGCCGGAGCGCACAAGCTGAGCAACGACAGCGCGGAGATCGTGCGCGTACTGATGTTCTCGACGGTCCGCCTGCCGGCCGCGACGTTCTACCCCGACAGCGACAAGGTCGGGATCTGGACCGACGGCGAGAACGGGCGCCTGATCGTGCGCCGCTCGAGTGGCGTCGGCTACTGGGACGGCGAGACCGGCGGCGCCTGAGCGCGACGGAACCGCCGCCCGGGCGCCGGCTGTCGATCTGGGCAACAGCCGAGCGTCGAGAGGTTGTGAGGCCCGATCGCCGGGCCGCGAACGAAAGGAACACGCGATGGCCGGATATCTGATTCTGCTCTACGAGGACGAGAAGTCGTGGGCGAGCGCCGACCAGGCGACCGCGGAGGAGGTCTTCGCGGAACACGGCGCCTTCGGTGAGACCAACCGCGCCGCGCTGAGCGGCGGCAACGCGCTGGCGCCGACCAGCTCCGCGACGACGGTCCGCCGCGACCCATCCGGTGAGCTGACGGTCACCGACGGGCCGTTCGTCGAGACCAAGGAGGCGCTCGGGGGCTACTACCTGATCGAGGCTGCCGACCTGGACGAGGCGATCGCGATCGCCAAGCAGGTGCCGGCCCGCTTCGGCGGCGTCGAGGTGCGTCCGATCCGCGTCTTCGATTGAGCAGCGCCTTGTCAGCCGCTTCTCCCTCGGTTGGCGCTGCAGTGGCGGCGGCGCACCGTCGCGAGTGGGCGTTCGTGCTCGCCGCGACGGTGCGCGTCACGCGCGACATCGAGCTCGCGGAGGAGTGCGTGCAGGATGCCTACGCGCGCGCGCTCACGCACTGGGCCCGGGACGGCGTCCCGCGGAGCCCCGGCGCGTGGCTGACGACGGTCGCGCGGCGGCGTGCGCTCGACGAACTGCGCCGCAGGGCGAGGTTCGCGCGCTCGCTGCCGCTGCTGTTCGACGAGCGCCGCGAAACCGAGCCCGAGCCGCAGGAGGGCCACCAGGTCGCCGACGATCGCCTGCGGCTGATCTTCACCTGCTGCCATCCGGCTCTCTCGCCCGCGGCTCAGGTCGCGATGACGCTGCGGCTGGTGTGCGGCCTGAGCACCGCCGAGATCGCGCGGGCCTTCCTCGTCAGCGAGCCGACGATGGCGGCGCGGATCACGCGTGCGAAGAAGAAGATCGCCGCCGCGCGCATCCCCTACCGCGTGCCGGGCGCGCAGGAGCTGCCCGAGCGCGTCGAGGCCGTGCTCGCCGTCGTGCACCTGGTCTTCACGACGGGCCATACGGCGCCGGCCGGCGAAGCGCTCGTTCGCGCCGACCTGGTCGAGCGCTCGCTCGACCTGGCGCGCATGCTTCGCCAACTGCTGCGCTCAGACGGCGAGGTGGCCGGCCTGCTGGCCCTGATCGTCCTGACCGAGGCCCGCAGCGCAACGCGCGTCTCCGAGCAGGGGGAGCTCCTACTGCTCGGGGACCAGGACCGGTCACGCTGGGATCAGGCGGCGATCGAGGAGGGAGCGGCGCTGGTGCGCGAGGCGCTGCGCCGTCGTCCGCCCGGGCGCTTCGGGCTGATGGCCGCGATCGCGGCCGTCCACGCGCAGGCTCCGAGCTTCCGCCAGACCGACTGGACGGAGATCGTCGGCCTCTACGACCGCCTCGCCGAGACCTGGCCCTCACCGGTCGTCGCGCTCAATCGAGCCGCCGCCGTCGGCCTCGCGGACGGGCCGGCCGCCGGCCTGCTCGCACTCGATCAACTCAGGCAGGAGCCCGCCCTGGCCGGCTACCGCTACCTGGCGGCGGCGCGGGCCGACTTCCTGCGCCGGCTCGGTCGCCGCGACGAGGCCCGCGACGCCTACATGCAGGCGCTCGCGCTGACCGAGAACGCGGTCGAGCGGGCATTTCTGCGCGGGCGGCTCGCGACGCTCGCGCCTGATCAGGGCCGCGGAAGCTCGACGAGCACACCACGCTCGGCGTAGTAGCGCGCGAACACCTCGCGCGCAAGCCACACGCCGCGCGTGCTCGCCGGCCCCTCGCCCGACGGGTCGTGGAAGCAGAGACGCTGCCCGTCGGCGGAGGCGTCGATCACGAGGACGAGGTGCCCGCCGCGGCGCCGCGGCACCGGCGGCAAGGCGCGGATCTCCGCACTGACGGACGCGACCACCACCTGATCGCCGCCGGCCGCCGCGATCAGCGCCCCGAGCTCAAGCGGCGCCGCGACGCGCGCGACCAGCTCGAACTCCGCGGCGAGGAGATCGACAAACCCGGCGTAGATCAGTGGGCCGAACCCGCTGCGCGGCCGTGCCTCATAGGCTCCGTATCCGATCGCCAGCCGGCCGAGCGCGGCGAGCGGCGGCGCCGGCTCGCCGCGCGCCTCGAGGATCATCTGCAGGCACGCCATACCGCAGCCGCAGCGCGCCCACCGAACGTACTCCTCCCGGTCAAGCGCCCCCGTGGCGCGCCAGCGCGGGTCATCGGCCAACGCCAGGCGCCCGGCGACGAACTCGCTCGCCAGCTCGGGCGAGGCGTACTGCGAGCGGTAGGGGATCTCGGTGCGTGCCAGCGCCACGGCAGCAGTATCTTGACATCCGCATTTGTGCTAGTCATAGTAGCTCCATAGGGCCATGCTGCTGATCGATCTCCCACGCCCGCCCAGTCCACCGGACCTCGGCGTGATCCGCGACGCTCGCCGGCGCCGGCGCCGCCGGCTCGCGACCGTCGCGCTCGCCGCAGTGGCGGCGGCGCTCGGCGCGCTCGTGCTCGCCGCCGGCGGCGGCACGCCCGCCCGCCAGCTTCTCCTGCTCGACCGCACGTCCTCGCCCGGCCGCCTGCGGGGGCCCACGATCCACGGTGCCACACACCTGCGTCTGATCACCGAGAGCGACGGGGTCCCGGCGATCGTCAACGTCGACCGCGGCACCGTCGCGCTCGTGCGGGGACTCGGCGTGACGCCTCACGTCCGCTACATCCCCCACGGCCCGGCCGTCTCGCTCTCGCCGGCGCCCGGCGGAGCGCTGGCCGTGGTGGCGCGCCAGGCCTGCGCGCGATGCGCGGTCCATCAGACGCTCTTCGCCCTCGGAGCCAACGGCTCGCTGCGGCGGCTCGCGACGCTCACGCTGAGCAGCGCCGACGGCAGCACCCCCGATCCCGGCGCCGCGGCGGAATGGGTGCTCGCACGCGAACCAGGCGGTCGCTGCACGCTGCGCCTGCTGCCGAGCGCGCAGCCGCCGCTCGCCGCGCCGTGCGGGACACTCGAGGCTGACACACCGTCCGGGCTGGCGATCGCGACCGCGCACGGCACGCTGTTCGTCAACCCGCGCCGCGCTCCCACGCTCGAGCCCCTCAGCGTCCGCGCACGCCCGGCCGGCCAGCTGTCCCCCCTCCCCGGCGGCCTGGCGCTCGAAAGCTCCGGGATTCCCGACTCGACGAGCGGCTTCGCGCTCGTGAAGCTCGCCACCGGCGTCCGCACGCCGCTGCACTGGCCGAGCGCCGTCCGCTACGGCTACGACACGACCCCCCAGCCGAGCGGGCCACTCGTCGCGGTCGCCTTCATCGACCCCTACGACGCGCGCAGCCACGCGCCGGTGGTCGACGTCTGGGTGCTCGACACGCGCACCGCCGCCTTCACCCACGTCCCCGGCTTCCCCGCCGCCGAGGACTTCAAGCAGTCAGGGCTCGCATGGACGCCCGGCAACCGGCTCGTGATCGCCTCGCAGATCCATGCCGGCGCGGTGATCGCAATCTGGCGGCCGGGCGATCAGACATTGGCGCTGCGCAAGGCGCCAGCCGCCCCCAACGGCTACTACGCGTTCATTCCGGTGTTCGATTGAGACCCCCGAGAGCGGCTCAACGAACCTCCTCCACCGCCGCCCGCGCGCGCCGCGACACGCCGTCCGCGTCGGCCGCCGCGGCGACGGCCGCCGCCACGGCGACGACGACCTCACGGTTGAACACGCTCGGCACGATGTAGTCAGGAGCCAGCTCCTCGTCGCCGACCGTCGCGGCGATCGCGTGTCCGGCGGCGACCTCCATCCGCTCGGTGATCTCTCTCGCGCGGACGTCCAGCGCGCCGCGGAAGATGCCGGGGAACGCGAGCACGTTGTTGATCTGGTTGGGGAAGTCCGAGCGCCCGGTCGCGACGACAGCGGCGAGGCCCGCGATCTCGGCGGGCATCACCTCGGGCGTCGGATTGGCCATCGCGAAGACGATCGCGTCGGGCGCCATAGTGGCGATCCCCGCGACGCTCACCGCACCCGGCTGCGAGAGGCCGACGAACACGTCAGCGCCGGCCAGCGCCTGATCCGCGCTGCCGGCGAAGTTCTCGGGGTTGGTGTTCTCGGCGTAGCGCTCCTTGACCTCGGTCAGCCCGGGCCTTCCGCGGTAGATCGTCCCGGAGCTGTCCGCGCCGATCACGTGACGCACGCCCGCAGCCTGCAGCGTCTCGGTCACCGCGACGCCCGCCGCGCCGACGCCGGTGAGCACCACCCGCACGTCCTCGATCCGCTTGCCGACGACACGCAGCGCGTTCAGGAATGCGGCGAGGACGACGACCGCGGTGCCGTGCTGATCGTCGTGGAAGACGGGGATGTCAAGTGACGCGCGCAGCCGCCGCTCGACCTCGAAGCAGCGGGGCGCCGCGATGTCCTCGAGGTTGATGCCGCCGAAGCCGGGCGCGATCGCCTCGACCGTCGCGACGATCAGATCCGTGTCCTTGGTATCCAGGCAGATCGGCCAGGCATCGACGCCGCCGAACTCCTTGAACAGCTGTGCCTTGCCCTCCATCACCGGCATCGCAGCGGCCGGCCCGATGTCGCCGAGACCGAGCACCGCCGAGCCGTCGGTGACGACCGCGACGGTGTTGCGCTTGATCGTCAGGTTCCACACCGTCTCGGGGTCGGCGGCGATCGCCTGGCAGACCCGCGCGACTCCCGGCGTGTAGGCCATCGAGAGGTCGTCGCGCGTCTTGATCGGCATCTTCGAGTCCATCGCGATCTTGCCGCCGAGGTGCAGCAGGAACGTGCGGTCGGAGACGTGCTCGACCTCGACGCCCTCGACCTGCTCGCAGGCGGTGACGATCGCCTGGGCGTGCGCGTCGTCGGTTGCGAGCACGCTCACGTCGCGCGTCTTGGAACCGGCGTTCACGCGCACGAGATCGATCGCGTCCAGCAGGCCGCCGGCGTCGGCAATCGCCCGCGCGAGGTCGGCGAAGGTCCCCGGCCGGTCGTCGAGACGGACGCGAAGGGTGAGGCTGAACGAAGCCGAGTGGTGGGCCATGCTTTCTCCCGTTCGGGCCCGCACTCCCCCGGGCCGCATTTGACTGCCGGTGCCAATTGTGCACCCAATTGCGCGACCGGTGCCCGCTCGCCGGCGGCTGGGGCGCTCGCGGACCGCCCGCGGCGCCGCCGCAGGGTATCCTCGCAGCACACCACCAGGGAGAGTCCAATGGCCTTCACAGTCGGCGCCGCCGTGATGGCGCAAGCCAAGTCAACGAGCCGCGGCCCCCGCACCGGAGTGATCGAGGAGGTCCTCCGCGGCGATCCCACCCCGCGCTACCGGATCCGCTGGGACGACGGCCATGAAAGCACCGTCACACCCCAGAGCGGCACCCTCCAGCGCAAGCCCCACCGCTCCGCCAAGGCACGCTAGGCCCTCCACCGGCCGTTGCGGTCGGCGCGCGCCTGCGCCCTGAACGGGGTGCGTCGACCGCCGGACGGTGGAGTCCGGAAAACCTCCCTGAACGCGTTCTCATGAACCGCTTAGGTGAATTTGGGGCACGCGCCGCGACAATTACGTTATGAGTGAGCCGTCGCCACGCCAGACCGCGACGCGTCGCGCCGTGAGCGCCCGCGACGCCGGGCTGCGACGGATCTCGTCCGTAACGCGGTGGCTCGCGATTGGCGTCGTCGGACTGTCGGGCGCGCTGGCGCTGGTCGCCGCAAATGCCTTTCACGGCCACACGGTCTCCAACGCCTCGGCGGCGACCCCGGCGGCCGGTGCTCCCGTCACTCCCAGTTCCGGCGGCCTCTCGCCGGCGGCTGTGACACCGACGGTTACCCCGTCCGCACCCGTGGTGGTCTCAGGCGGCTCGTGAGCGGTATGGGCGCCTGCGCGCGCTGGCGGGCGTTGGGAACCAGCGTGGTTGTGATCGCGACGCAACCGCACGAGCTGACCGACGCGGCAGCGACCGTACGCGAGGTGCTCGATCAGGTGGACCTCGCCTGCAGCCGCTTTCGCGACGACTCCGAGCTGTGCGCCGTCAACGCGGCCGGCGGCTCCCGCGTGACGGTCAGCCGGCTGTTCCTGCGGGCCACGCGCTGTGCGCTGCGCGCCGCGCGGCTGACCGACGGCGACATCGACCCGACGATCGGCTCATCGCTGCGCGCCGCGGGCTACGACCGCGACTTCGCCAAGCTTCGGGCCGGCGGCCCGGTGCGCTTCAGGCGCGCGGGCGGCTGGCAGCGAATCGAGCTCGACGACGCGCATTCCACGGTCCGCGTGCCGGCCGGCATCGAGCTCGACTACGGCGCGACCGCCAAGGCGCTCGCGGCGGACGTCGCCGCGGCCGACGCGGCCGATGGCCTGACGGGCGGCGTGCTCGTGAGCCTCGGTGGCGATATCGCCACCGCCGGACCGCCGCCACCGGAAGGCTGGGCGGTGCGCGTGACCGACGACCACTCCTCCGCGTCCGCCGACGAGGGCCAGACGATCGCGCTGCGATCCGGCGGCCTGGCGACGTCGAGCACGACGGTGCGCCGCTGGCGCCGCGGCGAGTTCGAGCTTCACCACATCCTCGATCCGCACACCGGCGCGCCCGTCGAGGGGTCCTGGCGGACGGTCAGCGTGGCGGCCGCATGCTGTGTCGACGCCAACATCGCGAGCACGGCGGCGATCGTGCGCGGCGCGCAGGCGCCCGAGTGGCTGGAGGGGCTCGGTCTGCCCGCGCGACTCGTCGCGCTCGACGGCACGGTCACCCTCGCGGCCGGCTGGCCTGAGCCCGAGCTCGAACCACGCTGATGGCGCTCGCCACGGCCGGACCGAGCGCCCTGTGGTATCTGACCCGCGCGACGGGCGGCGTGACCCTGCTGCTCTTGACCGGGAGCGTCGTGCTCGGGATCGCGAACGTCGGGCGCCTGCAGAGCCCGCGCTGGCCGAGATTCGTGATCGAGGGCGTGCACCGCAACATCTCGCTGCTGGCGATCGCAGTTTTGGTCGTGCATGTCCTGACATCGGTACTCGACCCCTTCGCCGGCATCCACCTGATCGACGCCGTGGTCCCGTTCGTCGGCTCCTACCGCCCGATCTGGCTCGGGCTCGGGGCGTTCGCGGCCGACCTGCTGCTCGCGATCGCGATCACGAGCCTGATCCGCCGCCGTCTCGGTCACGGCGTCTGGCGCGCAACGCACTGGCTCGCCTATCTGTGCTGGCCGGTGGCGGTGCTGCACACGGTCGGCACCGGCAGCGACGTCAAGCAGCTCTGGCTGCAGGTGCTGACCGGGGCGTGCATCCTCGCTGTGCTGGTCGCCGTATGGGCGCGACTTGGCTTCGGGGCGCCGGCGCACCGCGGCGTGCGCGGCACGGCCTTCGCGGCCTCGCTCGCGCTGCCTGCGGCGCTGATCGTCTGGTTGCCGAGCGGGCCGCTCGGCAGCGACTGGGCGAAGCGGGCCGGCACGCCCGCGTCGGTGCTCGCGAAGACCGGCAGCTCGAGCGCGGCGTCCAGCGCGGGCTCGGGCTCCTCGGGCGCGGCGAGCACGGTCGGCGCGTTCCAGGCCGCCGTCAGCGGAGCCGTCCGCCAGAGCGAGAGCACCAACGGGCTCGTCAGCGTCAAGATCGAGTTGTCCGTCGCCAACGCCCAGCTGCCGGCGATGGCGCTCGCGATCGTCGGCGAGGAGAGCGGCGGCGGCGGCGTGCAGATGACCTCGAGCAGCGTGTCGGCCGGCAGCGCGGCGGAGCCGGAGCTGTTCACCGGCGCGATCACCTCGCTGCAGGGCGCCGACATCGCGGCGCGCGTCTCCTCGGCCGCCGGGCAGGTGCTCGACATCTCCATCGCCCTGCAGATCAACGGCTCCGGCAGCGCCACCGGCACCGTCCAGGTGACACCGGCACAGTGAACGCGACAGCTGCCGATGTCGCGTTGCCGCGCCTGCTGAGCGGCTTCGCCGAGGGCGGGATGGCCCAGCTGGACCGTCACCTCGCCCTCCACGGTCCGCTGCCGTCGGCGAGCGCGCTGCCCGGCGATGCGCTCGTCGAGCTGGCGGAGCGGGCGAAGCTTCGCGGGCGCGGTGGCGCCGGCTTTCCCGCGGCCACGAAGATGCGCGCGGTGAACGCCAGCCGCGGGCGCGGGATCGTGCTCGCAAACGGCTGCGAGAGCGAGCCGATGAGCGCCAAGGACGCGCTGCTGCTGGGCGAGCTGCCGCACCTGGTGCTCGACGGCGCCGCGCTCGCCGCCCGCGCCGTCGGTTCCGAGCTGGTCATCCTCGCCTACGAGGGACCGAACTCCGACGCGCGGTTGAGCCTCGAGCACGCGTTGAAGCAGCGCCGCGTAGCCGGCGTCGACACCGTGCGCTTCGAGCTCTTCGCGGCGGCCGAGGCCTTCCTGACCGGCCAGGAGACCTCACTGGTGGCGCAGATCAACGGCGGCGCGCCGCGCCCCACCTTCATCCCGCCCCGCCCGAGCGCACGCGGCGTGCGCAGACGCCCCACGCTCGTGCAGAACGTCGAGACGCTCGCGCACCTCGCGCTGATCGCCCGGCACGGGGCCGAATGGTACGCCGGCCTGGGGAGTGCGGAGGAGCCCGGCTCGACGCTCGTGACGTTGCTCGGCGCGGTCAACGCGCCGGGTGTCTACGAGGTCGAGTGCGGCGCCGCGCTGCCGCCGCTGTTCGCCGCCGCCGGCGGCCTGCGGGGTCCTCTCGCTGGGCTGCTGGTCGGCGGCTACTTCGGCTCCTGGCTGGGCGCGGACCTCGCGCCGGCGCTCGAGCTTTCGAATGCGGGTCTGCGCCGCCACGACGCGGCGATCGGCTGTGGCGTCGTCGTGGCCCTGCCCGCCGGCGCCTGTCCGGTCGCGGAGACCGTGCGCGTCGCGATCTACCTCGCGACCGAGACGGCGAACCAGTGCGGTCCTTGCGTTCACGGCAGCGCGGCGATCGCCCGCACGCTGCACGCGATCGTGCAGGGCGCGGCGGAGCCCGCCGCACTCGCGGACCTCGCACGCTGGACCGCGGGCCTGCCCGGCCGCGGCGCATGCCATCTGCCTGACGGGCTTTCGCACTTCGTCGCGACCGCGCTGCGAACATTCCCGGACGCATTCGCCGACCACGCGCGTCACGGGCCCTGTGAGGCCTGCAGCGCGCCCGAGCTGCTGCGCATACCCGCGCCGTCGGGGCAGCGACGATGAAGATCCATGTGAACCCGATCACCTGCCAGGCGCACGGCCTGTGCGCGGAGCTCTTCCCCGAGTGGATCCGCCTGGACGAGTGGGGCTACCCGATCATCAACCCCGAGACGATCCCGCGCGAGCTGCGGGCACACGCACGGCGCGCCGCGGACGCCTGCCCGACCCTCGCGCTGCTGCTCACCCGCGAGTGACTCTCCGCCCGGGGGTCGCCCCGCGAGTGACTCTCCGCCCGGGGGCCGGACGCGAGTGACTCTCCGCCCGGGGGCCGCCCGCGAGTGACTCTCCGCCCGGGGGCCGCCCGACGAGTGGGCGCGACCCGCGTCGTGCCGGTCGCGCCCCAGGAGGCGTCAGCTCGTCAACCGCACGAGAGCGTCCTACTACAGGCCGTTGACCGCCGTGGCGTCGGCCTTTGCGATCGCCGAGGGCAGCGGCGCGAACTGCAGCGAGCCGCCGATCCCCTTCGCCTGCTCGGCCGGCGACAGGGCGAACGCGATGTACTGCTTGAGCAGCGCGATGTTCGCGTCGTCGGGACGCACGATCACGTAGCTGAAGGTCGCCATCGGGTAGGCGACCGCCTCATCCTTCTGCGTCGCGGTCGGCTTCTTGCCCTTCTTCGGCTTCTGGTAGAGCGGATCGACGAGCGAGAGGTCGGTCGCGAACTCGGTTGCGTTGCTGGACGAGAGAGTGGCGAGATTCGGCGTGGCCTTCAACAGCGCCGCCGCAGCGACGAGATTGGGCTCGTACGGGTACTCGTAGTTGCCCGCGGCGTTCTCGATCCCCACCGGCTTCAGTCCCGCCTCACGAATGTAGAACCACGAGTTGTTGCCGATCGCGCCCGGCGTCGAGGCGACGACCTGGGCGACGCCGCTGTTGCCCTTGGCCCCCGTTCCCACCGGGAAGGAGACCGACGTTCCGGAACCGACCTTGTCCGCCCAATCCAGGCTCACCTTCGAGAGGTAGCTGGTGAACACGTCGGTGTCACCGGAGCTGTCGTTGCGCCAGACCGGCGTGATCGTCTCGTTCGGGAGCGTCTCGCCCTTGTTGAGCTTGGCGATCACCGGGGAATCCCAGTTGGTGATCGTACCCAGGTAGATCTCGGCGATCACCGGGCCGGTCAGGTACAGATGGCTCACGCCGGCGAGGTTGTAGTCGAGCCCGGTGCCTGCGAGGACCCATGGGATCTCGATGCAGCCGGTGCAGCCTGTCACCTGCGTGCTGGTGAGCGGGGCGTCCGAGGCACCAAAATCGACCGACTTGCCGCTGATGTCGGTGACGCCCATACCGGAGCCAACCGAGCCGTAGGTCACCTGGGTGCCGTACTTGGCTTGGAAGTCGGGGTCGAACACGTTCTCGACAAACGGAGCGACGAGTGAGGACCCGGCGCCGGTCAGGGTGGTCCCCGCGAGGGCGGTGCCGGTCGTGCTGCCGAGCGTCCCCGCGGCGACGGCCGCGAGCAGCCCGAGCATGGGGATGAAGCGCTTGATACGCAAAATGCCTCCTATTGAATGGCGGTTGAGCGAGAGCATCACGGGAGGGGAAACACGAGCGGTTACGGAGCCGTGAACCGGCTGTTATCAAGTTGTGAACAGCTCGGGAGGAACGGCTTCGGTGTGGTTAGGCTGCGGGCGTGACGACCGCCTCGCCTGCGGCAGCGCCGCTCTCGTCCACCCGCCGTCTCGCGGATCGCATCGGCGACCGCGCGCTCGTCGGCCTGACGATCCTCGCATCGCTCGTCGCGACAGCGGTCCTCGTCCTGATCATCATCAAGCTGGTCTCGGGTGCGAGTCTGGCGATCTCGAGGTTCGGCCTCTCGTTCCTGTGGCATTCCACCTGGAACCCGGCGACCTCGGTCGGCGTCAGGAATGCGGGCGTGTTCGGGGCCGGGACGCTGATCTTCGGCACCGCGGTCACGTCGACGATCGGGTTGGTCGTCGCAGGACCTCTCGGCATCGCGATCGGCATCTACCTCAGCCTGCTCGCACCTGGACGGGCGGGTGCCCTGATCGGCCCGCTCGTCGAGCTGCTCGCCGCCGTTCCGAGCGTGATCATCGGCTTCTGGGGGCTGATCTTCCTCGGCCCGTTTCTGAAGAACACGATCGAGCCGGCGTTCCACGACGTGCTGGGCTTCATCCCGCTGTTCGGCCCCCCGAACCCGACCGGGGACGGAATCTTCACCGCCGGCATCGTCCTCGCGCTGATGGCGCTGCCGATCATCGCCGCGATCACGCGTGACATCTTCCTCAGCGTTCCGCGCGAGCTGAAGGACGGCGCTCTGGCGCTCGGTTCGACGCGCTGGGAGATGATCCGCGGCGTCGTGCTGGACTCCCAGCGCGCCGGCATCGCCGCCGCCACGATCCTCGGGCTGAGCCGCGCGCTCGGCGAGGCGATCGCGGTCACCCAGACGATCGGCACCGGCTCGCTGGTCGGCAACAGCCTGTTCGGGAACGGCGACACGCTGGGGAGCCGCCTCGCCGAGCAGTTCCCGGGGACGACCAACGTGCAGGTCTCGGCGCTGTTCTTCTGCGCGGTCATCCTGCTGGTGATCGAGCTCGCGGTCAACCTCGCCGCCCAGCTGATCGTCCGGCGCTCCGCCCACAGACAGGGGGTGGTCGCGCGATGAGCACATTCGATACCGGGCCGACGCTTGACCCAACCCGGCCGCTGATCGCGGCTGGGAATCTGCGCCGACGCCGGCGCATGGACCTGCTGATGCGCGGCGTCGCGACCGCGGCGGCGGGGATCGCAGTTGCGATCCTGCTGATCGTCATCGCGACCGTGGCGGGCAAGGGCGCGAGCCAGCTCTCGATCTCGTTCCTCGTCAAGGACCCGGCGGTCGGGATCGGCTCGGTCGGCGGCGGCATCGCCAGCGCGATCGTTGGCACCGGCCTGATCGTGGCGCTGGCGACCGCGATGGCGTTGCCCGTCGGGGTGCTGATCGCGATCTATCTGACCGAGTTCTCCACGCCGCGCACCGCGCGTCCGATCCGTCTGGTGCTCGATCTGCTCAACGGCATGCCGTCGATCGTGATCGGTGTGTTCGTCTACGGCCTGCTGATCGAGGGGCATCAGCAGGCGGGCTGGGCCGGATCCTTCGCGCTCTCGATCATCATGGTGCCGCTCGTGGCCCGAGCGACAGGCGAGATGCTGCTGCTCGTGCCACGGGAGTTGCGCGAGGCGTCGCACGCGCTCGGCATCAGCCGCTGGCGCACGATCGTCGGCATCGTGCTGCCGAGCTCGCTCGGCGGCATCCTGACCGGCACGGTGCTGGCGATCGCGCGCGCGGCCGGTGAGACCGCCCCGCTGCTCTTCACAACCTCGATCTTTTCGAACAGCACGACGGTGAACATCTTTGGCACCGCGCTGCCGAACATCCCCTACCTCATCTTCCAGGACTCCGAGTCGGCGTTCCCCGCCGATCACGCGCGCGCGTGGGGCGCAGCCCTCGTCCTGATCGTGTTCATACTTATCGGCAACCTGGGAGCCCGGGCCATGCTTGCGCGCCAGCGGCGAAAGATCGTGTCACGGTGAGCGAGACGAACACAACAAGGAGCGCTGAGCCGATGGAAGGCAGTCAGCCGGAGACCGACGCCTCGACGGCCCCGCCGCTCGCTGCGATCGCGATCACGAGCCGGGAGCACACCGACGTCACCACTCGCGACGTCGTGTTCGACCTGCGCGACGTCGACCTCTACTACGGCACGACGCTGGCCGTATCGGGCCTCAACATGCAGGTGCACAAGAACGTGATCACGGCGATGATCGGGCCGTCGGGCTGCGGCAAGAGCACCGTGGTGCGCACGCTCAACCGCATGAACGACTCGATCCCGGGCTTCCGCGTCAGCGGCGAGGTGCTCTACCACGACCACGACGTCTACGCCAGCGGTGTGGACCCGGTCGAGGTGCGCCGGCGGATCGGCATGGTCTTCCAGCGACCCAACCCCTTCCCCAAGTCGATCTACGACAACATCGCCTGGGCGGCGCGCCTGCTCGGGCTGAAGCAGAACCTCGACGAGCGCGTCGAGCGGGCGCTGCGGGGAGCGGCGCTGTGGGACGAGGTCAAGGACCGCCTCAAGGGCTCGGCGCTCGGGCTCTCCGGCGGACAGCAGCAGCGTCTGTGCATCGCCCGCGCGATCGCGATCGAACCGGACGTGCTGCTGCTCGATGAGCCCTGCTCGGCACTTGACCCGATTGCCACGGCACTGGTCGAGGAGCTGATGCAGGACCTCAAGAAGGACTACACGCTCGTGATCGTCACCCACAACATGCAGCAGGCGGCGCGTGTGGCGGAGCGCACCGCGTTCTTCAGCCTCGATGTGGCCGCCGGCAAGCGCACCGGAGTGCTGGTCGAGTACGACGACACCGAGAAGCTCTTCACGCGCCCCTCGGACAAGCGCACCGAGGATTACGTCACCGGCCGATTCGGATGAGCTCATCCGCGCAGGGCGGCACGACCGCCCCAGGTGAGCAGGATCTGCGGCCGCACTTCCACCAGGAGCTGACGGAGCTCGAGCGCCAGGCGCTCGGCGCGATCGACATCGTGACCGAGCAGCTCGACCGCACGCTCGATGCGCTCGCCCGCCAGGACGTGGAGCTCGCGCGGATGGTGATCGCCGACGACGACCGGCTCGACGGGCGCTACCTGGAGGTCCACCAGGGCATCCTCTCGCTGCTCGCGCGGCAGACCCCGGTGGCCGGCGACCTGCGCCTCGTTGCGGCCCTGCTTCACATGATCATGCACGTCGAGCGGATGGGCGACCAGTGCGTCAACATCGCCAAGCTGATCCCCCTCTCCGGCCACGAGCCGCCCGTCCAGGACGACGTGCTCG
Organism: Solirubrobacteraceae bacterium; assembly: GCA_049522915.1. Taxonomy (GTDB): domain Bacteria; phylum Actinomycetota; class Thermoleophilia; order Solirubrobacterales; family Solirubrobacteraceae; genus Palsa-513. The sequence goes on along the minus strand of JBEKNK010000013.1, from coordinate 12,060 downwards.
CGCTGCTCGGCAGGATGGGCGCGCTCGCGCGCTCCGCGGTGGCGCAGTGCAAGACGGCGTTTGCACAGCGTGACCTTCCCGCCGCCATCGACCTGATCCGCCAGGACGGCGAGATCAACAAGCTGAACCGCGAGATCTTCAACGCCGCGCTCGCCGCCGGGGATGACCCGGAGGCGCGCGAATGGGGCACCTACATGGTCCTCGCGGCCCGCGCGATCGAACGCATCGCCGACAACGCCGTCGATATCGGGGAACAGGTCGCGTTCGTCGTCACCGGCCTGTTCCAGGAGTTCTCCGACACCTACCGCCCGGCGATCCGCACCGGCATGCAGGCCTAACCGGCCGCCTCCCCGGCGCGGGACGCAGCTGCACCCGCGAGCAGCGGATCGGGCGCAAGCGCCGTGGCCTGCAGGCCGAACACCTCGGCGATCAACTCGTAGGAGCGCCGGCGCGCCGCGTGATCGTAGGTCATGGTGACCACGAGAACCTCGTCGGCTCCGTACTCCTCGGCCACCTCTTCCAGGCCGCCGCGAACCGTTTCGGGCGATCCCACGATGTCGCGCGCCGCGCGAGGCGATCGGGCGCCGTCCGCGTGCTGCTCAAGGAACGCGAGCGCCTTGGGCACCGGCGGGAGCGGGATGATGCGCCCGGCGTGGCGAAGCGCCGCGGTCATCCGCCGGCTTGAGGCAAGACGCTGCGCCTCGGCGTCGGACTCCGCGGCGATCGCGGCCACCGCGATCGCCACGTGCGGCTCGGCGAGGCGCGGCGAGGGCTCGAACTCGCTGCGGTAGCGCTGCGCGATGGTTGCGCCGGGCGAGGTGGCGAAGAAATCGGCGAACGCGTATGGCAGGCCGAGTTGCGCCGCCCAGATCCCGCTCTGGGGCGAGGACCCGAGCAGCCACACCTCCGGACGCTCCGGCCCCCCGGGCAGTGCCGCGAGGCGGGCGAGCGGATGACCGGGCGGAAAGTCGTCCTCGAGGTAGGCGAGCAGCTCGGCGAGCTGCTCGGGAAAGTCGTCGGGTGCCATCTGGCGGCGGTCGCGCTGGAGCGCAAACATCGTCTGCGGATCGCTTCCCGGTGCGCGGCCGAGCCCCAGATCGATCCTCCCCGGGTAGAGGCCGCACAGCGCGGCGAAGTTCTCCGCGACCTTCAGCGGGCTGTAATGCGGGAGCATCACACCGCCGCTTCCGACCCTCATCCGCGCGGTGCGCGCGGCGATCGCGGCAATCAGCACCTCCGGGCTCGCCCCGGCGATCATCGCGTGGCCGTGGTGCTCGGCCACCCAGTAGCGCTCGTAGCCGAGCTGCTCCGCAAGGATCGCCAGATCGACGGAGCGGCGCAGCGCCGTAGCCCCGTCCGAGCCTTCACAGACGGGCGATTGATCGAGCACACCGAGACGAAGCAACCTGGTCACGCCTTCTCCGAGTCTGACACAGGCCGGTCGCCGGCCGGATCATCTGCCGTGCCGCACTGCGGGCGGAGGGACTTGAACCCCCAAGGGCTTTCGCCCACCGGCTCCTAAGGCCGGCGTGTCTGCCAATTCCACCACGCCCGCGCGCAGCGGCCGAGCCGCCAGACGCTCTACCGCTCGCGAAGCGTTCTAGCAGAGCGGCCGCCGGCGCGCGCGCTGTGAGCCCGAACGCGCACAATACGATCCGACGCCTGGCCCGGGTGCCCAAATCGGTAAAGGGAGCGGTCTCAAAAGCCGCCGCTCGAAAGAGCTTGTGGGTTCGAGTCCCACCCCGGGCATGTGCGTTCCGCGGCGCTGCGGCGTTCAGCGCGCCACCGAGGGCAGCACGGCCAGCACGTCGCGTCCGGTCGCGCGGATGATCGAGGCGATCAGCGGAGCGCGGGAGGCGCTGCCTGATCCGACCGCGGTGATCGTCGAGTTGACCTTGGCTACGACCTGCGAGCAGACGTCGGGCGGCCACGGCTGCGGCGCCTGCGCGAGCGTCCCCAGGACCTCAGCCAGCGCGATCACGCTCGAGTTCAGCCCAGCGCCGAGAGCGTCGCCCTGGTCGAGCGCGTCGGCGCTGACGCGAAACAGACTCAACACGGCGTTGGCCAGCAGATCCAGGCGACCGATCCGCGCATCCTCAAGCGCCACAGCCCCCCGCAGCCGCCAGCGCCGGGGGGCGATCCTGACGTTCGCGCGCGCGGTCATGCGAGCGGCGGCGAGCGCGGCGAGCTGGCTGTGGATGTCCTGCGCCGCCGCGAGCGTCCAGTCGGCCTCCGCCCGTACCCCGCTCTGCATCAGATCGCCGATCCGGCCGAGTGCGCCGGCCAGCGAGCGCAGCACCTCGCGTTCGGCCTTGCGCATGAGCGCGAGCGGCTCCGCCGGAAACAGGCCGACGCCGATCACGCCGGCGACCGCGCCGCCGACGAGCGCATCGACGAGCCGCTCCGCTCCCGTTCCGTGCTTGTGCAGTGCCACCACGAGGATCGCCGAGGCGGTCGACTGGTTGACGAACATCATGCCCTCGCTGAAGAAGCCGAAGCCCGCGAGCAGCGCCGCCGCCATCGTGATCGCCACGACGATCCCGACCGACAGCGCGCTGGTCCCGATGACCGACGAGGCCGCCTCGCCGACGCCGATGCCGAGCATCACGCCGGCGACCATCTGCAGGATCCGCCGGCCACGGCGCACGCCGCTCGTGCTGAGCGCGATCGCCGCGGCGATCGGTGCGAAGAACGGCTGAGCGTGTCCGAGCACGTCGTGGGCGACGAGCCACGCGAGGCCAGCGGCGAGCGCGGCCTGAGCCGCCGGCCAGAGGGCGGAGCGCAGCCGATCACGCGCCTCCGAGGCCTGATCGCGCCAGGCGAGCTGGACGGTCCGGATGTCCGCCGACCGCCGAAATCCGACCGGGTGCACGGTCGAACCCTGCCACAGCCGGCGGCGGCAATCGGGATCGCGCCCGGGCCGGCCGGCGCCGACAATCGGGATCGCGCCCGGGCCGGCCGGCGGCGACAATGGAGCGGTGCTGCGCCCGCGCCAGCTCTCGGCATCCGGCCGTCTTGGCCTCCTCGTCGTGGCCGTCGGCGCCGTCGGCCTCGCTGCGCTGCTCGCCCGCGCCGGAGTGGCGAGTTCGATCGGTTCGACCTCCGCCTGCGGGGCCGCCACAGTGGCCACGATCGCCGCCGTAGACAACGCGACCGCCAACGACATCTACGCCAACGAGCTGGCCGGTATCGAGGTCAGCTTCGACTCCGCGCAGGTGACCGCCTCCACGGCGCTTTCGGCCGCGGTCGCCGCCGAGGACCCCTCCGCCGCGCATGCCGCGGTCAGCCGGCTCGTCTTCCACCCGGCCTGGCACATCGTGCGTCTGCGTGCGCTCGACGCCGCGGGGCGGATCCTCGCCGATGTCGGCGGGCCCTACGTGATCGCGCCGGTTTCGGGCTTGCTGCGCTTTCGCGGCCGGGTGGTCGGCAGCTACCTGATGTCGGTGCAGGACGACACCGGCTACACGAAGCTCGAGACCCGCTACGTCGGCAACCCGATCGCGATCTATTACGAGGGCAGGCTCGTCGCGGAACGCTACGCGTCATTTGGCGAGGTGCCGCCGAGCGGTGGCGAAGCGGCCCTCGGCGGCGTCTCCTACCGCGTGCTGCGCGAGACCTACAAGGCGTTCCCAAGCGCCACCCTGACCGCGGTGATCCTCGTCGCGCCGCCGCCGCCGTCACTGCAGCGGCAGTCGTGCGCACAGGTGCGAGCAGGGGAGTTCGGGCGGATCGCCGAGCGTTTCGCGCGGCTCGCCGTTTCGCTCCCGCAGCACTACCCGGGATTCGCCCGGACCGTGACCCTCTACACGGGGGCGGACGTCTTCGTCCGCGACGCCACCACACAGCTGGCCTCCACCGGCGGGCCGGGGCCGGCGAGGATCCCCTCGGCGGGAACCGTCCGCTACCTGGGCCGAAGCTGGCTGGTGTTCTCCTTCGACCCGCGTCCCGAGACACGGGTATACGTGCTGGCGCCGCCGGCGTAGCGCGCCGCTCAGTCCGGCGGCACCCGCTGTGGACGCCCGGTCGCGGCGCCGGGCCGGGGCGCCGCTCAGTCCGGCGACACCGGCTGTGGACGCCCGGTCGCGGCGTCGGGCTGGGGCGCCGCTCAGTCCGGCGACACCGGCTGTGGACGCCCGGTCGCGGCGTCGGCCCGGCGCGCCGCTCAGTCCGGCGGCGGCCGCTGTGGACGCCCGCCCGCGGCGCCGGCCCGGCGCGCCGCCCAGTCCGCCGGCACCGGCTGTGGACGCCCGCCCGCGGCGCCGGCCCGGCGCGCCGCTCAGTCCGGCGGCGGCCGGCGTGGTCGCCCGGTAGCGGCGCCGGCCTGGCGCGCCGCTCAGTCCGGCGGCGGCTGGCGTGGTCGCCCGGTAGCGGCGCCGGCCTGGTCGTCGGAGCCCTCGATGATCGCCGCAAGGGCTTCGAACAGACTCGCCGGCGCGACCATGATCCCGCCGTCGATCTCGCGCACGATGAGCCCCACGCACTCGCACACCAGCGCGCCGGCGGCGGTGTCCCAGAGCTTCACCCCCCGCTCGAAGTACGCGTCGTAGCGGCCCATCGCGGTCCACGCGAGATCAAGCGCGGCGGACCCGAAGCGGCGGATGTCGCGGACCAGTGGCAGCAGCCGCGTGAGCAGCTCGGCCTGCTCGCAGCGAACCCGCGACTGGTACGCGAAGCCGGTCGCCACGAGCGCCTGGTCGAGCGCCGGCGCCGCCTCCCCCAACCACCTGAGCCGGGCGCCGTTTCGCCGTGGCAGCTCTCCGCGCACGGCGCTGAAGGTCTCGCCGGTCATCGGCGCGTGGACCACGCCGGCGAGCGCGCCCTGCTCGTCGCAGACGGCGACGCTGACACTCCACTGCGGCAGGCCGTAGAGAAAGTTGACGGTGCCGTCGAGTGGATCGACGACCCAGCGCAACCCGCTCGTGCCGGCCTCCTCGGCGCCCTCCTCCTCGGCGAGGAACCCGTCCTGCGGCCGCTTGTGGGCGAGCAGTGTGCGAATCGCCCGCTGAGAGGCGAGGTCGGCGTCGCTGACGGGGTCCGTCGGCGTCGTCTTCGCGGCGACGTGAGACTCGCGGCCGGCCTCGAAGCGGGCGTGCAGCAAGTCGCCCGCGGTGCGCGCGGCTTGCTCCGCGACATCGAGCAACTCGCCGGCGTCCACGGTGCGGACTTTACGCAGGGCGCGTGCGAAACCGTGCGACGGCGGCGACCGACGAGGCCCGGGCGCGCGATTCGGCGGCGCATATACTCATCGCGCGTGTCCGTCCCCGACAGCTCCGTCACGATCATCGGCGCGTCGGGCGCGCTCGGGTTCGGCCTCGCGGTGCGGCTGGCGGCAGCCGGCGTCGCCGTCACGATCGGCTCGCGCGAGAGCGAGCGCGCGGGCGAGGCCGCCGAGCGGGCGCGCGCCGCGGTGCCGGACGGGCACCTGAACGGAATGGAGAACGCGGCGGCCGCCGCCGCCAACGAGCTGGTCGTGCTGAGCGTGCCGTTTCGCAGCCATCACGAGACGCTGACCCACATCGCCGCCTCGATGCGCGACGGACAGCTGCTGATCGACGCAACCGTCCCGCTCGCCGCAGCCGTCGGCGGCAAGCCGACACGGATGCTCGGCGTCTGGCAGGGCTCGGCCGCCCAGCAGGCGCAGGAACTGGTTCCCGACGGCGTCGGCGTCGTTGCGGCGCTGCACACGGTGAGCGCCGCGGCGCTCGAGGACCGCACGCATCAACTCGACGAGGACGTGCTGCTCGCCGGGGACCGCAGGGCCGACAAGGCGCGGGTCGCGGCGCTGCTTGACCGCATCGAAGGGCTGCGCTGCGTCGACGCGGGCAGGCTCGAGATGGCGCGGATCACGGAGTCGCTGACGGCGCTGCTGATTGCCGTGAACGTGCGGCACAAGGCGCACGCCGGGATCCGGCTCACCGGGCTTCCCGACACGCTCTGGTGAGCGTGGTCCTGCTCTCCGGGGGCAGCGGCGGCGCAAAGCTGGCCCGCGGGCTCTACGACCTGCTCGGCGCGGAGCTGGCGGTGATCGCCAACACCGGCGATGACATCGAGATCCACGGAGCCCACGTCTCGCCGGATCCGGATCTCGTCAGCTACTGGCTGGCCGACCGGATCGACGAACGCGGCTGGGGATTGCGCGACGACACCTTCGCGGCGATGGACATGCTTCGCGAGTTGGGGCGCGAGGTCTGGTTCTCGCTTGGCGATCGCGACCTCGCGCTCTGCCTGGAGCGAAGGCGCCTGCTCGAGGAGGGCGTGAGCCTGAGCGAGGCCCACGCCGCGCTCACGCGCGCGCTCGGCGTGCAGGCGCAGGTCATCCCGATGAGCGACGAGCGCGTCCGCACGACGATCCGCAGCGGCGAGCAAACGCTTTCGCTGCAGGAATTCCTGATCGCGCACCACGGCGCCGCGCCGATCGACGACGTCGCCTTCGAGGGTGCGACGGAGGCGGCGGGATCGCCCGCCGCGCTCGAGGCGCTGCGCGCGGCAAGGACGATCATCATCGGGCCGTCGAACCCCGTCATCTCGATCGGCCCGATCCTCGCCATCGACTCGATCCGTGCCGCCATCGAAGTCTCGAGCTCCCCGGTCGTGGCCGTCAGCCCGATCGTCCACGGCGACGTGCTGAAGGGCCCGACCGCCGCGTGCATGGCGTGGGCCGGCGAGCGAGCCGACGCCGCCGGCGTCGCGCGCCTCTACGCTCCCCTGCTCGACGGCATCGTCACCGACGAAGCGGTCGAGGGACTGCGCTCGCTCGAATGCGACACGCTGATGCACGACGCAGTGTCTCGCCGGCGGCTCGCCGGCCAGACGCTCGAGTTCGCGGACGCGCTGAGCGGCTGATGCGAACGCTCGCGATCCTTCCGGTCAAGCGTTTCGAACTGGCCAAGACGCGCCTGCACGACCAGCTCGCGCCGCAGCAGCGCCGCCGGCTGGCTGCGGCGATGGTCACGGACGTGCTCGACACGCTCGTCGAGACACCGGGACTGGACGCCGTCGTCGTCACCAACGAGCCCGCCGTCGCCTCGCTTGCGAGTGCCCGCGGTGCGACCGTCCTTGAGGACCGCGCCGAGTCCGGCCAGAGCGACGCCGCGCTGGTCGGCATCGCGCACGCCCTCGAGCAGTCCTACGCGCGGGCGCTGCTGGTTCCCGGCGACTGTCCCGCGCTCGCGCGCGCCGACCTGCGCACGCTGCTTGGCCGCGCGAGCGCGCCGCCCGCCGTGACGATCGTCGCCGACCGCCACGGCAGCGGCACCAACGCGCTCCTGCTCACGCCGCCCGACGCGATCGAGCCGGGCTTCGGCCCCGGCAGCTTCGAGCGCCACCGCCGGCGAGCGAGCGCGGCGGGGGCCTCGTGGCATGTGGAGTCGCCGGCGGGCCTGGCGCTCGACGTGGACACCGCTGAGGATCTGGCCGCGCTGCGCGTGGCCCTCGCCGGGCGGAAAACCCACACGAGCGCCCTGCTGGCGGAGCTGTGATGGGACGGCTCTCGGCGTCCACGCTCGGCGGCCTGCCGGAGATCCGCGAGGGCGACGACCTCGCGGCGCTGATCGTCGCAGCCGCCGTCGAGCTCGACGACGGCGACGTCGTCGTGATCGCCCACAAGGCGGTCTCCAAGGCTCAGGGAAGGGTGCGGCGACTCACCGAGATCGAGCCGAGCGACCGCGCGCTGGCGCTGGCCGCCGAGCACGGCAAGGACGCGCGACACATTCAGGCGATTCTCGATGAGTCCCAGGAGGTGATCCGCGCGCAGCGCGGGGTGCTGATCGTCCGCACGCATCACGGATTCGTCTGCGCCAACGCCGGCGTCGATGAGTCCAATGCCCCCGCTGACGGCACGCTGGTGCTGCTGCCGCTCGATCCCGACGGTGCCGCGCGCGAGCTGCGCGCCCGCATACTCGAGCTGACGGGCCGCCGTCCGGCGGTCCTGATCACGGACAGCTTCGGGCGCGCATGGCGACTGGGGCAGATCGACACCGCGATCGGCGTGGCTGGGCTGGCGCCGCTCGACGACTGGCGCGGGCGTCACGACCAGCGCGGGCGCGAGCTGCACGCCAGCGTGATCGCGGTTGCCGACGCGGTCGCCGCGATGGCCGACCTCGCACGCGCGAAGGATTCCGGTGAGCCTGTCGTGATCGTCCGCGGACTGGCCGCGCACATCGATCGCGAAGACGGACCCGGCGCGGCCGCGCTGCTGCGCAGCCGCGCCGAGGACCTGTTCAGCTAGGCGGCATCCCGACGGTCGCGCTGACGGCGCCCTCCTCCGCGCGCAGATCGACCAGCGCCTTGTAGCCGACCGCGGCGAGCACACCGCCGACGACCGGCGCGAGCAGGTAGACGAGGATGAACTTGCCCCCGCCCCAGAACGAGTTCGCCGAGATCGCCGGCCCGAGTGCGCGCGCCGGGTTGAACCCCGCGCCGGTGAGCGGCGCGATCGCCATCACTGCCATGCCGAGCGTGGCGCCGATGCCGAGCGCTGCCCAGCCGGCCGGCGCCTTCGGACTGACAGCCAGGCCCACGATCGAGAAGACCAGCGCGAAGGTGCCGATCAACTCGAACGCGGCGCCGGCCGCCCACTCGCCCTTCAGTCCTGGCCCGACCGCCGGGTCGAAGCCATGCGAGGCGTTCGGCGTGCCGGTGATCAGCCAGCCGACGAGCAGTGCACCGACGATCCCGCCCGCCAGCTGCATCACCCAGTAGATCCCCGCATCCCGCGGGGAGATCTTCTTGATCGCCAGCAGCCCCGCGGTCACGGCCGGGTTGAAATGCCCGCCGGAAATCGGTCCGAGTGTGAAAATCAGCATCGCCAGAACGAACGTGTGCACCAGGCCGATTGCAGCGAAATCGCTGTTCGGGCCCTGAAGCACGACGACCACGCCGATGAAGAACACCAGCAGCAGCGTGCCGAGAAACTCCGCGATGTATGGCGCCTCGCGACGGTCATGCATCTGCACTCCCCTCCCCTCGTCTAGAGAACGGGCGCACCCTATCTGAGCGCGCGGATGACGGTGGGAGGCCGCACGGCCGTAAGATCGCGCGGCGTTGGCCACCGTGCACGTCCTCACCGACGACCTCCTGTTCGGCTCGCGCCTGCAGTCTGAGCTGGCGGCCGCCGGCCACGTCGTGACGCTCGGGCTTCCTCTCCCCGGCGCGGCCGACGCGATCGTCGCCGACCTCACCCACGACGCTGACGTGCGGATCGCGGCACTTGCCCCACCGCGTCCGCCGACGCTCGCGTTCTTCTCACACGTCGAGGTCGACGTGCGCACGCGAGCGCTGGCGGCCGGCATCGAAGTGGTCGTCCCGCGCTCGCGCATCGCGCGCGAAGCCCCGCTGCTGCTGGCCGCGCTGCTCGCTACTGCGCGTTGATCTGGCGCATCTCGTCGCGCAGCGACTGCGGGCGTCCCCATTCGGACTCGACGGGTACCCGGCCGGAGCGCACCTCTGCAAGCGCCAGCTCGCCGGCGAGCCCGGCATCGTCGAGCAGGCCGAGGGCCATGTGCACGGCGTCCACCGACGCCGCGTGGCCGAACCGATGGGCGACGAGCAGCCGCCAGTGCCAGTCGTGCTTGGAGTAGGGCTGCGCGTTGGCCACGACGAGAAACACCGCCGCGTCGACGTAGCGCGTCTCATCGGCGATCCGCAGATCGAGCTCGAGGTCGGTCCAGTCGTCGGGGAGCGCGTCGACGATTCCCTGAAAGGTGTCGGCAAGTGCCATCTGCCCACAGCCTACCCGCGCACCCTCGAGGGCGCGGAAAAGGCGTCTTGTATGCTCGCTGGGTGGCGCTTGCGACGCTCGATCGCCAATACCGGGCGGCAACTGAGGGCGCCGCGCTGCTGGATCGCTCGCAGGCGGGGAAGCTCGCGCTGAGCGGCTCCGGAGCGATCGAGTTCCTCGACTCGGTGCTCTCGAACGACATCGCCGCCGTGGCCGTGGGTGGCGGCGTGGAGGCCGCGCTGCTGACCCACAACGGACGCATGCTCGCCGAGGTGCGCGTGCTGCGCACCGAGCAGGAGCTGCTGCTTGACACCGAGCGCGTGGCACTGCAGGCGCTCTTCGACGCGCTGCACCAGTTCCGCCTCGGCTACGACGCGGCGCTGCACAAGCGCACGCTGGAGTGCGGCCTGCTGTCGCTGATCGGCCCCGGAGCCGACGCCGCGCTGGCGCTCGTGCCGGGCGCCGAGTTGCACGCTCACCAGGCCGGCTCGCTCGCCGGGCGAGGGGTGCGCGTGATTCGCACCGAGGTCGGCGTGGACCTGCTGTGTGCGGGCGAGGACGTCGCGGCGGTCGTCGCGCAACTGACCGCCGCCGGCGCGACGGCGATCGAGGAGGAAACGGCGGAGACGCTGCGCATCGAACTTGGACGGCCCCGCTTCGGCGTCGAGATCGACGAGCGCACGATGCCCCAGGAGGCGGGCCTGCACGAGCGCACCGTGTCCTACAGCAAGGGCTGCTACATCGGCCAGGAGACGGTCGCCAGGCTCTACTGGAAGGGCAAGCCGAACCGTCACCTGCGCGGGCTGGCGCTCAGCGAACCGGCCGCAGCCGGGGCCGAGCTGCTGCTCGGCGAGCGGCAGGTCGGCACGCTCGGCTCGTTCACGAGCTCGCCGAGGTTCGGCCCGATCGGGCTGGCGCTCTTGCGCCGCGAGGCCGAGCCGGGCGCGCTGCTGACGTTCGCCGAGCACGCCGGGAGCGCGACGGTCGTGGAGCTCCCGTTCGGCGCAGCCTGAGCGGCGCGGCGCGTTGGCGCTGACGTGGGCGGCGGCGATATACGATTGCCGCCGCGATGGACCTCGAGCGATCTGAACCGGCTCCCCGGACCCTCCGGCGCGACGCGCGCCCAGCGGTCGTGCCGGCGCCGGCGGGACCGCGCTGATGGCGGGCGTCGTTCACATTCCCTGGTATGCCACGGGCTTCCGCGGCGACCAGCTGCAGGCCGAGCTGGAACGCGTCTCGGCCCTCTCGGTCCGCTACGGCGCGACCAGCTACGCGGTCTACCGTGGCCGCGACGACCGCTACAAGTTCCTGCAGGTGCTCGAGTTCGACGCGCACCTCGACTGGGACCGCTTCTGGGCCGGGCCTGAGATGACCGACTTTCGGATCTACTGCCAGGGCTGGTTCCAGGTTCCCGTTGTCTACGCCTGGAACGACCTCGTCTGTCGCGGTGAGGCGGTCCGTCACGCGCCGGCGCAGGAGGCGGCCGCACCGGCCAACGGCCACTGACGCGACCGGTGCCGCGGCCGCGGCTGGTGGCGTTCAGCCCTGCTCGAGCGGGGCCATCGTCAGTCCGGCTGAGCGCAGCATCTCCCAGTAGTGCTCGGCCGCCTCACGGTGGCCGCTCCAGACGAGGGCGAGCCCGCTGTTGTGAATGCGCTCCGCGAAGGCGTAGCCGCGCTCGAGCGTGACGCCGGGGATCACGCGGGCGAGCGTCTGCGCGACGTGGTCGAAGGTGTTGTGGTCGTCGTTGCGCACGATCACGCGCCAGGATTCGCCAAAGGCCCCGTCGGGCCCCTGGGTGCGCGGCAGCTCGAGTGTGGAACTCACAAGCCAGCAGAATAGATCAGCGCTGCGGGCTTAGCCAGCGCCGCAGGCCGGCGTAGCTTTGCGCCGGCGCCATCGCCTGCTCGTAGCAGGCGGCGATCGCAGGGGTAGTGCGGGACGCGATCTGAGAGCGCAACTGCGCCGCGAACTCGTCCTGCGTCAGTGAGCCCGCGCGGCGCTCGAACTCATCCAGGCACTCGCGCAGCTCCCGCAGATGCCGGGCGACCTCGCCGTGAATACCGAAGTGGGTCGCAACCAGGGCTCTCGGCGAGAGGCTTTCGATCAGCTCGAGCGAGCGCCGCCAGGACGCGAGGTCGATGTCGGGCGGCGGTGTGGGCGCGAGCACCGGCCCCTTGCTTGTGATCCTCACGCCGACGACGTCACCGCCGAACAGCCGCCCAGAGTCCTCGTGCAGATAGCTGACGTGATGGGAGGCGTGGCCGGGCGTGTAGAGGACCTGGAACGACCCGATCTGCTCGCCGCCAACCAGGACCCGTATCCGCTCGGGCTCGATTGGC
>JBEKNK010000012.1:0-43983 GCA_049522915.1 Solirubrobacteraceae bacterium | reverse complement strand
ACGAGGCCGAGGTCGAGCGTGCCCGACGCCGGGTCCTTGACCCCGCAGGCGATCCCGTCGAGGCGAAAGCCCGCCGGTATCGCCGTGCTATCGCGAACGTGGACGGGGCGCGGTACCCAGCGCGAGGCGAAGAAGTCCTCGCTCATCGCAGCCCGAGGCCCTCATCGAAGGCGAACATCAGGTTGAGGTTCGCGATCGCCTGCGACGCGGTCCCCTTCCAGAGGTTGTCGATCGCGGCGAACACGAACGCCTTGCCGGTGCGCTCGTCGGCGTGCACGTTGATCGCGCAGACATTTGTCTCCCGCACGTCGCGCACCCCCGGTGCGCTCGCCACCAGCTCGATGAACGGCTCACCCGCGTAGCGCTCGGCGTACAGGCGCTCGAGCTCGCCCTGCTCCAGCGGCCGCGTGAGCGTGACGTAGCAGGAGAGCAGCTCGCCCTCGTCGATCGGCAGCAGATGCGGTGTGAAGGTGACCGGCACCGGAGCGCCGAGGGCGGCGAGCTCCTGGTCGATCTCCGGCATGTGCCGGTGCGCGCCGATCCCGTAGGGGCGCACGTTCTCGGTCACCGCGACGAAGTGGTTGGCCTCGCGCGGCTGCTTGCCCATGCCCGACACGCCGGTCTTGGCGTCGATCACGACGTCCGCGATCAGCCCGCGCTGCGCGAGCGGCGCGAGCGCGAGGATCGCGGCGGTCGGGAAGCAGCCCGGGCAGGCCACGAGCGCCGCGGCGGCGATCTGCTCGCGGTAGAGCTCGGTCAGCCCGTAGACGGCGCGGGCGATCAGCTCCGGGTGGCGATGCGGGACGTACCAGTGCTCATACTGCGCGACGTCGCGCAGGCGGAAGTCGGCGGAGAGATCCACCACGCGCAGGCCGCGCGAGAGCAGCGCGGCGACGACGGGAGCGGCCGTCCCGTGCGGGTAGGCGACGATCGCCGCGTCGGCCTGCGCCGCACGGTCGAGGTCGAGCTGCTCGAGCGCGAGCGGCACGCGGTGGTGGGGGTAGAGCTCGTTCAGCGTGCGCCCGGCGTCCTCGCGCGCGGTGATCGCCGCGAGCTCGAAGTGCGGGTGGCGCCAGAGCAGCTCGGCGGCGATCGCACCGGCGTAGCCGGAAGCACCGACCACCAGGACGGCGGGCCGCTCAGCCACGCAGCTCACCCCCCAGCCGCTCGGCCAGCGCCGCGGCGATCTCGCGCCGGCGTGCGGCGACGTCCTCGTCGGTCATGGTGCGGTCGCCGGCGCGGAACTCGAGGTGAAGCGCGAGCGACACGCGCCCCGGGCCGATCTGCTCGCCGCGGTAGACGTCGAAGACGTCGGCCCGCGCGAGCTCGCGCCCGGCGGCCTCGCGCACGACGTCGAGCACCTCGGCGGCCGTGCGCCCCTCGGCGACCGTCACCGCGAGGTCCTCGCGAACGGCAGGGTATTCGCCGAACGGCGCGTAGCGCACGAGCTCCGGCGCGAGCGCGGTTGCGCGGTCGAGGTCGATCTCCCAGACGGCCGCGGACTCGAGGTCCCAGGCCGCCGCGACGAGCGGATGCAGCTCGCCGACGAAGCCCAGCAGCGTCTCGCCGGCGAGCACGCTCGCGCTGCGTCCGGGATGCAGGAACGGCCACTGGCCGGAAACCACGCTCCCCTGCACGCCGAGCGTGTCGAGCACGGCGTCCAGCAGCCCCTTCGCCGCGTAGAAGTCGGCGGCGAGCGCGGGCTCGCCGCGCCAGCTCGCGGGGGCGATGTCGCCGGCGATCAGCACGCCGAGCGCGTGGTGTTCGGCGGCGAGCGGCCCGGACGGCGATGCGCGATAGACGGTGCCCGACTCGAACAGCGCGAGGTCGCGCACGCCGCGCGCGGCGTTGTGCTCCGCAGCGTCCAGCAGCGAGCCGAGCAGCGTCGGGCGCATGATCGACCAGGTCTCAGAGAGCGGGTTCTCGATCGCGACGATCTCGGCGATCGGGTCGCCGGTCTCGATCCGCAGGCGCTCGAGCAGACGCGGCTCGGCGAAGCTCCAGCCGACGATCTCGCTGAGCCCGCGCGCAGCCAGGGCGTCCTGCGCGCGGCGCCGCAGCTGCTGCGCGGGGTTGAGCCGCCCGGCCGCGCCGCGGCGAGGCGGCAGCGTCGCCGGCAGGCGCTCGAGTCCGTCGATCCGCGCAACCTCCTCGATCAAATCGACCTCGCGCGTCACGTCGCGGCGGCGGAAGTCCGGCACGCCGACGGTCATCACACCAGCGGTGTCCGCGTCGGCGTCGAACCCCAGGGAGCGGAGGATCTCGGCGCAGCGCTCGGGCGCGATCGCGCTGCCGAGCAGCGCCTGCACCCGCGCGGGGCGCAGCGTCAGCGAGGCCGGCGGCTCACCGGGCCCGCCGACGTCGATCGTGCCGGCCAGCACGCGCGCGCCGCAGAGCTCGACGAAAAGCGCCGTCGCGATCGCCTGCGCCTCGAGCGTCGAGCCGGGCGACAGGCCCTTCTCGAAGCGCCCCGAGGCCTCGCTGCGCAGCCCGAGGCGGACGGCGGTGCGCTGGATGTTCGCGCCGTCCCAGTTCGCCGCCTCGAGCAGCACCCGCGTGGTCTGCGAGCCCACCTCCGAGCGCGCGCCGCCCATCACCCCAGCGATCGAAGTCGGGCCGTCGGCATCGCAGATCACGAGCATCTGGCCATCGAGCGTGCGCATCGCGCCATCGAGCGTCTGGACCGCCTCGCCGTCGAGCGCGTGGCGGACGTCCAGCCGGCCGCCGGCGATGGCGTCGAGGTCAAACGCGTGCACCGGCTGGCCGCTCAGCAGCATCACGTAGTTGCTGATGTCGACGACGTTTGAGATCGGGCGCATCCCCGCCGCGAGCAGGCGCGCGGCGAGCCACAGCGGCGAGGGCCCGATCGTGACGTCCTCGAACACGCGCGCGGTGAAACGGGGGCACAGTTCGGGAGATTGCACCGTGATCTCGATCCCCGGCGGCTCGCCCCCAAGCGTGCCGGCGTCCTCGCTCCATGGCGGCGGCCGCAGCGGCGCCCCGGTTGCTGCGGCCGTCTCGCGCGCGACGCCGTAGACGCTGAGGCAGTCCGGGCGGTTGGGCGTGATCTCGAGCTCGATCACGTCGGTGCCGAGCGGCAGCACCGCGGCGAGCGGCGTGCCGGGCGCGGGGGCGTCGTCGAGCACGAGGATGCCTGCGTGGTCGCCGCCCAGGGCGATCTCGTCGGTCGCGAGGATCATCCCCTCGCTGACGACGCCGCGCAACTTCGCGGCGCCCAGCGTGCGCCCGTCGGGCAGCTGCGCCCCCGGCCGGGCGACGGCGACGGTCTGACCGGCGGCGACGTTGGGCGCGCCGCAGACGATCGTCGCCGGTTGCTCCTCGCCGAGATCGACGCGACAGACCGCCAGGCGGTCGGCGTCAGGGTGCTGCTGCACCGCCAGGACGCGGCCGACGACGTAGTGCTCACCCGACGGCGGGCCGTAGCGGAACCAGCGCTCGGCCTTCGTGCCGGTCAGCGTCAGGCGCGCGGCCAGCTCTGGTGTGGAGAGCTCCGGGTCGCAGTACTCGCGTAGCCAATCGAGCGGGACGAGCATCAGCGGGCACCGAACTGCTCGAGGAGGCGCACGTCGTTCTCGAAGTAGAGGCGCAGGTCTGGGATGCCATGACGCAGCATCGCGATCCGCTCGATCCCCATCCCGAAGGCGAAGCCGGTGACTCGCTCGGGGTCGTAACCGTACTCGTGCACGTAGGCGAAGACGTTGGGGTCGACCATCCCGGCTCCGAGGATCTCGAGCCAGCCCGAGCCCTTGCACAGCGGGCAGCGCGAACCGTCGCGCAGGTGACCCTGCTTGCAGTTGAAGCAGGAGACGTCGACCTCGACGCTCGGCTCGGTGAAGGGGAAGAAGTCCGGGCGCAGCTGCACCTCGCGCGCCTCGCCGAAGACCGCGCGAGCGAACGCGAGCAGCGTTCCCTTGAGATCCGCGAGCGTGATCCCCTCGTCGACGGCGAGCCCCTCGAGCTGGTGAAACTGCGGCGTGTGGGTGGCGTCGTGGTCGAGGCGGAACACGCGCCCCGGGGCGACCACGTACAGCGGCGGCGGTGAGGCCATCATCGCGCGGACCTGCACGGGTGAGGTGTGCGTGCGCAGGACGACCTCGTCGCTGACGTAGAAGGTGTCGCTGCGGGCCCGCGACGGATGCGTCGCATCGGTGTTGAGCGCGTCGAAGTTGTAGGCCGTCGTCTCGATCTCCGGTCCCTCCGCGACTCCGAAGCCGAGCCCGACGAAGACGTCCTCGAGATCGCGCCGGGTTTGCGTCAGCAGATGCAGATGCCCGCGCGCGAAGGCGGGGACGCCGGGCAGCGTGACGTCGATGTGGTCGGTCTGCAGGCTCGCGTCGAGCGCGGCGCCGGCGAGCGCCGACTCACGCGCCCCGATCAGCTCGCCGAGCGCGTGGCGGGCCGCGTTGGCGGCCGAGCCGACGGCCGAGCGCTCCGCCGGCTCCAGTTCGGCTACGCCGCGCAGCAGCTGCGGCAGCTCGGCCTTGCGGCCAAGATAGGCGATCCGCAGATCCTCCAGCGCGGCGCTGTCGGGCGCGGCGGCGATCGCCGCCTCCGCCTCCGCGCGCAACGCCGCAATCCGCTCCAGAGCGCTCATGCCGCGGCCATCCTAGTGGTCGCTGCGGGGGCGGTCGACGTGACACGGCGAGGTCCAGGGGTCGTCTGGCCAGGACGCAGGGAGCGAGCAATGGTGATCCATTGCCGCGACCGAGGACGCCGCCAGGCGGCATCCTGGGGCCGCCGTGTTGCGGGGAACATCCCCTCAGTGGCCACGGGTCGCCTCATACAACGCCACGGTTGCGGCCATCGCGGCATTCAGCGAGTCGCCGGAAACCTGAGCGATGTGGCGGACCTCATGGCAGCTCTCCACGACCTCCGGCGCCAGGGCGTCGCGTTCGCCGCCCACCAGCAGCGTCACGGCGCCGTCAAAGGGACCGTGTAGTGGTTCTCCGCCGGCGGGGACGAGCGCGACGATCCGCCCCGGCAGCTCGGCGATCGCGGAGAAGCGCGCGACGTTCGTCCCGAAGATCGCCCCCATCGTGGCGCGGACGGCCTTGGGGCCGTAGGGGTCAGCGCAACGGGGACCGAGCGCCACGCACGAAGCGCCAAAGGCGTGAGCGGCGCGCACGACGGTGCCGACGTTACCCGGATCGCCGACCCCCCACAGTGCAACGGCGAGCGGACCGGCCGGCTCGCTCCAGCGCTGCTCGAAGACGCCGATCACGCGCGAGCCGGAGCCGAGCGCGGAGACGCCGTGGAGCAGCGCCGGCGACACCTGCAACCAGCCCGCCTCGTGCGCGGATTCGTGGCCTTGCGCGCAGAGCACATAGAGCGGTGAGATCCGGGCGGCGGCAGCCGCCACTAGAAAATCCTCGCCCTCGACGACGAAGCGCCCGCTGCGAGCACGTGCGCTCGCGCGCGAGAGCTTGCGAATTTCGGTGAGATGCTGGTTGGTCGGGGAAGTGATGGTCATTGCACAAAAAAGGGCGCCGTCCTTGAAGAGCGGCGCCCGGGAGGTGATTGCTTTCGGCGTTGGTGAATCAGGCAGCCGAAGCCTCGCGGGCGGCGTCGGCAAATCGGCGGAACGTCTCGGGATCGCGCACGGCGATGTCTGAGAGCACCTTGCGGTCGAGCGTGATTCCGGCCAGCGCCAGGCCGTGGATCAGCTGTGAGTAGCTCATGCCGCACTCGCGGGCGGCAGCGTTGATTCGCGTGATCCACAGGCGGCGGAAGTCACGCTTGCGGTTGCGGCGATCGCGGTATGCGTAGGCGTCCGCCTTCATCAGCGCTTCCTTGGCGCGCTTGTAGTTCGAGTTCGCCTCGCCGCGGAAGCCCTTCGTCAGCTCGAGCGTCGCGCGACGCTTCTTCTTCGCGTGCAGTGAGCGCTTGACGCGTGTCATGACCCCAGCCCCAGCATCTTCTTGATGCGCGGCGCATCGTGGTCGGAGATCATCGCGTCCTGCCCGAGATGACGCTTGCGCTTGGGCGACTTCTTCTCGAGGATGTGGCTCGTGAAGGCGTGCCGGCCCTTGACCTTGCCGGTGGCGGTCGTCTTGAAGCGCTTCTTCGCGCCGGAATGGGTCTTCATCTTCGGCATCGCGACGAAGCAGTATGGCAGACGGGGGTGCGAGCCCGGCTACTCGGAAGCGTCCGGCGCGACCGGCGCGGCCGCGGCGCGGGGCTTCTTGGCCGCAGTCTTCGCCGCGGCGGGCTTGGGCTTCGCGCCACCTGCGGCGACCGCGACCCTTGCACGCTCGGGCTTCTCGACGCCCCCGGCCACCGCGACGCTCGCCGGCCCGGGCTTCTCGACGTCCCCGGCCACCGCGACGCTCGCCGGCTCCGGCTCCTTCTCCCCCTCGGCCGCCGCAACGCTCGCCGGCTCCGGCTCCTTCTCCCCCTCGGCCACCGCGACACTCACGGCCTCGGGCACCTTCTCGCCACCCTCGACCACCGCGACACGCACGGGCTCGGCCGGGGCGTCACCATTGGCTGCGGACCGTGCAGGCTCGCCCGGCGCAGCGGGCGCCTGAGCGCCGTTGACCGGCGCGAGCTCAACAGCGGGACCGACGTCGCCAACCGCGACGTCGCCATTGGTGAGCTTGTCGAACTGGCCGGCGAGCACGGCCTTTGAGGGACCGAGCATCATCGTCATGTTGCGGCCGTCCTGCAGCGGCCGCTGCTCGACGATCGCGAACTCCGCCAGCTCGTCGGCCAGGCGATCGAGGATCGCGACGCCGCGCTCGGGGTGGGTCACCTCGCGCCCGCGGAACATGATCGTCACCTTGACCTTGTCCTTGTGGCGCAGGAAGCGCTCGACATGGCCCTTCTTGGTGTCGTAGTCGTGCTGGGCGATCTTCGGCCGGAACTTGATCTCGCGGATCGTGATCTGCTGCTGGTGCTTCCGCGCGGCCTTCTGCTTCTGCGCCTGCTCGTACTTGTACTTGGAGTAGTCGAGCACGCGGCAGACCGGCGGCTTGGCCTCTGGCGCAACCTCAACGAGGTCGAGATCGCGCTCGGCGGCATAGCGCAGGGCGTCGTCGATCTTCATCAGGCCGATCTGCTCGCCATCCTCCCCGATCAGCCGGACCTCGGGAACCCGGATGCGCTCGTTGATCCTGGTCGGATCGCGCTCTGGCGGGCGCCGGTCGAATCTACGCGGGACCGGCACTAATGCTCACGTGCGCGCGTCAAGCGGTGTGAGTGCGCGGCATGGTGGTTGTTGCGAGGGCCAAGGGGGGCGAGTATAGCGGGGCAGGGGGCCGGTGGCGAGCGTTCGTTTGCGAGCCGTGCGCCGCGCGCGCCTCAGCGCGAACGCTGCGTGCTCTCGCTGCGCAGCCGCGCGACGAATTCCTCGAGCGCGACGACGCCGACGTCGCCGGCGCTGCGCTCGCGGACGGCGACCGTCCCGGACGCCGCCTCGCGCTCGCCGACCACGAGCATGTAGGGGAGCTTGCGCAGTTGCGCGTCGCGGATCTTGCGGGCGACCGACTCCGAGCGCGCGTCCAGCTCGGCGCGCAGGCCGGCCGCCTCGAGCGCCGCCAGCACGCCGGCCCCCGCGTCGTTCTGGTGGTCGGTGATCGGCAGCACGATCGCCTGCACCGGCGAGAGCCAGACCGGCAGCTGGCCGTCGAGGTGCTCGAGCAGGATCCCGATGAAGCGCTCGAAGGAACCGAACAGCGCGCGGTGGATCATCACCGGGCGGTGCTCCGCGTTGTCGGCGCCGGTGTAGGTGAGCTCGAAGCGCTCGGGGAAGTTGTAGTCCAGCTGCACGGTGCCGAGCTGCCACGAGCGCCCGAGCGAGTCGGTCATGTGCATGTCGATCTTCGGGGCATAGAACGCGCCCTCCCCCTCCATCACGCTGTACTCGAGACCGAGACTGTCGAGTGCGGCCGCGAGCACGCCCTCCGCGTGGTCCCAGAACGCGTCGTCGCCGAAGCGCTGCTCGGGTCGCGTCGATAGCTCGATCCGCGTCTCGAAGCCGAACAGGCGGTACACCTCGAAGCCGAAGTCGACGCAGCCGGCGACCTCGTCGCGGATCTGCTCCTCGGTGCAGAAGATGTGGGCGTCGTCCTGCGCGAAGGCGCGCGCGCGCAGCAGGCCGTGAAGCGTGCCGGACGGTTCGTTGCGGTGCAGCAGGCCCGGCTCGGAGAAGCGCACGGGCAGGTCGCGGTAGGAGCGGGGCTCCATCGCGTAGAGCACGCAGTGCCCCGGGCAATTCATCGGCTTGAGCGCCATCGGGCGCTCCTCGTCCTGGGTCACGAACATGTTCTCGCGGTACTTGTCCCAGTGCCCGGAGATCCGCCACAGCTGCGCGTCGAAGAGCTGCGGCGTCTTGACCTCGGTGTAGCCGTGCGCGCGCGTCAACTCGCCGGCGAGGTCGCGCAGGCTGTTCCACAGCTTCGTGCCGTGCGGCGTCCAGAACGCGTTCCCGGGCGCCAGCTCGGAGAAGTGGAACAGGCCGAGCTCGCGTCCGAGTCGGCGATGGTCGCGCGCACGAGCGAGCTCGAGCCGCTCGAGGTGCTCGTCGAGGTCGGCCTTGGACAGGAACGCGGTGCCGTAGATGCGCGTCAGCATCGGACGCTTGGAGTCGCCGCGCCAGTAGGCCCCGGCGACCGACTGCAGGGCGAAGGCGTTGATCGCGGCCGTGCTCGGCGCGTGCGGTCCGCGGCAGAGATCCGTGAAGGGTCCGTTGGTGTAGAGCGAGACGGTCTGGACCTGCTCGTCGCGAACGAGATCGTCGATCAGCTCCACCTTGTAGGGCTGATCCTCCGCGAGGAAGCGCTCGCGGGCCGCCGCCACGGACACGTCCTCGCGTACGAATGGCTCGGCGGCCTTGATGTGCTCGCGCATCGCCGCCTCGATCGCCGGGAAGTCGTCCTCGGAGATCGACACGCCCGGCGGGAAGTCGAAGTCGTAGTAGAAGCCGTTCTCGATCGCCGGCCCGATCGAGATCTTCACGCCCGGATAGAGATCCATCACGGCGGCGGCGAGGACATGCGCAGCGTCGTGGCGGATCAGGCCGAGCGCGCCGTCGCCCTTGGCGGTCAGGATCGCAACCGCAGCTCCGTCGTTCACCGGCAGCGCCAGATCGCGCAGCTCGCCGTCGACCTCGATCGCCAGCGCCGCACGCGCCAGCCCAGCGCCGATCGCGGCCGCGACGTCGGTGCCGCTGGCCCCATCGGCGAGCTCGAGCGACTTTCCGTCGGGCAGTGTCACGTGCGTGCTCATCGCCGGAGCGATCCTACGTCAAGCGGGAGCGGCGATCGTCTCGGGGCGTGCGCCGGGGTAGGCTCATGCGGATGGAGTCGCTGCGCGGGAAACTGCTGATCGCGCCGCCGATGCTCGTGGACCCCAACTTCGCGCGCACCGTCGTGCTGATCGCCGCGCACGACGAGGAGGGCGCGCTCGGCCTGGTGCTGAACCGCCCGCTGGCGACGCCGCTGGCCGAGATCTCGCCGGTGCTCGACTCGCTCGCCGAGCCCGGCTCGACGCTGCACAGCGGCGGCCCGGTGTCGCCCGAGTCGGCCGTGGTGCTGGCGGACTTCCGCGACCCGACGCTCGCCGCGCTGATGATCTTCGGCAGCGTCGGCTTTCCGAGCGCGGCGTGCGATCTCGACGATCTCGCCGCGGGGGCCCGGCGCGCGCGCGTCTTTGCAGGACACTCCGGCTGGGGCCCGGGTCAACTCGACGGCGAGCTGACAGACGACGGCTGGATCGTCGGGCAGCTGGCGCCCGACGAGCTCTGGCAGCCCGACAGCTCGCAGCTCTGGGCGACTGCGCTGCGCCGCAAGGGCGGCAGCTATGCGCTGCTCGCGCGGATGCCCGAGGACCCCTCGGTCAACTAGCACGCCAGATCGCGTCGTCGCCGAGCGGCTCGCGGCTGGCGCGCCCCTCCGCCACCAGCGCGAGCAGCGCGTCCTCGGCGCCGGCGCGGTCGACGTCGATGAGGTTGCCGGCCAGCAGCACGGCGACCTCCTGTGTGCACAGCCCGTCGCCGAAGTGCTCTAGCAGTTCGAGCGGGCCCTGCTCGGGGGGCCCGGAGCGCTCGAGTGTCACGTCGAGGTTGGCGATCAGCACGTCGTAGGCCTCGAGCGGCTGGAAGCCGCCCGCCTCCAGAGCGCGCCCGTCGGCTGCCTCGAAGATCACCGACGGCGCGGTGTAGCGGACGAGGCCGTCGCTGATCGCGGCCTTGCCCTGGAATTCGGTCGCCCCGCCGGCCGCGCTGCGCGCCTGCGCACGGTCGGCGACGTAGGCCACGCCGACCGCGTCGGAGTCGAGCGCCGCGACCAGCGCGGCCGCGTCGATTCCCTCGACGCCCGCCAGCGCCGCGGCGATGGCCTGATCCTCGTCCAGCGGCTCCGAGGAGTTGAACCAGGCGAAGGCGAGCGCCCGCTGGACGGCGAACTCACGCCCCGGATGCGCCAGGCGTGCCGCAACGACCGCGCGGCACGCGCGCCCGGTGGCAGGGCGGGGCGGCCGCGGCAACACTGTGATCGGCATGCCGTAGCGGTCGCGGAAGCGCCGCGACCCGGCGGCCTGGTGCGCCGGCGTGTAGGAGCTCGAGGGCTCGCCGGCCTGCTCGCGCAGGCCGATCGTCACGAGCCGCCAGTCGAGCTGCTCGCGGTAGCGCCAGCGCAGCGTGGTCAGGGCCGGCGTCGCCGAGTAGGCCCACGGGCACGCCGGGTCGGTGTAGAGCGTCGCGCGGATGCTCATCACCCGAACTGTATTGAAGGGCCTGCGTCGGCCCGTGGGGGCCAGCGCCGGCGGCCCGGCGCGGCGGCCGGGAGGGCCGGTTCGGCAGCGCGTCCGACCCGGGGCACGCAACGCCGCGGCGGCGGTTTCTTGGCCGCCGCGGCAGGTGAGGAAGCTCCGGTCCCTTCCACATGTACAAACGGCGGGGCGGGGATTTGCTCCGTCGGGAGGTACGTGCGCGACGGCGCGCTGCGTAGAACTCCCGGCGAGGCCGCAGCAGCGGCTACTGGTCATACCACCGCCCCAGGAGGAGCGCATGCTCGCAACTTTCTTACCGTACCCACATTGGCTCAATGCGGGCGACAACGCGTGGCAGCTGACCGCCGCCACGTTCGTCGGCTTCATGAGCGTCCCCGGCCTCGTCGTGCTCTACGGCGGTGTGATGCAGAAGCGCTGGTCGGTCAACAGCATGATGCTGACCTTCATCACTTTCGCCGTGGTCCTTGTCGCCTGGGTCCTGTGGGCCTTCAAGATGGGCTTCGGCAGCCCGGTGCACCTGTTCGGGTCGAGCAGCGTGTCGTCGTTCTTCGACACGATGGTCGGCAATCCGGGCAGCGTGCTCGGACATGTCGGTCTTCAGGCCCAGGCCAACATACCCCTGTTAGCCGCAGGCTCGCCGGCGTTCAGATTCCCGGAAGCGTCGCTGGTCTACTTCCAGTTCGTGTTCGCGGCGATCACGCCGATCCTGATGCTGGGAAGCGTGCTCGGGCGGGTCAACTACAAGGCGTGGATCCCGCTGGTGCTGCTGTGGACGACGTTCGTGTACGCGATCGACGCCTTCCTGATCTGGGGCGGCGGCTACTTCGCCGCGCACGGAGCGCTGGACTTCTCCGGTGGCTACGTGATCCACCTGTCCGCCGGCGTTTCGGGCTTCGTCGCAGCGTGGGTGATAGGCCCGCGCCTGAAACGAGATCGAGAAATCGACGCGCCGAACAACCTGCTGATGGTGGCCACCGGCGCGGGCCTGCTGTGGCTGGGATGGAACGGATTCAACGGCGGCGATCCTTACTTCGCCGGCGCGAGCGCCTCGGCCGCGGTTCTGAACACGAACCTCTGCACGGCGGTGGCGATGCTGGCCTGGATCGCCTGGGACCTGATCTACAAGGACAAGCCGACGCTGATCGGCTCGGTCAACGGCATGATCACCGGCCTCGTCGGGATCACGCCGGCGGCGGGCTATGTCAACGGCTACGGCGCCATCATCATCGGCGTCGTGGCGACGACGATCGTCTGGATGTCGATCCGCTACCTCAGCCGCGTGTGGCCGTTCCGCGTCGTCGACGACACGCTCGGCGTCGTGTACACGCACGGGATAGCCGGTCTCGCCGGAGGGCTGATGGTGGGCCTCTTAGCGAATCCGAACGTGCGGGAATACATCGGCACGGTCTCATACCTGCCGGGCCTGTTCTCGCCGCACGGCAATGGGACGCTGCTTCGCTGGCAGGCTGAGACAGGGTTGTGGGTGATCATCTGGTCAGGTGTCATCACCTTCATCCTGCTCAAGCTGATCGGGCTCGTGATCTCGCTCAGACACACCCCCGAAGATCTCGAGATCGGCGATCACGCAATCCACGGACACGAGGTCTATCCGGCCGACGTTGCCACGCTCGGCAGCTTCGGCTCGCCAACACTTCAGCCGGCTCCCGCCGCAGGCGGGTCCGATTGAGGACGCGAGTGGCCGCGGACCGCAGCAGCGAGCGCTGCGCGTCCGCGGCCACGAACGCGCCGCCGCGTGCGGTGAGTTCGCTCGCAGGGATGCATCGCATCAGCTCGCACAGTCAGTTCACCGCCTTCCCCCGCCCGGCCTGAGAAACCGCCGCGGGTAAGCCTGCCGGCCTCATATCCCGCCGGCAGAAAGAGGAACCCTCTCCTCCCTCTCCCGACCCCCGGGGCGGCCTCGCAAGAGACCGCCCCGGGCGGCGGTTTAACGGTTAATGGCGGCGCTCGCCTGCCGGCGGCGCCGCAGGATGACCGCGCGCGTCCAGCGAGGGGCCGCGCCCCGGTCGATCCGCTCGCGGCGAAACCCATTGTCACGGCGAGGAACGAGCCGGCCTAGGGTCTATCCCAGTAGGGCGTCGCACGCCCGGATGCGGCCGTGGCCACGTCGCGGATCCATCGTCCTCGCACTCGCCTTGGCCGCCGGCCAAGGCTTCGCGCTGCGTCCTTGGCCCGCTCGGTCCACGACCACCCGAACCCACGATCCCTACCGGGATAAACCCTCACTCCACGATCACGAGGTCGCCGACCTGGAGCATCCCGTAGACCACCTGGGCGGTCGGGATCGGCAGCTCGACACAGCCGTTTGACTGCGGCACGCCGTAGGTCGGGCGCGGGTAGCCGTGCACGGCGTCGCCGCCGTTGAAGTAGTTCACCCACGGCACGCCCGGATCGTCATAGTGCGACCCGTCGACGTTGGTGCCGATCATCGTCGTGGACACGTAGCGCACATAGATCGGGAAGATGCCCGTCTGGGTCGCGGCGCCGGGAACACCGGTGTTGGCCGGGCTGGTCAGCGCGATGCGGTTGTTCTCGTGAACCTCGAGCGTCTCGGGAATCGTTTCGGTGACCGTCACCCAGGTGTAGGGACGCGGGTTCTTCTTGGCAAGCGTCTCATCGGCCAGCAGCTCGGTCCAGAGCTGCTGCGTGGGCGTCGTGCTCAGCGGCAGGCCGTGATCCTCCTCGAAGACCTCCATCGCGCCGGTCGTCGTGGCATCGACGGTGCCCATCGTCAGCGGCGGCGCCAAGCGGACATTCGCACGCAGGATCCCGTTCGGCAGATCGAACGCACGCCTTGCCGCCAGCGCCCGGCTCAGCGGTGCGTCGCTCGAAGCACCGACGAAGCCGTGCAGGCTGTAGGGCAGGTAGTTAAGGCGAGCGAGCGCCTCCTGAACCGCCGTGATCCCCGGGCAGGCGACGGTGAAGGAGATCCTCTCGTCGCGGCCGAGCTTGCGGTGTCCGTCGGCGACCGTCGACGCCGGGATCTTCAGCTTGTAGGTCGCGCACGGCTGAAGCGTCGAGACCGGACGGAAGAACTCGTAGTCGCCGAGATCGGTCCAGCGGCCGGCCGTATACGGGGTGAGGGACGGTCGCGGCGTGCCGGGCGCCGGGTCGCCGTTGAGGCGGATCGCGACGCCGCGGGTGCCGTCGCTGACGCCGCTGAGGGGAAGGTGGGTGAGGGTCGTACGCCGCGCGCTACCGGCGTGCGTCGTCGCCGGCGCCGCGTGAGCGCCGGCGTTGCCGGTCGCCCCGACGGGGGTCGCGGCATCAGCGCTGCCGGGGCGCAGCGCCCCGGACGCGCTCGCGACGAGCACGGCGGCCGCGCCGGCGAGCACCGCGGTGCCGGCGGCGGCAGCCACCGTCATCAGGCGGCCCGTCCCGTGCCATTTCGATCTGGTCAGCAAGTGATCGTCCCTTTCCGGCCCCGGATTGACCGATCATGTTAGTAAGCGCGGCCGGCCGTTGGTGAGGACCACGTTGCATCCACGGCCGATCGGCGTGCGCCGGCGTCGATCAACCCTGCGCGGCGAGTTGCGCCGTGCGATCCGTGCAGTCGAACAGGTTGAGGTTCCAGCCGCCGCGCTCATACGCGTAGACAGGAGGTCCGTTGGGATCGATGTTCTGCGGGCTGCGCCACCTCGGCGCGGGGATCTCGCGGCAGGCGCGGGAGACGGCGGTCGACGCGGCGTTGCCGCCATTTGACGCGTAGCCGCCGCCGAGCGCCACGAACCGCACCTCCCCACGCTCCACGAGCACCGCCAGCTGGGCCGGCGTGAGCACCGGGTCGATCGTCCCGTAGCCCCCGAGGGCGGCCACGCGGCCCCCGAGCAGGGTCAGCGGCGCCGCGGTCGTGGCTCCCTGTGTGAGCACATCCCAGCGGCTGCCGGGGTCGCGCGCGCGAACGTAGGTGAGCAACTGGCGAAAGATCGGGATCTGATCGGTCGGAATGCTCAGCGCCTCGGTGTCGTCCTCGATGTAGGGACCGGCGGTCGGGAACGTCCCGTTGACGGGGACCTGCCAGACCGTCGCGCAGTAGATCGCCGGCACCACGAGCAGCATCGCGAGACCCACGGCGATCGCCGCCGGTGCGACGCGCGGCCGCCAGAGCATCGCCACGATGGCGACGCCGATGACCGCGGCCAGGACCGGCCAGAACCAGTGCAGGTAGTCGTGTTCGCGGCGCAACAGCACCACGGTCACGCCGACGGTGGCGATCATCGCGACGGCGGGCAGGAGCAGAAGAAGGCGCCCTCGCCGGCCGACCGTGACGAACGCGGCGGCCCCGGCACCCACCATCGCGGCGGTGCCCGGCCCGAGCGCCGACACGTAGTAGGGGTGCACGATCCCCGACGAGACGCTCAGCACGATCGCCTCGACTGCGAACCATCCGCCCATCACGAACGCCAGCGCGAGCTGCGGATTGCGCCGCCCGCCGCCGCGCAG
The DNA here is from genome assembly GCA_049522915.1 of Solirubrobacteraceae bacterium. GTDB lineage: Bacteria > Actinomycetota > Thermoleophilia > Solirubrobacterales > Solirubrobacteraceae > Palsa-513. The sequence continues at coordinate 28,773 of JBEKNK010000012.1, read as the reverse complement.
CGCGAGCGCGAGCGCCACCAGCCCGGCGAGCGCGAACAGCAGCAGCCACGCCCCCTGGTCGCCGTCGGGCAGGTCGAACAGGCGCAACGGACCCGGTGCCCCACTCGAGGAGAGCGCGCCCGCCAGGCGCAGGCTCCCGGGCGCCTGAATGACCCGCACATCCGGCGTTGGCGAGTTGCGCTCGCCGAGCACGCGGCCGAACCCGTTGTGGCCGAAGCTGAGCGAGAGCTCGGAGTTGTCGACCGTGCCGCCGACGTAGGGTCGTTGCGAGGCGGGCGTCGCATCGACCGCGACCAGCCAGACGAGCGAGGTGAGTGCGAGCACGACGGTCGCGCCGGCGAGCAGGCCCGACCGGCGCGGGAGGCTGCCGGGCGCGCAGACCATCCAGCCGATGGCGATGCCCGGCACGATCAGGTAGGCGGCGAGCGTCTTGGTGTTGAAGGCGAGCCCGACCAGCACCGCCGTCCCGACCAGCCACCGCCAGCTGCCGGTTTCGATCGCCCGCAGGCCCGTGAGGCAGGCCAGCGCCATCAGCAGGATCAGCAGCGCGTCGAGGTTGTTGTCGCGTCCGGAGGCCACGAACGACGGGAATGTCGCGAGTGCTGCGGCCGCGGCGACGCCGGCCCACGCGCCGAAGCGCGGCGCGACGATCAGGTACATCACGCCGACCGCCGCGATCGCGCAGAGCGCCTCCGGCACCAGCATGCTGAGCGGGTGGAAGCCGAAGATCGCGGCGCTGACGGTTTGCAGCCACAGCCCGAGCGGCGGCTTGTCGACGCTCACCAGGCCGCCGGGATCCGATGAGACGAAGAAGAAGTTGTGCAGCGAGCCGAGCATCGACTTGACCGCCGCCGAGTAGTAGACATTGGCCCAGCCGTTCTGGCTCAGGCGATAGAGCTCGAGCAGCGCCGAGAAGGCGAGCACGAGCACGAGCGCGACACGTTGCGGGCGAAGTCTGGTCATCGGGCGGCGTGCGGGCGCCGACCCTACACGGCCCCGCGCGTTCGCTCCCGGCTCAGGCGGCCGGGTATTCCCATCCGCCGGCGCAGAGCAGGAAGTCCTCGGACACGATCTGCTCGCGGGGCAGCGCGCCGTATTCGAGCAGAACGTTCTGGAGCGTCGCCGCCACGATCATCGCCGCCAGGTAATCCTGGTCGGCTCGCCATCCGCTCGCGGCGGAGATCAGGCGCGTCGAGGCTCCCGCCGGTCCGGCCTGGGCGAACAGGCGGCTGCCGTAGCTGCGGGTCGCGCCGTCGAACTTCCGCCGCGCCAGTATCGCCTCGTAGGAGTCGATCCCGGTGAGCAGGCATTCGAACGCCTTCAACCGCGTGATGTCCTTCTTGGAGAACCCGACCGCCGCAACCACCGCCGCCGTCGCTCCGACGCCGTGGTCGGCGATCAGCCGGCCCTCCATGTGGTCGATCACGGCTGCGGCGTCCTGGGCCTCGGGCAGCGGTGCGCCGCTCGAGCCGATGAAGAGCGCGATGTGCAGGTCGCCGGCCGGGCGGTCATCACGGAGGTCGAGCACTTTCCGCGCGGCGGCCTCGGCGAGCAGGAGGGCGAGGGCGGCAGCCTGCGGATCGATCGCGAATTGCTGGGCTGGTTCGGGCATCGGACGCTCACCGCCATGTTAGGCGAGGCCGCGGCGCGAGCGCCGGCCTCGAACAGACGTCGGCCTGCGCGTCCGCGCCTCCCGCGGCCCTTCGCACCGCCTTTGACGCCGCCCGGGTGAGTTCGCCATAGTGTTGTGGTGCTTGAAGACGGCCAAAGTCCCACGCACGAGCCGTTGCTGCGTGGGAATCGGCGAAGGAAGCGCCGCGTATCACTGCTCTGGCGAGCGTGCCTGCTCACAGGCGCCTCACTGCTTGCAGGCGCGGTCGCGCTCGCGCTGCTGAGCGGCTCCCCCGCCGAGCGCCGCGGACTGGAGCGCCCAGCTGCCCCCCAGGCGTCCCCGCAGCTTGCGCACGTCGGCCGCGCAGCAGGGGCGAAAAGTCCGGCAGAGCCTGGAAATTGGTCCCCAGGCGCCCCGATTGAACGCACGATCGCCCCCCACCCCGCGTCCACGCCACTAGAACATCTGCCGAGGGAAAATCGGGCCGCTGCGAGCGTGTCGCCCGGCCTGCTCGCGGGAGCACTCGCCCCACCGGATCACGGCGACGACGGACCGCCGACGCAGCTGCGAGCGGGCCCGCTGGTCCTGTTCGCCACCGGGGATTCCGACTCGATCACGATCGACATCGTCGGGAACGGCAGCGTCGCGGTTTACGACGATTCCGTACTGCAGTGCAGCGGGTTGAGCTCGGGCTCATCGTGCCCGGTCACGGAGGGCGACTCGATCAGCCTCGTGGGAACGCCCACCGACAGCTCCGACGCCGTGAACTGGTCGGTGTGCGGCGTGAACAGCCCCGGCACGATCGGCATGACCAACACCAAGAACGACACGTGCACGTTCACGGCCGGGGGGAGCGAGACCGACAGCGTGACCTTCACCCCGACCTACCAGATCACGACCATGGCCTCCCCGGGCGCGGGCGGCTCGGTCGCCGTCACCGACGACGGCGGCTACTGCAACGGGGCGTCGAGCTGCACCGCCGGCCAGGGCGACGACGTCACCTTCACCGAGACGACCGTGAGCGGCTACGCGTTCACCGGCTGGAGCGTCGCCAGCTGCACCGGAAAGAGCCCAACCTGCACGATCAGCGACTACCCCGGAACACCGACCACCGTCACCGCCGACTTCGTCCCGACCTACCAGATCACGACCTCCGCCTCCCCCGGCGCGGGCGGCTCGATCGCGGTCACCGACACCGGCGGGTACTGCGACGGTGCCTCGAGCTGCACCGCCGGCCGGGGCGACGACGTCACCTTCACCGAGACGACCGTGAGCGGCTACGCGTTCACCGGCTGGAGCGTCGCCAGCTGCACCGGAACAAGCCCAACCTGCACGATCGACAACTACCCCGGAACACCGACCACCGTCACCGCCAATTACGTCGCGCTCTACCAGATCACGACGGCGGTCCAGCCCGCCGCCGCCGACGGATCCGTCGCGATCAATGACTTGGACGGCGAGTGCACCGGCGGCGTCAGCTGCACCGCCAAGGCGGGGGATCAGGTCACGTTCAGCGCCACGGCCTCGAGCGGCTACGACTTCGTCAGCTGGAGCGGGGTCACCTGCTCGAGCACGAGCGTCACGCAGACGACGAGCACCTGCGTGATCAGCTCCCTCTCCGCCACCGAGGCCGTCACCGCCACCTTCGTGCGGACCTACCTGATCGCGGCCGGTATTGACCCCACCGGCAACGGCTACGCCACGGTCACCGACGCCAACGCCGCTGACGACTGCACGGACGCGGCGTTCTGTCTCGCGCGCCAGGGCGACGAGGTCACGCTGACGCCCTCCGAGTACAACTCGAAGGCCTACCGGTTCGTCACCTGGAACGGACCTCAGGGCAGCATCTGCGGAAGCACCGCTGACAATCCCTGCGTGATCGCGAGCGTGCAGGGCCCGGAGACGGACATCCCGACGTTCGCGCTCAACCAGTATGAGGTGGTGGGAGCGACCACCGGCACGGGCACGGTGGCCACGAGCATCACCGCCGGCAGCACCACGAACACCATGTGTGGTCCCTCGGGCGCGCCGACGAGCTGTCTGGCCAATTACGGCGACACGGTGACCCTCACGGCCACCCCGGGACCAGGCCAGCACGTCGCAACCTGGACCGGGCCGAGCTGTGCGACCGTGACCGGGAACACGTGCGTCGTCAGCAACGTCGCTGCGGCGGAGACCGACACCGTCAACTTCATGCCCGACACCTACACCATCAACGTCGAGACCAACGGCAACGGGGTGGTGACGTTGCTTGACAACGCGGCGACCTGCAACTCGACGACGAGCGACACCCCCGGCAGTGAGGTCAGCTGTTCGGTGACCTACGGCGACCAGGTTCAGATCACCGCGACCGGCGACTCGCCGAACAACAACACCGGCTTCCACTTCGAGCAATGGAGCGGGGTCACGCCGACGTGCACCGGAACAGATCACCTCTGTACCTTCACGGCCTCGCAGAATGAGACCGACATCGCGACCTTCATCCCGCCGGCTGAGTTCACGATCAGCGCCAGCGCCGGCCCCGGCGGCTCGGTCGCGCTGGCCGACACCAACGACACGCTCCCAGTCTGCCCCACAGGATCAACGAACTGTGTGGTCGACTACCTCGACGACGTCACGATCACGGCGACACCCCTCGCCGGATTCACGGTCGCCAGCTGGTCCGGCGGAGGCTGCACCGGCACCACCGACACGTGCACGATCGACAACATCGCGGCGGACGCGTCGGTCGCTGTCACCTTTGCCCTGCCCGTGCCGGGGACCGGCAGCACCGCCGTGTACGTGTCGCCGAACGGGAGCGACGCCAACGCCGGAACGGAGTCCAAGCCGGTCGCCACGCTGCAGCGCGGGCTCGCGATCGCCGAGAACGACCCGGGCGCCTTCAACCAGCTGCGCGTGGCTCAGGGCAGCTACAGCGGGCCGCTCGATCTCACCGCCCGTGACGACGGCATCGGCATCTACGGCGGCTTCAATCCGTCCAGCTGGGTCGCGACCTACAACCCGGCTACACCCACGACGATCTCCGGCGCCCCCGAGGCCGTGCTCGCCAACGGTGCGAGCGACGTGACGCTCCAGCAGCTCGACGTCGACGGTCAGGGGTCGAACGCACCGTCCTCATCCTCCTACGGCATCGTCGCGCTCGGCGGCGCGACACTGACGCTCAACAATGTCGCCGTGCGGGCGGCGAACGGGACCGCCGGCAGCAGCGGCTCATCGGGATCGGCGGGGACCGACGGCAGCGCCGGCGGAACGGGCGGCTCCGGCCAGACGGCGGCCGCCGTCGTCGCAGCATGCCTGGCCTCCTCCACCCATTGCAGCCCGGTCGACCCGGCCGGGGGCTCGGCGGGCGTCGGCGCCAACGGCAACGACTATTCCCTGCGCCACGCGGCCGCCTACGAGCAGAATCCGCTGATGCTCGCCGCGGCCGACACGCTGGGGCTGCCTGGCTCCGGGCCGTCCGCCGGCGACGGCGGCTTCGGCGGCTTCGGCAGCACGGGCGCTCCGACGACGTCCCAGGGCTGCGTGGGCACCGGAGCGGCCCAGGAGTGCGGTCCGACGAAGATTGTCTCCGGCAAGACCGAGGTGCTCGGTCCCTACGTCGGCGCGGTTGGTTCCTCGACCTATGACGCCAACGTGATCGGTGGCGGCGCCGGCGGCTCGGCCGGGGCCTCGAGCTCGACGACCGACGGCCACTCAGGCGCCAACGGGTCAGCCGGAACGAACGGGGCCCACGGAGCCAACGGCGCCGCCGGCTCGAGCGGCTCGCCGGCCGGTCCGGCCTGGACACCCGGCAACGGCGGCGCCGGCGCCAATGGCGCGCCTGGCTCAGGTGGCGGCGGTGGCGGCGGTGGCGGCGGCGACATGCAGCTCGGGCCCAACGGTCCGATCTACGGCTCGGGCAACGCCGGCGGCGGTGGCGGCGGCGGCGGCACCGGCGGCACCGCGGGAGCCGGCGGCGGCGGCGGCGGCGGATCGTTTGGCCTGTATCTCGACGGCGACTCGACCGTGACCGCCCTGCTCGGCAGCACGATCACCGCCGGCAACGGCGGCGCGGGCGGCAACGGCGGCTCAGGCGGCGACGGGGGCGCAGGCGGCTCAGGCGGCGCCGGCGGCGCCGCGGGCGTGCCGCGGATCGGCGCCGGGGGCAACGGCGGCCAGGGAGGCTCTGGCGGTGGCGGTGGCGCCGGTGGCGGCGGCGCCGGCGGACCGAGCTACGCCTTCTACGTCGCGGATACCGGTGTGTCCACGGTCTCGATGAACGACGCGACATTCGCCAACGGGACCGGCGGCATCGGCGGCCTCTCCGGCGACTCGGGCAGTTCGCGCTTGCAGGCGCCGCCGGGGCCGAGCGGCGCATGCAGCGGAGCGTGCCCGAGCCTGCCGATCGTGCTGCCGGCGCTCGGCCTGCTCAGCGGCCATCAGATCACGGCGACGCTGAAATGCCGCGCCGTCTGTCACGGCACCGCCACAGTGCGCCTGATGAGGACGGGCTCGGCGAAGTCCGGCACGCTGCTTGCTCAGCTCGCGTTCAGGCTCAACGGCGGCGTGCTCAGCGCCGTCCACCTGACGCTCAAGCCTGGCGGCGTGGGGGCACTCGCCGCCGTCCAGCGTCTCGCCGTCCAGTTGACGACCGTCGTCGCCGCCGGGGGCAAGTCGAACACCTTCGTCAGCGTTCTCGAATTGACGCGCAAGCTGCCGCCGCAGGCCACGGCGGTGGCAGCACACCCCTCGGCCGCACGTAACGGGTGAGTTCCTACAGCGCCTGGCCGTTCCTGTCCGACCCGAGCCACCCGTTTTTGTCGGCGGTCTGGGCGGTCCTGATTCACGGGGTGCTGGGCGTGCTGTGCGTCGCTCCGCTGATCTGGCGCAGCGATCATCGCGTCGGCTACGGCGCCCTGGCATTCATCGGCGGCTCGGTGCTCGACGTCGACCACTTCATCGCCGCCGGGAGCCTCAATCTGCACACGATCGAGACGATGTCGGGACGGCCCGCCACCCACTCCCTCGGTTTCGTGATCCTGCTCGGTGTGGCCACGTTGCTGATCACGCGGCGCCGGCTCGCCGCCTGGGCGGTCTTTGCCGTGAACCTCTCCCACCTGCTCTTCGACGCCGCCGGCGGCGGGGTCCGTGTCCTGTACCCGCTGGAGCATCCGGATGGCCTGCCGTGGCTCGCGTGCCCGATCGGCACACTCGCGCTGCTCGCCATCAGCACGGTTCTCGCGGGCGGGCTGTCGCGGCCGCCCTCGCGGCTGGACCGCAGCCGCCGCGGGTTCGTGCACGCCGCCTGAGATCCGATGCGCGCGGTTCAGATCGTCACGCCAGGGCGCATCGAAGCGGTCGAGCTTCCGACGCCCGTGCCGTCGGCGGACCAGCTGCTGGTCCGCGTTCGCGCGTGCGGCGTGTGCCGGACCGACCTGCACCTGCTCGACGGCGAGGTCACGATCGCTCACCCGCCGATCGTGCCCGGGCACCAGATCGTCGCGACCGTCGTCGCCGCCGGCTCAGCGGCTGCCGCGCTCGATCCGCTCGCTCCAGGGACTCGTGTGGGGATCCCGTGGCTGGGCTGGACGTGCGGGCGCTGTCGCTACTGCATTGCCGGTCGGGAGAACCTCTGCGACCGGGCGCGCTTCACCGGCTGCGACATCGACGGCGGCTTCGCCGAGTTCGCGGTCGTCGATCGCCGCTTCTGCTTCGCGCTGCCGGAGCGCTACGGCGACCTCGAGGTGGCGCCGCTGCTGTGCGCCGGGCTGATCGGCCGTCGCGCGCTGACGCTCGCCGGTGACGGCGAGCGGGTGGGGCTCTACGGCTTCGGCGCGTCGGCGCACATCGTCTCCCAGCTGGCGCGCGCGGAGGGCCGGCGAGTGTTCGCGTTCACGCGCGAGGGCGACACGCGCACCCAGGAGTTCGCGCGAGGCCTTGGCGCGGTCTGGGCCGGTGGGTCGCTGCAGCGCCCGCCCGAGGAGCTCGACTGCGCGATCATCTTCGCCGCCGCCGGTGAGCTGGTTCCCGCCGCGCTGTCCGCCGTATGCAAGGGCGGGGTCGTCGTCTGCGCCGGGATCCACATGTCGCAGATCCCGGCCTTCGCCTACGACCTGCTGTGGGGCGAGCGCGTCGTTCGCTCGGTCGCCAATCTCACACGCCGCGACGCCGAGGAATTCTTCACACTCGCCGCCCGCGAGCCGATCGTCACCAACGTGACCGCCTACAGCCTCGAGCACACGCCCCAGGCCCTCGAGGACCTGCGCCACGGGCGCTTCGAGGGCGCAGCGGTGATCGACCTCTCCGCGTCCACCTGAGAGCGAGCGCCGCCAATCGGCCGGCGCGCCGGGACGCGCTACGCTTGTTCTCGTCGTCCGTTCGGTTACCCGCCGATTCTCGCCCTGCGCGCGGCGCCATGACTTGTGAGAATCGGAAGGAAGGCCACTATGGCTGGCACGCGCGAAGCAACGGACGGGCACGGCGTGCTCGCCGCGGCCATCTCCAACGGGCTCGTCGGGCTGATGCACGAATACACAGGCCGCGGTCCAGTGCGGGCCCGAACCACGATCGACGAGAACCTGGTCGTCTGCGTGCTCGGCGACGCGCTGACCAAAGCGGAGCGCCGTCTCGCCGACGCCGGGCACCACAAGACCGTGCTGCGCGGTCGCCGAGCAATGCAGAGCACGCTCGCCGACGATGCGATCAGCCTGGTACAGGAGGTCACGAGCCGTCGGGTCGTGGCGTTCATGAGCAACAACCACATCGACCCCGATCTGGGGGTCGAGATCTTCGTGCTCGCCCCGACCGCGGCCGAGTAGCCGGCTCCGGGCTGCGCGCGAGAGCAGCGCCGGTCCGCCGACGCTCGCCTCAAGCGCGCCGCCGGCAACTGTTGACGCCCGGCGAATCGTTCCGTGGCGTGTGCCACCGCCGCGCTGCGGGGCGTCAGTTGTTCCCGTACCAGGTGTCGGTGAAGCCGCTCCCGCTGAGCGGCCCGGCGAGCGCGAGCAGCGCCGAGCTGTTCTTGCTCGTCATCTGGATCGACGTCGGCGACAGGGCCGAGATCGACTCGTCGTTGTCCGCCGCGGTGCTGACCGTCGCGTTGGTGAAGGTGACCGAGCCGAAGTCCGCGAGCGAGGTCAGCGTGACGTCAGCGGGGTTCGAGCAATCCCCCGAACACAGCTCTGGCCGTTCTGCGATCCACTCGGCCGAGTTCTGGTCGAGCCCTGACTCGGCCTGGGTGAAGACGAAGTTCCAGCCGGCCGTCAGGTCGGAAATCTGGAGCGTCCAGGTAAACCCGGAGAAGCTGACCGACGCGCTCATCGAATCGCCTTGCGAAACGTGGTATGTCGCAGCGGGGATCGTGACGCTGGGCAGGGGGAACAGCTCGTACCACGCGTAGTAGCGCGGCGTGCCAGAGGCGCAGTCCGAGTCCGTGCCGTCCTGCTCGACGCTGGGGCTGGTGGCGCCATCGATCCCGATCCACTCGGACGAGTAGGTCGTCGCACCGGTGGGACAGCTCGCTGTGGGAACCGTCCAGTCGCCCGTCACCTGGTTGAACTCGCCGACCCCGCCCATCGCTGCGTAGCCCGACCAGTTGTAGGTGGTTTCGCCATTGGAGCCGACGATCAGCGTGACCGCGTTGGTCGTCGCGCTGCCCTGGGAGTTTGTGAACATGGCCCGGTACTGCCAGCCGGTTTCGCCGGGCGTCGTCGCGAACAGCCCGTAGCTCGCCGAGTTCGCGCCGGACACGTTGCCCCACGTGTCGCCGCCATCGGTTGAGACCTGCCACTGCACCGTCGTCGGCGTCGGGTTGCCCGCTGCCGCGGCGGTGAAGGTGGCGCTGCCACCAGCGATCACGGCCTGGCTCACCGGCTGCTCGGTGATCGTCGGCGCCGCCAGCGGCACCGTAACCGTCAGGAGCGCCGGATCGCTCGTCGCGGTGCCTGCCAGATTGGTGAACACTGCCTCGTAGTAGTTGCCGCTTTCGACCTGCGTCGGCTCGAACGTGTAGGTCGTCGAGGTGGCTCCCGAGATCGCGGTGTAGTTGCCATCGATGCCGTCGGTCGAGACCTCCCATTGCACGGTGGGGGCCGGCAGGCCGGACGCGGTCGCGGTGAAGGACGCGGGGGAGCCGACGTACGCGGGGGCGGTGATGGGGTAGCTGACGGGCTCCTGCGTCACCGTCGGCGCCTCCGGCTCCGACACCGTGAGGAGGGCGGCCTGCGTGTCCACGGGCTCGTTGCTGTTGATGAACTCGGCCCGGTACTCGTCGCCGTTCCCGCTCAGGTCCGTCGGCGTGAACGAGTAGGTCGTCGACGTCGCTCCGGCAACATCGACCCATGTCGTTGTGCCGGCCGGCAAGCGCTGCCACTGAACGGTCGGCGCCGGAACGCCGCCGCTCGCGGCGGTTGTGAACGTGACCGGCTCGCCGACGACGACGCTCTGGCTCTGCGGCTCGAGTGTCACGTTGGGCGGGACGGGCTGCACGACGACGTCCAGCGAGGCTGCGGTCGTGGTCGCCGTCCCGGCGCTGTTGGTGAAGACGGCGCGGTACTCATAACCGTTCTCGGCCACGGTCGCCGTGAACGAGTAGGTCGTCGAGGTCGCGCCGGTGATCGGGACCCAGGTGCTGCCGTCGGTTGAGAACTGCCACTGGACGCTCGGCGTGGGGGCGCCCGACGCCTGGGCGGTGAACGTGGCGGTCGTCTGCGTGACGACGCCGTCGTCGAGTGGTTGCAGCGTGACGAGCGGCGCTTCGCTCGCATCGGCGCCCGATACCACGCCCTGGCCGCCCTGCGCCGCGTTGCCCGAGCCAGACGGGGACACCGTCAGCGTCGCAGCCTCGCTCGCCGTGCTGTGGCCGTGGCCGGAGAACAGTGCCCTGTACTGATAGCCGCTCTCGCCGAGTGCGGCCACGAACGAGTAGCTGTCGTCGGTCGCGCCGGCGATCTCGCTCCAGCCGCCGCCGGACGCCGTCGAGACCTCCCATTGAACGCTCGCCGCCCTCGCCGCAGCAGCCGTGAACGTCACGCTGGATCCCGCGATCACGCTGCGGCTCGTGGGCTGTGTTGTGATCGACGGCGAAGCGTTCGCCGAAGCCCGCTCAACGACCGCGACCGGCGCGGCGGTGCTGGCCCCGTGCGAGCCGCTGGCGACCAGCTGGAAGTCGTAGGTGCGCGGTGACGCAGTCGGGTTTTTCGGCAGCTTGACCTCGATGCTGACGCGACCCGACGAGCAGCCTTCGCTGGCCGGGAGCGGCTTGAGCGCTTTCGAAGCGCTGAAACGGCACGTCGTGGCACTCGCGACGACGGCGAGCAGGTGCACCGTGCCGCCGGCAGAAGGAAGCGTTGCGGGCATCGCCGTGAAGAGGCCGATGCTGGCCCGGTCGGAATGCCGTCGCGGCGGCTTCTTCGCCCGCAGCGCCGGCGCGCTCGTGCGCGACGCGGTCGCCGGAGCGTCGACGGCGCTCAGGCGACCGGCTGGAGCGAACGATGACGGCGCAGCGCCGACTGAGACCACCGAGCCGACCGCGGGCGCCGAAGCGGCGGGCAGTACCACGAGCAGAGCGGCGCCGACGAGGGCGAGCAGGAACCGCGGGCCACCGCCACGCTGCGTGCGCGACCTCTGCCAGTCAAGCGGGCGGGGGCGCGCCGTCTCGGTTGCATCCTTGGTGCCGCGAGCCGGGTCCATCGTCGATTCCTCATCTGTGCCGAGGTCCGTTCGGACCAGATCGCGGAATGATAGCGGCGCCCGGCGGCGCGAATGTGGGGATCCGGGCACAACGCCAGGGGGCGTTTGTAGCCCTAACCTCGCGTTGGGGGGCCGCTTGCGGGCCGGCTCGCCGTGCTGATCACTCCCAGACCTTCACGGATCGCAGCAGCATCGTGGCGGGGAAGACGGTCGAGGAGGTCGGGGGGCCGCCCCACTCCCAGTTGGCGGCGACCGCGAGGTCGGCGATCAGGAAGTAGCCCGTGCCGTCCTCAAACGGCCAGGGCTGCCCGGCGGCAGCCGCCTGCGCCTCGGTGTACTGCGCGTAGGCGACGTCGTCGATCGCCCACGTGATCAGCCCAGGCTGCCAGATCACCTGGTAGTCGTTGAAGCCAGCCGAGGCGTCGTCCGCCATCACGGTGCTCTGCAGCTCGCTCCATTCCGGCGCCGGCGCCCAGTTGTGCAGGCTGCCGTAGACGGTGTGGGTGTTGCCCAGCAGCATCTCCTGCACGTCGATCTCGCCCCAGGGGTTGCTGTGATCAGGCTGGTCGAGCCACAGGCCCGACCACAGCCCCTGGCCGGCCGGCATCTTCGCGAGGAAGTCGACCATCCCGTAGCTCATCGAGAACGTGCCCTCCGTCGAGATCCAGCCCGACTGGTACGGATAGGCACGGCCGCCGAGCGTGGTCGCGCTCAACGCCACCGACGAGCCGGTCATCGTGACCCGCGAGGGCCGGAACAACGTCGCTCCGAAGCCGTGGTTGTCGCTGGGCGAAGCCGACCACCCGGCCGGCAGGGTCGAGCCCGTGAACACGTAGTCCTTGACCAGTTCCCGGTAGCGCGCGATCGGCTGAAAGCCCTGAGGAAGCACGATCGGCGGAGCCGGCACGCGCGCCGGAAGCCGGATCGGGCCGCTCGAGCTGGCGGTGGCACTGACGGCGACAAAGGCGAGTATTGCGAGCCCCACGATCAATGCCACGACCGCCGCGGCGCGGCGACGACGGGCGCGCGGCGAGCGCCGGGACGTCGGATCACGAACGGTCGAAGTCATCGACCGCTCGTGGGGCGCGACGTGACGCGGTCTGTCTTGGTCAAGGCAATTTCACCGCCGGGCCTGGCGCACGAGCAGCGAAGGATCCGCGCGCGGTTCGATGGGCGATACTGGGCTCGAACCAGTGACCTCCGCCTTGTCGAGGCGGCGCTCTCCCAGCTGAGCTAATCGCCCTGGGACCGTTAAGCCTAACGGGCGCGCACGGCGACCGCCACGCTTGCACGCCACCCGCCGGCCGCACCGCGAGCCGATCAGCCGCCGGCCGAGATACGCTAGGCACGCTGGCGACGTGGCGGAGTGGCTACGCAGCGGCCTGCAAAGCCGTCTACGCCGGTTCGATTCCGGCCGTCGCCTGTCGTGCGGTCCTCGTCTTCTCCGACCAGCGCCGCTTGACGGGCAGCTTCGCGATCCCTGATGCCGCAAAGGAGCCCGGGCGGCCTCCGACTGCACGCGCGTGCGTTTGGGCGGGCGAATCCAGGAGCGGTCGCGTTGTGGTGTCGGCGGGAGCTGGGATCGACGGTCAGCGGGTCGAGTTCCGCAGAGTTGTCAGAGCCCGTTCTCCTAGTCCGCGACCACCGGTGTCGGCGTCACGACGCGGGCGTGGCGAGCGGCCGCGGATGGTCGCGCTCGGCAGGTTGGCGGTTCGATGGCGTCGGCTGATCCGACGGCGACTCGCCCGCTTCGGCGATTGCCGCACGCAGCGCGTGCTCGAAGGATCGTGGGGCGAAGTCAAAGAGCGCCATTCCCGATGGGTCGGTGACGGTCGTCTCAGTTGACAGCCCTTCGATCAGAGGTCTGGCAACGCCGGTGTCGACCGGTGTAACGAGGCCGATCCAGTGCGACGAGAGCCACGGCGTCAGTAGCGGCACCGGGATGCGCGGGCGACGGCGCAGGCCGAGCGCGTCCGACATGGCGTCCAGCATCTGGCCGTAGGTGAGGATTTCGGCCGATCCGATCTGAATCTCGCGCGACCGCGTCTCGGCGATCCTTGGAGCCTCGGTGAGGTAGCGCAGCACATCGTCGATGCCGATCGCCTGAGTGGGGGTGGAAAGCCATGCTGGTGCGAGCATCACCGGCAGGCGCTCCACGAGGGAGCGCAGAGTTCGGTAGCTCTCCGAGCCAGCCCCCACCACCATCCCCGCGCGAAACCATGTCAGTGGCGGTCCTTCCGCGCGCAACACCTCGCCGACGCGCTGACGCGAACGCAGGTGCTTGGATCCAGGACGATCGCCGAGCCCACCGAGGTAGATGACGCGGTCGATGCCGGCAGCCTTAGCGAACCGCGCGAAATTCGACGCAGCGGTCACGTCGCGCTGCTCGTAGTCCGAATTGCCGCCGCGACCCATTGAATGCACGAGGTAGTACGCCGTCGAACAGTCGCAATCAATCGCGCGCAGCGAATCCCTGTCGAGCATGTCGGCGCGGTACACCGTCACCGCCGGATCAAAGGTCACGCGGTTTGGCTCGCGCACAACGGCAGCGACCGGTTCACCGAGCTCGAGAAGCTCGCGCACCAGCCGGCTACCGATGTAGCCGGACGCCCCCGTGACGAGCGCCGTCACCTGCGCACACTTGCCGGCGCCGGAGTACGCACAGGCCGTGCGGCACGCGGGACGCGCGGCAAACCCGGTCCCCGCGGCAGATCCGTCGTCGCCGGTCCAAGCGGCGGAGCGGTGCTGGACGCAGCCGCCTGCTGGTGCGTCAAACGCGCGAACGAGGTCATCACGAAGAAAAGCGCAACAAGGATCGCGGCGGCGAGCGCCACGTTCACGACTATGAGGAGTGTCAATGTCACGGTCGGTCTCCAGCATCTCCTCAGGGACGCCGGCGACAGGGCGGCGAGCGCCAAGGTCAGTAATTGGGGTCTGATGACGCGAACACATGTCCGCGGAGAGCTGCTCGCCATTCGGCGAAGGAGGTCAGCTGGCTCTGAGAGCCCGGCAAACGGACGAGAAGCTTCACCGTTCTGACCTGCTGTATCACCCATCGACATAGCCGCTACCAAGGTTGAGCCAATTCGCGAACCCTCAGCAGATCGCGGCCAGACCCACGCAGAAACACCGCCCTGATCGACTGCGTCACCCCACCGTGCGAGTGCTGACAACGACGCGCATCGCGCCCAGTGCGACTACAGTCGCCGCGAGCCGAGCCGCGGCTGCGACACAACCCAGCCGGGAATCGAAAGCCGTTGACCAGCGCTCGCCTCCGGCCAGACGCGAGCGTCAGTTATGGGTCGCACACCCGGCCGTCGCCTTTTGCGCTTCGCTTGCCGTCGCCGCCCCGGGCGGCCGAGCCGCGTAGGCTTGCGGGAGCAGATGGCCGAGGTGGTGTTGATCGCGAAGTTCGTCGCGAAGGAGGGATGCCTCGCGCAGCTGCTCGACGTGTTCGCCGTGCTCGCACCGCGGGTCCAGGCCGAGGAGCCGGGGTGTCTACGCTACGCCGTGCACACGGTGGCCGGCGAGGGCACCGGGACGGTCGTGATGGTTGAGTCGTTTGCGTCCGACGATGCCTTCGCCAAGCACCGCGAGAGCGCCACGATGGCCGAGTTCGGGCCAGTGCTCGCGGCGCTGGTGGACCGCCCGATCGAGGTGACGATGCTCGAGCCGGTGGCGATCGGTGAGAACGCGAAAGGGCGCGTCGGCAGCTGAATCCAAGCGCGTTGGCGGTAGGACCCTGGTCCAGCTCTGGCGTCTCGTCGGGCGACACGCATCCGGACCAGGATCTAGGTTCCGCGGATGATCGGCGGGACGCTCACGCGAAGCCACGGCAAGCTTTTCAACGAGTTCGCGGCTGAGTACGACCGCAACCGCCCCTCCTACCCGGACGCGCTCGTTGATCACGCCTGCGCCGTGGCGCGTATCGGCCCGGGCGACCGTGTGCTTGAGATCGGCTGCGGGACCGGGCAGCTGACGCGCAGCCTCCTCGATCGAGGGCTGCGCGTGACAGCGGTCGAACCCGGGGGCAAGCTGATCGCGGTCGCCGCTGAGAAGCTCAAGGAGACGGGTGATGTGGAGTTCGTGAACGCGCGGCTTGAAGACGCGCGGCTTCCCCGCGAGCGCTACAAGGCGGTGTTCTCGGCGTCCGCGATCCACTGGGCCGAGCCGGATCTCAGCTGGCGACGGATCGCCGATGCGCTCGCCCCCGACGGGACGCTTGCCCTGCTCCAGTACTTCGGGCTGCGGGAACGGCGCAGCGCCGATGATCAGGTGCAGCTTCTGTCGGCGATGCGCAGGCACGCGCCGGAGATCGCCGCGACGTGGCCCACCTACCGCGACCTTGAGAGCACGATCGCAGGCGTCCAGGAGCGGCGTGGGAACGTCGCGGACGCCTGGGGCTGGCTGGGCGGCTACGACATCGGGCGCGACTACGCAGCCGATCTCTTCGAGGAGGTGCGGCTCGCCACCGCGCCCAGGCTGATCGAGCACACCGCCGACGAGCTCAATGCCCTGATCGCCACGATGTCGTTCTGGGCACGGATCTCCCCCGGCCAGCGCGACGCCCTCACAAGCGAGAATCGCGCGCTGCACGAGCGCCTTGGGCGGCCAATCCGCGCGAGCACCATCGCCGGACTCCTGACGGCGCGACGCGGCGGCCGCGACACCGCGCACGAATCCTCCAACGGCCGACTTTCCTCTTGTACTGGCCCAATCAGCGGGGTAGCCTCAGCTCTCCCAGAAGCGCTCGAGATGAGAGGAGGAAAGACGAATCGTGGCTGATCCAGTGGTTGGTAGCTTCGATCGGGCGGAGGAGGTCCATGAGCAGGGCGATGGCAGGGCTCGCGCCGAGTTCGTTGACCTGAACGGCAAGAAGATCGGACGCGCCAGGATGGAGCCCGGCTGGCGCTGGTCGCTGCACGGCAAACCCGACGCGGGCACCGACTCCTGCGAGATCGAGCACATCGGGTACGTCGTCCAAGGTCGCCTCGCGGTCCGGATGGACGACGGCACGGAGGTCGAGATTGGTCCCGGCGAGGCCTACCACGTGCCGCCCGGCCACGATGCATGGGTCGTCGGAGACGAGGCGGTGGTGCACGTCGACTTCAGCGCCCTCGCCAGGTAGGGCGCAAAGCGCGGGCGCCTCCGCAGAGCAGGAGCCCCGTCCTGATCAGCCGGTCGTGTTCGGGTTGAGACCGCCGCAGTAGCCCGGGGGCCCGTGGCTGAAACAGGGCGCCCGCTAGGCTCCCGAGCAGCGCGACACCGCGCTCGCGCGGCGAGAGCGCGTCGAGGCGCCCCCGGGAGACGGCTGTGACCAGCGTCGGAGACCACGCGCCGGCAAGCGCCGGTGACCAACAGGCCGCGCGTCCGGCGCCAACGCCGGCGTCGGCCTGGATCCTGCTCGGCGCGATCACCGCGGTCGGAGTGGTACTGCGCGCGGTCTTCGTCGGCGTTCAGGGCCTCGGCTACGAGGAGGCCTTCACGGCGCAGATCGTCAACCAGTCGAGTCTCACCGCCGTCTGGCACGGCGTGAAGGCGACTGAATCGACGCCGCCGCTGTACTACGTGCTCACCTGGCTGTGGGTGAAGCTGAGTGCGAGCCACTCCGAGGTCTCGCTGCGGATGGTCTCGCTGCTCGCCGGGTCGCTCGCGGTGCCGGTCTCCTTCCTCGCGGCGCGCCACTTTGTGAGCACACGCCTCGCGCTCGTCGTCGCCTGGCTGTGCGCGGTCAGCCCGATGCTCGTGTCCTACGCGATCTACGCGCGCTCATATGCGCTCATGGTCCTGGCGGGGGCGCTGTCGGTGTGGGCGCTCGGGACGCTGCTGGAGCAGCCCTCGGCGCGACGCTGGGCGCTCTGGGGCCTCACCGCCGCGCTCTGCCTGTGGACGCACTACTTCACCGCGTTCCTGCTCGCCGGCGAGGTCGGCGTGCTGCTGCTCCGCTTCCCCGCCCAGCGCCGCCGCCTCCTGTTCTGCCTCGCCGCCGTCGCCGCGGCGACGGCGCCGCTCTGGCCGGTCTTCCTCAACCAGAGCGGGGACTCGGAGCGAACCGCCTACATCGCCGCGGAGCCGCTCGGCGGGCGCCTGGAGGGGGTCGTGCGGCAGTTCGCGATGGGCACCAACGTGCCGACCGCGTGGCTCGAGGGAGCGGGCATCGCGATCGTCGCGCTCGCGGTCGCGTTCGCGCTCGTGCAGACCCGCCGCCAGCGCTCGATGCTGACGCTCGCGACGCTCGCCCTGGTGGGAGCCGGCCTGCCGATCCTCTCCGCGCTGACCGCGGTCGACGACCACCTGCTCGCGCGCAACCTGCTCGGGGTCTGGATCTGCGTGGCGCCGTTCGCCGCCTACGGGCTCACGCGCCTGCGCAACGTCCCGCTGATCGTCTACAGCGTCATCTGCATCGCCACCGTGATCGCCGTGCAGAGCAACTGGCGCTACCAGGCGTCAACGGACTGGCGCGGCGCGAGCGCCCGCCTGCGGCCGCTCGCGCGGGGGGAGCCGGTCGCGGTGGAACCGGGCCTCGAGCTGGCCGTCGCCGGCCTCTACATGCATCGCACGCCGCTCACCACCCCGCTTCGCACGACGAACCTTTGGGTGATGGTTCAACCGGAGCGCGGCGCCGGCGAGCGCGCACTGAACCCGGTCGCCGACCCGCCCCTCGCGCAGCTCTGGGGCGCGCAGTTCAAGGCGGTCGGCGAGATCGACTACCACGGCTTCCGCCTGATCCACCTCCGCGCGCCAGCAGCGACGCTCGTCACCCCAGCGCCGGCGCAGAACGGTCCCCCGACGACGCCGCTCGCGTTCGTCCTGCGCCCCTGAGCGCCGCGCCGAGCACGCGAAGTCCCGCAGCGCAGCGACCGCGGGAGCGGTCGCGAGCAGATCAATCCTCTTCGTCCTCGTCGGGCTGCTCGCCGTTGCCGCGCAGCCAGTCGCTGAGCTGCTTGCCGACGTCGCCGACCGACTCGCCGGCGTCACGGAAGATCGTCTTGAAGCGCTCAGCGTAGTGAGCGACCGCGTCGCCGGCCTCCGCCCGCGGGCGCGCGGGCTCGTCGCGCGTGACGTAGGACCCCCCCACGATCCGGTCGTATTCGCCGCTGCGCACCCACTCCATCAGCTCGTGGATGCGCCGCACCGGCATCGGGTGGGTGACGTTGAGATCAAGCAGCAGGCGCGAGAGGCGCTCCAGGCCACTGCCCTTCTCGCGGTACTCCTCACCCTGTTTCATGAACACGTCGAGGTCCAGGCGCTTGGCCTCGGCGCCGGCCGCGATCACCATCAGCACGCGGCAGACCGTCAGCGGATCGCGCGTGACGAGCGCCGCCGCACGGTCGCAGCTGAGCTCGGCCGAGCGGTACCACTCCATCAGCGCGGCGCGCAGCGGCATCAGCGGCAGCGGGATCCCGGGCAGGCGACTGAGGCTGGTGAGGATGCTCAGCGCGGTGCCGTAGAGGACGTGGTCGGAGAGCACGTGCCCGGCCTCGTGCGCGAAGACCGCGTAGAGCTGATCCTCGTCGAGCAGCTTGACCAGCCCCGACTGCAGCACGACGATCGGGCGCCCGGCGCCGATCGTGGAGGCGTTGGCCACCGGGAACTGCGTCAGGTAGAGGTCGGGGACCGGCTCGAGGTCGAGCGTCCTGTATGCCCGCGCGTGCGAGCGCCAGACCTTCGGCAGCTGCTCCTCGCCCAGACGCACCGAGGAGCCGAGAAAGGCCTGGCGCAGCGCCCGCTCGTAGCCCAGCTCGATCAGCTTGCGCACGACGCGGTCGAGATAGGGGATCGACTGCAGCGAGGCCGTCGCCGCACGGTCGGCGGGGTGCTCGTAGGCCTTCGACGAGATGCCCTTCAGCTGGTAGCCCTCGACCGGCAGCGTCATCGGCGCTCCTCACTGGTCGTGCGTGTGTCCTGCAACGGTAGCGGTGCCGACCGCCGCGCGGTCTGCGACCACCAGCGGATTTCTTATGCGGCGCCGGCTACCGCCGGGCGCCGACCGTTCGTCCGAGTGCCGCAAAGCCGATGCTGAGTGCGAGCGCCTCGAAGATGCCCCGCTGCAATCCCTCGGACAGCGAGCGCTCGGCATGCCATTCGGCGAGCGTCACGACGGCGCCGGCGGTCAGCGCGGAGCCCAGGCACAGCGCGAGCGGATGACCGCGCAGACGCCGCAGCGGCGTGATGTCGTCGAAGATGTCGCCGGGCGGTCCGGCAACGAGCGCGACCGTCCCCGAGCTGCGGGCGAGGCCCGATCGCGCCCACACCAGCGCGAGTGTTGCGGCGCCAACGAGCGTTCCGCTGAGAGCGAGCCACCACGCCGGCGCGACGCCGATGAAGTTCGCCGTGTAGAGCGCCAGGCCGGCCATCGTCACCATCCCGGCCGCCAGTCCGACCTGCGCGCGGCTGCGAACGAGGGCGATCTCGGCGGCGGGGAGCACCGCCTCGCGGCGGCGGCGGATCGCGCGCCAGGCGGCGAGCGCGCCGCCGACCAACGCCACCTGCGGCCCGACGAGCATGGCGAGAATCGCCGGCAGCGAGAGCGCCACGCTGAAGCCGCGATCGAAGCCCGGGTAGCCGACGAAGCGCCCGAGCGTCACCTGCGAGAGCACGAGCGCCACGGCGGCGGCGCACAGCGCGGCGAAGACTTGCCACGCGCCGTGGCGCGCGTCGCCGCTCGCGAGCTCGTCCGCGTACTGGCCGGCGAGCGCACGCGGATCACCCAGGCGCGTCGCCGCGGGCGCCGGTGCGGCGTCCTGCTCGCAGGCGAGGTGGTCGGCGAGCTCGGCGAGCAGGCGCTCGCGCACCGCCGGGCGTACCGCGCGCGCCGTCAGCTCTGCCTCGAAATCGCTCAGCCAGCTCATGTCAGGACCGCCTCGACCGCAGCGGCGAACAGCCGCCACTCCCGCCGGCGCTCGCGCAGCGCGCCGTCGCCCGAGCGCGTGAGGCTGTAGACGCGCCGGCGCCGCCCCGCCGCGGTCGACCACACGCTGCGGACCAGGCCGGCGCGCTCGAGCCGGTGCAGGGCGGGATACAGCGTGCCCTCCGGAAGGTCGAAGGCGCCGTCACTGCGCTCGCGCAGCGTCTGGGCGATCGCGTAGCCGTGGGCCGGGTCCTCCGCCAGTGTGGCGAGGATCAGTCCGTCGAGGTGGCCCTTCAATGCCTCGGCCCTCATACACAGCTAGCCTATACATCGTGTAGCTATGTGTCAAGTGTGGCCGAGGGCCTGGCGAATCGCTGCCGCCGCCGCCTGCGGATCCGAGACGGTGATCACCAGGCGCGAGAACGGCGCGTCGGGCCCGAAGTCGACGCGCAACCCCGGGCGCTTGGCGCCGTGGACCAGCGCGAGGTCCCGGCCGCCCGAATACCGCCGCGTCCCGTAGGCGATCACGCCGGGAATCCCGGTGCCCGGCGCGCGGATCCCGCGCAGCGCCGTCCAGGCGTTGCGCTCGACGGCCACATCGGTCACGCTCGAGAGCGGGAAGCGGGCATCCGAGCGCCGGACGGCCGCGAACTTCTCGGCGGCGGACATCCGCACGACCAGCTCGGCGCCCTCGATCGCGATGCTCGCCATTGGCGCGAACGCTACAGCGGCCGCGGCGCGCAGGCCACCGGCTCGCTCTCAGGCGCGACTGAGCTTCTTGCCCGGGTTCAGGATCCCGCGCGGATCGAACAGGCGCTTCACGCCGTCGTGCAGGTCCAGCGCCGCGGGCTGCCACTGGCGAGCCAACTGGCCGCGCTTGACCCAGCCCAGACCGTGCTCGCCGCTGACCGAGCCGCCGAGTGAGGCCGCCAGCGCGAACAGCTCCTCGCACGCCGCCCGAGTACGGCTCAGCGCGTCGTGGTCCCCGGGCGCCACCAGGAACGTGGCGTGCAGGTTGCCGTCGCCGGCGTGCCCCCAACTGCAGGCCCGCAGGTCGTGGCGGGCGCCGATCGTGACCGTCGCCGCGACCGCCTCGGCCAGGCGCTCGAACGGCACGACGATGTCCTCGCTCACCTTTCCGCCCAGTTCTGCGCTGACGGCGAGCGAGACGCCGTCGCGCCATCGCCAGAGCGCCTCGATCTGCGAGCGCGTGCTGGGCGTCAGCAGCAGGCTCGCGTCCTCGCCCATTGCCGCCGCGACCTCCGCTGCGAGGCGCGCGGCCTCCGCCGGCGACCCGTCGGCCTCGGCGATCACCATGAATCCGCCGCCACTGGGTAGCTCCTGCGGGAACCCGTGGGCCGCGATCGACACCGTCGGAGCGTCCAGGTACTCGAGCGCGGCGACCGCGAGGCCGCCGCCGAGGACGCGCTCGATCGCGGCCGCACCGGCCTCAAGCTCCCCGTAGAGCGCGACCACCGGCAGCGCCGCCTCGGGTGCCGGAATCAGGCGTAGCCAGGCGGCGGTGATGATCGCGAGCGTCCCCTCCGAGCCGATCAGCAGGCTCCGCAGGTCATAACCCGCCACGTCCTTGGTGATCGCACCCCCGAGCGTGATCACCTCGCCGTCGGCGAGCACGGCCTCGAGCCCGCTCACCCAGGCCCCCGTCACGCCGTACTTGAAGGCGTGCGGGCCGCCGGCGTTGGTGGCGATGTTGCCGCCGATCTGAGACTGCTCGCCGGCGCCCGGGTCCGGCGGGAAGAGCAGGCCGTTCTCGCGCGCGAGGCGCCGCACGTGCGCCGTGGTCAGGCCGGCCTCGACGCACATGCGCCAGCGCAGCGGTTCCAGGGCGCGCACCCGCGTCATCCGCTCCAGGCTGAGCAGGACGCCGCCCTCAAGCGGCACCGCGCCGCCGGCGAAGCCCGTACCGCCGCCGCGCGCCGTGACCGCCACGTCGTGCTCGTTGCACCAGGCGAGCACGCGGGCGACCTCCTGCGTGCTCCCCGGCGTCACCCACGCATCGGCGCGGGCGGCGATGCCGCGGACCTCGGTGCTGTCGTAGAGCTGGTGGGCGCTTGGCGTGGCGACGCTGTCGCCGTCGAGCAGCTCCGCGAGCTCCGCGATCAGCGCTGGCATGGTCGCGGGCGACCGCGCGACTGGCACATCCAGCCCACCGGCTAGCCGAAGAAGACGGAGGCGAGCTCGAACAGCTTGGGGTCGAGCAGCTTGTGGGCCTTGGTGGCCTCGCTGAGCGGCAGCAGCACGATCTCGCCGGACTGGAGTGCGACCATCTCGCCGAAGCGCCCGGCCAGCACGGCCTCCATCGCGGCGACGCCGAAGCGGGTCGCAAGCACGCGGTCGAAGGCGGTCGGCGTACCACCCCGCTGGATGTGCCCGAGGATCGTGTAACGCGTCTCATAGCCGGTGCGCTCCTCGATCTCAGCGCTCAGCGAGACCGCGACACCGCCGAGGCGCGCGTGCCCGAACGCATCGACCTGCTCGTGGGTGACGCTCTCGCCCCCATTGCGGGGCTTCGCACCCTCGGCGACGACGACGATCGAATAGGTGGTGCCGTGGGCGTGACGCTCCCACAGCAGCTTGCACACCTCATCGACGTCGTAGGGCCACTCCGGCACGAGGATCGCGTCGGCGCCGGCGGCGATACCGGCGTAGGCCGCGATCCACCCGGCCTCGCGCCCCATCACCTCGACCACGATGACGCGATCGTGGGACTCCGCGGTCGTGCGCAGGCGGTCGATCGCGTCGGTCGCGATCTGCACCGCCGTGTGGAAGCCGAACGTAAGTTCGGTGCCGCCGAGATCGTTGTCGATCGTCTTCGGCACGCCGACGACGGGGACTCCCGACTCGCCCAGGCGCGCAGCCACACCCAGCGTGTCGTCGCCGCCGATCGCGATCAGCGCGTCGACGCCCTGCGCCGCGAGCGTCGCCCGGATCTGCTCGCTGCCGTCGGCGCCGTCGGCAAACGGGTTGGTGCGGGAGGTGCCGAGGATCGTCCCGCCGCGCGCCAGAATGCCGGCGGTGACCGCCCGCGTCAGCTCGAACGAGTCGCCGTTCATCACACCCGCCCAGCCGTGGCGGAAGCCCACGGCGCTGGTGTCGGGATCGTCCAGCCCCCTTCGCACGACGGCCCGGATGACGGCGTTGAGGCCCGGGCAATCGCCCCCGCCGGTCAGGATTCCAACACGTGCCATCCGGCTGCAGCATACGAGACTCGCGCGCCGAAGCGGTCACGCGCGCGTTATCGCGCGAATTGTGCGATCTGCAGCGGGCGACCCGTCGTTACAGGGCTTTTGCGCCACGGGCGTCGGGCGGCCGCGGGCGCCGTTCACCGCCCGGGTGGGCCCGCTCAGCCGAGCGCGCGCAATTGCGAAGCCCGCCCGGCGCAGTCATAGAAGCTCGTTGACACGGCGGGAACGCTCCTGCATGCCTGCGCAACCGCGTCCAGGACCGCTGTCGCCCCCGGGCGCCGACCGACGCCGGTGCTCGCGATGTCGCTGTCGAGCACCCAGCGGATGTGGCCTGAGGCGACCTCGTCGGCGAACCAGGCGACCGACGGGTCGCTCTCCTGGCCACTGAAGCCGCCGATCCCGGCGACCTTCGCATTGCTCGCGAGGATCGCGGCCGCCGCGCCCGACTGGCTGGCCTCGGCGATCGTGCCGCCGCCGTGGGCGCGGACGTAGCTCTCCGCCCCGGCTGGCAGGCCACCGCCGCCAAAGCCGCCACCGAAGCCGCCGGAGCCGGCGAAGGGGCTGGCGCCGCCAAGGCCGCCGCCGAAGAGCCGGCGCCGGACGCCGCCGGAGGTCCCGCCCCCGCCGAAGAGCCCGGCCGCCGGCCCGCCGCCAGCCTGCCCGGCGAAACCACCGCCGGCCGGCGCGTTCGGTAGGAGCACCCCCGGCTGGGGACCGAAGGTCCCGCCGGCGAAGCCGCCATGACCAATGCCGCCGGGGCCCCCAGCAGCGGTGTTGTCGATCGCGGGACCGCCGGCCGGGAACGTGGATTGGGTTGCGTAGCCGAGCGTGTCGAAGGCCCAGATGGTCGGTGCGATCAGCAGCGCCGCGACGCCGACGCTGATCGCCCAGGCGCGCGCGTGTGGGCCGCGGAACACGAACAGCGCGCCCACCGCGCCACCGCAGAGGAGCGGGAGCACAACGCGCAGCCAGCCGAGCTGCGGCGTGTAGTCGTGCAGGACGACGAACTCGCAGGCCACCCCCACCACCAGCGCCGCGGCGCCGGCCAGAGCAACGGGCACGTCGCCCTTCAAAACGCTCGCCACGCCGGCGCCGACCAGGGCCGCCGTGAACGGCGCGAGCAGCACGACGTAGTAGGGATGAAAGATTCCGTGGGCCAGGCTGAAGAGCGCGCCGGTCACGACGAACGTCCCGCCGACGAGTACCAGCCAGGCCGTGCGGGGGTCCCGCCGCCGCGCCCTGCTCGCCATGCCGATCACGACGGCGCCGACGACGGCCAGGCCAAGCAGCCACCCGTCCTGGCCGCCGAGCGCCGCGTTCAGCAGGCGAAACGGGCCGGTGCCCTGCGCGAACACGCTCCCGCCGCCGCCGGCGCCCCCGCCCGGTCCGCCGTTCTGGCCGGTGACGCGCCCGAGGCCGTTGTAGCCGAAGATCAGCGACACGATGCTGTTGTCGGAGGTGCCGGAGATCCACGGCCGGTCAGACGCGGGCGTCGCCATCACCAGCGCCGGCCACGCGCCGGCGACCACGAGCATCGCCGCCCCGCCCGCGAGCAGCTGGCGGATCGCCGCGAGGCGCCCGCGCGGAGCAACCCCGAACCAGGCGAGCGCGATCGCCGGCACCACGACGAGCGCGACCAGCATCTTCGCCTCGAAGCCAAGACCGACCGCCACCCCGGCGAGCACGAGCCAGCGGGTGCGCCCGTCTTCGAACGCGCGCACGGCGAACCACACGGCGGCCACGCAGCACAGGGTGAGCAGTGCGTCGGGGTTGTTGTGACGCGACATCGCGACGGTGATCGGAGTCGTCGCGAGCGCGGCCCCCGCCACGAAGCCGCCGAGGCGGCCGAAGCGCCGCCGCACCAGGTCGTAGACGAGCACCACTGTGGCGATGCCCATCAGCGCCTGCGGAACGAGGATCGCTAGCGGGTGAAAGCCGAAAAGGCGCACCGACAGCGCCTGGATCCACAGCGATAGCGGCGGCTTGTCGACCGTCATGACGCCGCTCGGATCCATCGACGCGTAGAGGAAGTTGTGCCAGCTCGCGGCCATCGAGCGCACCGCCGCCGAGTAGTAGGTGTTCGCCCAGCCGTTGCGCCCGAGCGCCCACAGGTTCAGCACCGCGGCGAGGCCGACCAGCCCGGCCAGCTCCGGGGTGCGGCGCACGACCGCGAACGTGAGAGCGATCCTCCGGCCCACCGACGTTCGCCGCGGCGCGCTCAGATCGCCGGCGCTCGGACCGGCCGGCTGCGGTTCGAAGACACGGCGGCGGATCGCCATCGCGCTGAAGCTTGGCGACATGCGTTTTCGCGCAGCTATGCGAAAGCTGAGAATCGCCTGTGCCGGATCGCGCGGATCATCCCAGCGCAATCTCAGGACAGCGTGAGTGCCCCTTAAGCGCCGTGGCGTTGACTGGATCCATCCACCAATTCAAAGGAGGCACACCACGATGCGACCACGCATACTCAGTGCGCTCGCCGTGCTCGCCGTCGCGGGAGCGATAGCGGGCGCCACGGTCGCCGAAGCGGCCTCGAGCGCCACGACGTCAACGACACCCACGACCACGAGCTCGACGAGCAGCTCGCAGACCAGCGCGAACTCGAACGCCGGCTCAACCGGCTCGACCGGCTCGAGCGGTTACGCGGGCTCGGCCGGATCAGGCGGGCATCAATGCCCCAACATGTCCGGCAAGAGCGGCGCTCCCAACACGCCGCCGCCCAACACGACGGGCAGCTGAGCGACAGCGGCCCCCGGCCGTGGCCGGGGGCCGCTCCCGTCGTTTCCGTGAACGGCCGATCACCGTGCCGCAACCCCTCACGCAGCCCTCGCGCAACGGCCGCCGCCGATCTATACTGGCCGTCCCGCGGATGTAGCTCAGTTGGCTAGAGCGTCTGCTTGCCATGCAGAAGGTCGAGGGTTCGAGTCCCTTCATCCGCTTACGAAAGCCCCGGAAATCGGGGCTTTTTGTTTGGTCAGGTTGCGGCGAATGCCGGAATATGTCCCGAATGTGTCCCGACGATCGTCTACTCTCGGGCCATGCCACCGCTCCCCTTGCAGCCACCAAGCGGGCACGTCTTCCGCGTCGAACGCAAGCGCGGCGGTGTCTGGTACGCGAAGTACCGCCTCCCCGACGGCCGCCAGGCGCAGAAGAAGATCGGGCCTGCATGGACCGAGCGCGGGCGTCCACCTGCCGGCTACTACACGAAGCGCCAGGCCGAGGACTGGCTGCGTGACACGCTCGACCAGGCGCGACGCGGCACCCTGCCGGGCGCGGTCCGTACCGGCGCGCGCCTCGAGGACGGGGCCGCCGAGTGGCTGCGCTACGTGGAGCACGACCGAGACGTCAAGCCCTCAACGCTGCGCCACTACCGCTCGACCGTCAACGCCCACCTCCTCCCCGCCTTCGCCGGCCAGCGCATCGAGGACATCACGACCGCCCAGATCGAGGCGTGGCGAGCGGACCTGGTCGGAGCGAACGGCAGGCCGATCAGCAACCGCACGCGTAACAACGCCGTCGCCGTCCTCCACGGCGTCCTCGAGCGCTCGCGCAAGGTCTTCGGGCTGCGGTTCAACCCGGCCGCCGAGATCCAGCCACTGCGCGAGCGCTACGACTCGACGCGCTTCACGTTCTACTCGCCTGAGCAGGTCAGCGCGCTCGTCCGCGCCGCCGCGAGCGAGCAGGACGGCGCGATCTATCTCACCGCGGCACTGACCGGTCTGCGTCGCGGCGAGCTGGTCGCGCTGCGCTGGTGCGACGTCGACTTCGAGCGCGAGGCGATCCGCGTGCGCGGCACCTACGCCAACGGCGCGCTCACCTCGCCGAAGTCCGGCAAGGGCCGCAGCGTTCCGATGGTGGCGCAGGTCGCGACCGTGCTCGCCCAGCTCGGCCAACGAGACCACGCCGTCGGCGAGGAGGATCTCGTCTTCCCCGGCGAGCACGGCGGGTACCTCGACGGCAGCGCTCTGCGACGCCGCTACGTCGCAGCGCAGACAGCGGCCGGCCTGCCTCTGATTCGTTTCCACGACCTGCGCCACACCTTCGGCACGCTCGCCGCCCGCGGCGCCGAGTCGCTGGTCGAGCTCCAGCACTGGATGGGCCACGCCGAGATCCGCACGACCCAGCGCTACACGCACTACCGAGAGCAACGCGACGCGGCAAAGCGACTCGCACGAGCCTTCGAGCCGGACGTGGTAACCGACGACAGGTCCGGCTCCCCAGCGGCCAACGTCGAGAACCGGGACTGACAGATCAGTCCAAGATCGGCTCTGCCGACTTGGATGCCAAACCAGCCGGAGGCGGAGCGCTGTCAAGGGCTGCCCCGTCAGGGGCGCGCCGAAGGCGCGGGCGAAGCCCAGCCCTTTACAGCCAGCGGAGCCGGAGGCTACGAGCCGACGTACGCACCTGCGTCATGGGCCGTCCGCAGTGCCGCTGCGAGCCTCGGCCACGAGTAGCACCAGGGACCGAATCGTGAGAAGCATGTTGTCGATCGTGTCTTCGATCTCGTCGGCTTTCCAACGCCGCTGCCACTCCGCCGCCGACACGCCCGTCGCCGCTTCAAAGTCGGCGCGAGCATGAGACGCGCCCGTGAGCTCGATCGAGACCGTATGAGGGCGCTTGATCAGTCGGCGCTGGTAGTCCGCCAGGGCCTCCTGCGGGACGCGCAGGCCGCGCTCGCTCCGACGCACACCCTCCAGCTTGCCCCGCCTGATGAGCTTGTAGACGCCGTCGTTGGTCATCTCGAGCTCGGCCGCGACTTCCGCGACCGTGAGATAGCCAGGGTTCACAAAGTCCACATTAGCGGGCCTTATCTTCTTCGTCTAGTTAGTCTGCACTGTCCAGTGCGTACTGTCTGCACTCATCGTTGGCGCTACAAGCGGCTGGATCGAAGCGACACGGAGCGAACGCTCGAGACATGACTCTCCTGATCCCATGCGGGTCACTACATGGCCGCTGGCGGGCGGCGCCCGACGCTGTCGCAATCACGCGAAGGCGGCACTCTCCCGCCTGACACTGAAGCTCCTCACACTCACCCGGCGTCTCGCCGATAAAGCTGTATGCCAAACGGTCTACTCGCGCGCTGCGCGGTGGCAATGCTCGCGACGGCGGCTGTGGTCATCGCGGCCGTTCTAATCTTGTCTGGATCCGCGTCAGGTGGCCAAGCCGCGGGCCGGCAAGCGGTCGCGGGCAGCGATGGCGGGGTCGTTGCGACCACTCTTGGCACGCTTCATCCGCCGCCGGGCTTCCATCGGGACGCGGCCGCGTGCCGCCTTATCCAGCTGCCCGGGGTAGCGAGCGTCTGCTTCACGCGAGCGAGGTCCCTTCCGCTCAACCGGGCAGTCATGGCCCGGCTCGTCACGAGCACCGGTGCCACGATGTCTCAGCCAGAGGTTCCTTGCCCGACCGCCAGAAACGATTTCGATCGCCCTCCACTCCGG
>JBEKNK010000011.1:0-89016 GCA_049522915.1 Solirubrobacteraceae bacterium | reverse complement strand
GTCGCGGTGGCGGTGGCTATTCTGGTGTCGCGACTTGCGCGGTCTGGCGCGTATGTACCGGGTGTCGAGGCTGGTGGCCTGGGAGCGCCGCGACCAACCCGCTGGATAACCGAAAGAAGAGCGTCAGATGAACGACGAAATTGGCCTCGACGAGGACATTGAGCCAACGGCGGAGGCAACCGAAGGCGTGAAGGGCGGCGTGTCAGCCGCGGACGCCAAGCTTGAGGATGGGCTCGCCAAGGCTGCCGTGGCGGGTCCCCTGAAGACCGACACCATCAATTTCACCCAGGTGAAGTAACGCGGGGTCCACTTGCGGCGCTTGTAGGCTGGCCAACACGGGGGGACCGGGAATGCATTTCCCACCTGCGGGCACGGACGCCCGAAGGTTGGCCTCGGCGGAGCCCACCGGGTCCCGTGACGACCCGTGTGGACGCCGGACTCAGGACGGCTGATCGAGGGCCGGTTGGGGCCAATCGTTGCGGCAGCTACGTCGCGCACTGGCCGGTTCCTCGCCGGTCGATCACGCCGTCCGGCACTCGCTCAATCAATTCGACACGGTAACCGTCTAGATACCGAACTTGGTATGGCTGATTCGTGGGAGCAACAACACGGGCATATATTCGCGTCTCCCGGCCCGGCAAGCGCGGCAAGGACTCTCCGGAGTACATGGGGCCGGTGGCCGGGGGACTGCTGCCTTCGCTCTGGCGCGGGCGCGAACTGCTTCGGCGCAGGTGCGAACTGCGCGGACCGCAACAACGTGTCGTCACATGCAGGTGCTGCCCTTGCAGTGCGGGGGGATGGGCTTCCCGGGCAGGGTTGGCTTGACGAACGTGTTTTGGCCGCCCACTTCGGCTGCCGCGTCCGCGAGTGCCGTCGCATAGGCAGCGTGGTAGGCGGCATAGGTGGGCTTGCCGCTCACGGTCCAGCTTGGGTCGTCGGCGACGAGCCACTCCTGCGGTTTGAGTTCGAGGACCTGGGCGTGGAACTTCGTAACCATGTCAGCGAGCATTGGCTGCAGAGGCCCGGTGGGCGGCGCGCCGAACGGGTCGCTCTGTGTGTAGGTCTGCATTTCGAGCGGAACCCTCCCAGCCAGCGTGTCGAACGGCTCACACCAGTCACGCGTGCAGTTGCTGCCGAGCGTTTCGCCCTGCGCCTGCTTGCTGGTCATGCCCTCCATGCCAACACCCATGCCGTCCGCGGCGGCCGCGGCCGCGACCTGGTCTTGTAGCGGGTCAGAAAGCGTCCCGAATAGGCTCGAGAAGGTGTTGATCCCGATGTTGATCGGATTGTGGGCCGGGAGCGTCGCCTCATAGGCGACCTGCGCAAGGCTCCAGCTCAACCACACGCTCGCGCTCAGATGGTGAGCCTGCCACGCCGCCGGGCAACTCCCCGCCGGCGGGTTCTTCGCCGGCAGGTCGTAGTGATCAACAGGGAAGTCCTCCCCACCCGTGCCGAGCCCGAACCGGATGTAGCCAACCCCCGAAAGGCTGTGGTCATCGTCGACGTCTACGACCAGCGCGCGCTCGAACGCCCGCCATGGCGTCTCGTAGTCAGGCTGCCAATACTCCGGGAGCTCAGTACCGTCCTTCGGGCCGCAGTCGACCGTTTCGCCCAGCGCCGAAAGGTCGCCGAGGACGTAGGCCGGGGTCGCCGGCAGGCACGCCTGCCCTGGGTCGGCGGAGCACAGGAACCCCTGCTTGTCGAGCTCGTAGCGCGCGGACTCGTCCGTACCCCACACGATCAGGTTCACGACCTTCCCAGCCTTCTCCCACGGCTCCGCCGCCTTGTCGATGAACGTCCAGTCGTACTCGCCGGGGCCGAGCTGGACCGAGCTCCACGGGATCACCAGGTCGACGCCGCAGAGCGTCTTATCCGGCAGCAGATATTTCATCTCATCTTGCAGCACCGCCGGTGATACCTGGTTGGCGGTCGCAACGAACAAACCACGAACTCCTCCAGGATCGGCGACGTCGTCGCCCGGCGAGCAGTGCGACCACGCCGTGACAACCGACGCCGCCCTGCCCACCGCGGCACCGCTAGCGCTAACAGCCGGCCACGCCAAGACGCCGGCAACCAACAGCCCAGCGAGCGCGAAACCAGCTTCGAGCCCGTTACCGGGGGGACGGCGCCGAGCAGCATCGAGAACCCCCCTCAGCAAAGCCGCGGTGCGCACCGTCCTCCGTGGCGATCGTGATGTAGACGCCGCGAATCTCGCTTCGAGCCCGCGGCCCAGCCGCTGCCACCGACATCACGAGCGCTCCGGCTCGTGCTTCCCTGCATCCCCACCGGCGCCGAAGTCGCCACCCTTCAAAGACCCCCATGTAGCTTCGCGTGAACCACCGCCCGACAAACGGCACGCTCCATGTAGCGCCCACCGTAACACTCCACCAGCACGCCCGCCGCAGCAGACCTGCCCCCAACCCCGCCGCAAACCGAACGAGAGCGACACCGGCTCCCGGTCGCCAACCGCGCGACCCCTTCACGCGTGGCTGCGTGGCGCGGCACCAAGGTCATTTTCGCCGCGGACGAGCGCGAGCTGCGATTCGTCGATACGGCGGGACGCGCCCCGCGCCTGAGCCGGGCGCGCGCGGCTCCTGGCGGACGATCGTGTGCGGCCCACAGCGAGTTGATCTGCTCTGCCTCTATGAACTGGGCTGAACCGAGAAACGCGCTTTCGCCCGGCATCCAATTCGGTTGCCGTTGTCCGCGGAGGTCCCCTGCGCCTCGAAAACGACGTCTAGGTGTGCAGTTCCGGTCTCGGGGAAGGTCCCTGTGATTGTCGTTTCGTCCGACTCGCGGCTCGCTCCGCGAGTGCTCGTGCTCAAACTCCGGAATGTGAACGCCTCGTTTGAGAACTTGAGCGACGTGGATGTCTTGACATGTGACGCTTTTTTGACTGAGGCGGGCAACGCCGACGCCGCTGACGTCGTGGCCGTGCTGGTGAGTGAGATTTGGCTTGGAACGAGGATTCCACACGCGGTCATTGGCGGGTGCACAGGATCACTGCTGAGATCGGTGATCTCGTCCTTGTCCGATGCGACCGTGAACGAGATTGTCGCCCGGACGGTTTGGCTCCTGCAACCGCCCGAAAGCGTGAGGCCGTACCGAGTGCGCAGCGCGCAGTGACCGCCTGACGGGTTGGCCTGCGCCGCTGCAGCGAGCTTCCCCCGTCCTGTGTACGCGGCGCCAGCAACCAGGTAAGCGAGCGCCGGATTAGTCGAGGACGTCATCGTCGCCATGGCCGAAGGCGGCGCGGGTCGCGTTGTCGCAGCAACCGTCGCCGCTGGTGCAGCACTCCCAGCAACGCACGCCGCGAGCAGCAGCAGCCCAGAGCGAGTCTTTGCCCGGACAGCGAAGGCTACGGTTGCGTGACCGTCTTGGCTGGGACAGGCCCGCCCCCACACCGCGACAACAATACCCGCAAAACTCTCGTTCTCCGCGAGGCCCCTCGTGCCCAGACCCGGCGGCAGGCTCGCAATCTCCGACTGATCGCCGACCCTCACCCTCGACGACGCGACCGCCGCCAACATCGCCGGCTGCATCGCGGCTGCCCTCACCGAAGATGAGTTCGAAGCCGACGCTCGCCAGCGTGGGTTTCGAAGACATCGAAATCAACCCGACGCATCGCGTTCACGAGCACGCCGCCAACATCCGCTCGCGAGCGCTCGCCAGTCGCTAGTGCAGCGGACCCACGGCCCGAGTGCGACCAGGGAGATTACGTGACGCCCTGGCCGGTGCCGGGCTGGTCGATGACCCCTTCCGGCACCCGTTCAACTAGCTCAATTCTGTAACCGTCCGGGTCGCGCACGAAGCAGATCAGCGAGCCGCCCTCACGGACGCTGTACGGCGGCCGCTCGGGCTCGATGCCCTCGGCGGCGAGACGCTGGAGGGTGCCGTCGAGGTCCTCGCAGTCGATCGCGATGTGGCCGTAGGCGGTGCCGATCTCGTAGTGATCGACGCCGAAGTTGTAGGTCAGCTCGAGCCGGGGCTTCTCGCCGTCGCCCGGCTGGTTGAGGAAGACGTTGATCGCCTCCTCGCGGATCGGCATCCGGCGGACCTCCTCGAAGCCCAGCGCACGATAGAAGGCGAGCGAGCGGTCGATGTCGGTGATCCGGTAGCAGGTGTGCAGCAGCGCCACGACCGCCAGATTAGCGACGTGCGACCATGACGCGAGTGATCATCGAGCACGCGCGCAACGACCAGTACCTGTCGAACACCTACCTCGTCGCTGACCACCAGGGTGGCAGCGCCGTCGTGATCGACGCGGGTGGGCCGCTTGAACCGCTGTTCGCGGCCGCCGAGCGGCTGAATGTCACGCCCTCGATGGTGCTGCTGACCCACCACCACCACGACCACGTGAGCGAGGTGGGCGGGCTGACCGCGCGCTGGCCGTCCGCGCCCGTGCTGATCAGCCCGCTCGAGCGCGACCTCGTGGGCGCCGCGACCGGCACGATCGACACCGGCGAGCGCCTGACCCCGGGCGAGCTGGTGATCCGCCCCCTGCACACGCCGGGGCACACGCGCGGCATGCTCTCGTTCCTGGTCGAGCACCGCGGGTCGCAGGCCGTCTTCACCGGCGACACGCTGTTCCGCGATTCGGTCGGCGGCGTGCGGGCGCCCGGGCACACGACCTTCCAGGCGCTCAAGGACTCGATCATGGGCACGCTGATGGAGCTCGACTCCGACACCGAGATCTACCCCGGCCACGCCGACTCGAGCACCGTCGGGCGCGAATGGGAGCACAACCCGTTCATCCGCCTCTGGCGCGGCCTTGACCGCGAGGGGACGCAGTCGTGTGTCGCGCTCGGCGACCCGGCCACGCTGGTGTTGCTCGGGCCCGACTACGACGGCGGCCACAAGGCGTGGGTGCGCTGGGCGGACGGCTCCGACGACGTGGTGCCGGGCTCCCAGGTCGAATCGATCGCCTGAATGCGCGGCGTGAGCCACTGAACATGGCCCGCGACGAGCACATTCCGACCTCCCGCCTGACGCGCTCGGCGACGATCGGCCGCCTCGCAGCCGGTCAGGCCGTCAGGCAGTTCGGCACGCGCGCGGCGAACCTCGCGCGCGGTGACGAGGCGAGCGACGCCGCGCTCGCGCGCCGCCAGGTCGAGACCGCGGAGCAGATCGTGGCCGTCCTCGGCACGATGAAGGGCGCGGCGATGAAGCTCGGGCAGGTGATGTCGTTCCTCGACGTCGGCCTGGTCCCGGAGGAGTACCGCGAGGAGTTCCAGAACAAGCTGGCGGAGCTTCGCGACTCGGCACCGAAGGTCTCCTTTGACCAGATGCGCAAGGTGATCGAGGCGGAGTTCGACGAGCCGCTCCACGAGCTGTTCGCGGACTTCGACCACGAGCCGATCGCCGCCGCGTCGATCGGCCAGGTCTACCGCGCGAGGCTGCACGACGGGCGCGCCGTCGCGGTCAAGGTGCAGTACCCCGGCGTCGCCGGCGCCGTGCGCGCGGACCTCAAGAATCTCGGGATGATCATGCGGCTGTTCTCGCGCATGGCGCCCGGCCTCGACGTTCAGGGAATCACGCAGGAGATCCGCCTGCGGATCGATGAGGAGCTCGACTACGAGCTCGAGGCCTCCAACCAGAAGGCGATGGCGCGGATCTTTCGCGGCCACCCGTTCATCCACGTCCCCGACGTCGTGAGCTCGCTCTCGCGCGAGCGCGTGATGGTCAGCGAGCTGGTCGCCGGCAGCCGCTTCGAGGAGCTCAAGGAGCTCGACGCGCCGGCGCGCAACCGGATCGGCGAGATCGTCTTCCGCTTCTACTTCGGGTGCATGTACCGCCACCTCCAGTTCTCCGGCGACCCCCACCCCGGCAACTTCCTGTTGCTGGCCGACGGACGTGTCGCGTTCCTCGACTTCGGCCTCTACAAGCGGCTGTCGCCGGAGCTCGCCGAGTACGAGCTGCAGATCGCGCGCCTGGGCATCGAGGGCGACGGCGAGGCGCTGATCGCGCACCTCCATGCGGGCGGCTTCCTCGCCACTCCGGATCGCTCGGACCCCGAGCAGATCCTGCGCCAGTTCAACGACGTGACCTGGTGGTACACGCAGGACGCCGAGGTCCAGCTGACCCCCGAGATCGCGACCCAGATCGTGATCGACATGAGCGACCCGCGCTCACGTCACTACGCCGCGATGCGCCACGAGAACCTGCCGCCCGACCACCTCTTCGGCCGCCGCACCGAGACGCTCACGCTCGCCGTCATGGGCCAGCTGCGCTCCGCCGGCAACTGGCACCGGATCGCGCGCGAATGGATCTTCGGCGACCCCCCCGTGACCGAGCTCGGTCGCGCCGAGGCCGAGTTCTACGGCCTCACAGGGTATGGATCTGCAGCAGGCTCGTCGTCCCCGGAACGCCGCTAGGCAGACCGGCGGTGATCGCGACGCGCTGGCCGGTCTGGCACCAGCCGAGTTCGACGATGCGGGCCGCGGAGCCGAGCACCAGCTGCTCGGTCACCTCGAAGCGCTCCATGTCGGCGGCCTTCACGCCCCACAGCAGGCCGCAACGCTGGACCGTCTCGTGCCCGGGGGAGAGCGCGTAGATCGGGCAGCTCGGGCGGTGCGCCGAGACCAGCCGCGCTGAGCGTCCCGACAGCGTTGGCACGACGATCGCGTCGAGCTCGAGCTCACGCGCGGCCACGCAGGCGCTGTAGGCGACGGTGTATGCGGCGCTGCGGGCGTCGCGGCGCACGCGATGCTCGTTCCACTCGAGGTAGTTCGCCGTCGCCTCGGTCCGCTCGGCGACCGACGCCATCATCGCGACGGCGCCGACCGGGTGGGCGCCGACGGCGGTCTCCTGGGAGAGCATCACGGCGTCGGTGCCGTCGAGGATCGCGTTGGCCACGTCGGCGACCTCGGCGCGCGTCGGCCGGCTCGAGTGAACCATCGAGTCGAGCATCTGTGTCGCGGTGATCGACGGACGAGCCAGCGCGCCCGCCAGCTTGAGCAGGCGCTTCTGCACGAGCGGCACGTCCTCGATCGGCAGTTCGATGCCGAGGTCGCCGCGCGCGACCATCACCGCGTCGGCGGTCCGCAGCACCGACTCCATGTTCTCGACCGCCTGCGGCTTCTCGATCTTGGCGACCAGTGGCAGGCGGGTGTGACCGCGGACGAACTCGATGTCGTCGGCGGTCCGCACGAACGAGAGCGCGACGAGGTCGACACCGATCGACTCCCCGTGGGCGAGCAGCTCGAGGTCGCGCTTGGGCACCGCCGGAAGGCGGTCGATCGGGCCCGGGATGTTGAGCCCCTGGCGCGAGACCACGGTGCCGCCGATCTCGACCTCGGTGTCGAGCTCGCCGACGCCAGGTCGCGTTGCCTGCACGCGCAGGCGCACGGCACCGTCGGCGAGGTAGATGATCGCGCCCGGCTCGACGGCCTCCGCCAGCTCCGCCCAGGTGACCGACATCCGCCGGTTATCGCCGACGAGCTCGCTGCCGCACTCGAACGTCAGGCTCTCGCCCGGCGTCAGCTCGACGAGGCCGTCGCGGACCGCGCCGATCCGCAGCTTTGGTCCAGGCAGATCCTGCAGCAGCGCGACGGGGCGCCCCACGCTCTCGGCCGCCGCGCGCACGCGCGAGGCGGTCTCGGCATGCTCGTCAAGTGAGCCGTGCGAGTAGTTCAGGCGCGCGACGTCCATCCCCGCCGCCACGAGCTGGGCGAGGACCTCGGGCTCGCGCGAGGCGGGGCCGATTGTGGCGACGATCTTGGTGCGACGCATTCAGCGCGCCACACTAGCGAGGCCCGCCGGCACGCGCATGTAACAGGTGGAGAAGCCGAAGGCCGCCCAACTGTCCCCGCGGGCGCTCACGGCGCGGCGATGTCGGGGAAGTTGGCCGCACAATGTTCGCGCAGGCACTCGCGCAGCCAGGCGCGCTCCGCCACCGAGGCGACGCGCAGCCGGGCGAGCAGCTCGCGCTGGCCGCGCAGCGGCGGCAGGCCGGCGATCGACCAGCTGACCGCAAGGCGTTCGAACAGGAACTCGACGGCGCGCTGCCAGGCGTCCTCGCGCGCCGCCCCGGGCGGGAGGTCCTCGCCGCTCGCGATCCGCGCGTAGCTCGCGCGGGTCGCCGGCGTCAGCGAGCCGCGCAGCAGGAGCACTCCTCCGTCGCCGTCGCGGTACTCGCTGTCGGGTGCCCGCGGGCGCTCGCGGCGCGCGCGGGCCATCAGCCCGCGTCGTCCTCGGCGGGCTCGATCGCCAGCTGCGCGACGCGGTTGCTACCGGCCAGCTGGTAGCGGACGTCGACCGAGTCGTCCTGGCGGTAGGTGCCGATGCCGAACGCGCCGAGCAGCCAGCGCCAGCCGGAGACCCGGTCGCGCGCGAGTCGGCGTGGGAAGCGCAGCACCCGCCCGGCGGACTCGTAGTCGACCCCCTCCTGCTGGCGAACACCGTTGAGGTAGACCTCGAAGGGCTCCTCGATGCCGGCGGGCAGACGCACGATCGATGACTCGGCCATGGCGGCGATTATCCTCCAAGGCGTGCCGCCCAGTCGATCCGAGCGCCCCGCCCCGCGTTCCCCGGAGCGAGCGCAGGCGACGCAGCCCCCCGGCTCGCGCCATAGCCAGACGCCGGCGGCGGCGGAGATCGCCTACAGGGTGCGGCGCGTGGCGCGCGCGCGGCGGGTCAAGGTCCGCGTGGACCCTCAGCACGGCGTCGAGGTGCTGCTGCCCCCGCGCGCCCCGCTGCGCGCCGCGGCCGCCGCCGTCGCCGAGCTGGCGCCGTGGATCGAGCGTCAGCTCGCCGAGCTGGCGTGCGCGCGCGAGCGGCTCGCCGCGCCCGGGACGCTGCCCTACCTCGACGAGCGTCTGACGCTCGTGGAGCAGGCGGGGCGCAGGCGTGCCCACCGGCGCGGCGAGCGGCTGCTGGTCCCGACCGGCGAGCAGGCTCCGGCCGCGATCGAGCGCTGGTACCGCCGCGCGGCGCGCGCCGAGATCGCCGCTCGCGCCGACGCCGCCAGCGCGGCCGCCGGCACGCCCTACACGAGCCTGACGATCCGCAGCCAGCGCACTCGCTGGGGCAGCTGCGCGAGCGGTGGCGCTCTGAGCTTCAACTGGCGGTTGCTGCTGGCGCCCGAGCGGGTCCTCGACTACGTCGTCTGGCACGAGGTCTGCCACCTGCGCTGCGCGGATCACTCGCCGGCCTTCTGGGCGCTGCTCGACGAGCACTGCCCGCAGTGGCGCCCGGCGGCCCGCTGGCTGCGCGAGAACGGCGCCGCGCTGGTGGTGTGAACAAGCAGCGGCGCAGATAGCGCGGTTGGGCCTTATTTAGTACCGTCGAAGAGTCATGCCACCCAAACTGGTGGGTCTCCTCGCGATCTCGGCCACCCTTATGGCGCCGCTGCCGGGCGCGCTCGCAGCGTCGCACACGCGCGCCGCACCGCTCGCCAAGGGCGATCTCGTGATCACCTTCAGCGGCTACGGCGGCGGCGGCTACCGCTTCCACACCCCGACGCAGGGCATCGGGACCGCGTGCCGCGTCGCCGACACGACCTACAGCGAGACCGACGCCTACCACTGGAGCTTCCGTTTCGTGCTGCCGCCCACCGGGGGCAGCAGCGACTCGCCGCTGTCGGCGACCGCCGCGGGCCAGCTGTCCTCGAGCCTGCAGCTGCTGCAGTGCGCCGGCACGGCGGCCGCGACGAGCACCTGCACGCAGGCCCTGCGCGCGCCGTTTCCGGCCGAGTCCACCGACCTGACCTATCCCGGCGTGACCGTCGGCCTGGTCGGGCGTTCGGTCAGCATCGGGGCGGTTGGCGAGCTGCTGCCGGCGACGCCCCAGCCGCTCTGCGACGGCATCGGCGTGCTGCTGCCCAATCCCGTCGAGGCCTTCGCCCAGCTGCAGACGAGCGTCGCCATCCCGCGCGCCCAGCTGGCCGCGACGGGCGACGTGATCAAGCGCTTCACGATCGCCGATGCGGGCCTGTACGCGGGCGTCTCGCTGAGCGGCAGCTGCAACTCGGCGACCTGCGACACCCAGACCTGCGCCGACGCCACGACCGCCGTCTCACCGCCCGCCGGAACTCCAGTCGCGCCGCCGAGCTCGTGCAGCTTCGACGAGACCTACAGCGGGACGATCGAGGTCCGCGTCGTCAAGTAGACAGCGCCCGGCCCAGCGCCTGCGGCGCGGACTCGCCGCCGCGGCGCTCGACCAGCGCGCGGCGCACACGGCCGGTGAAGGCCTCCGCCGAGCCGTCGCCACGCAGGTCAATCCCGCCGCGCACCGTGCGCCCGCGGCTGCCGGGGCCGGCGATCTCAACGCGCGCGACGACCTGGCGCGCCGGCTCGATCCGCCGGCCGATGAAGCGCACCTCCTCCCGCGAGGCGTCCGACTGCAGCTCCTCGACGCAGCGCTCGAGCGCCGTGAGGGCTTCCTCGAGCGTCTGCAGGTGGCGACGGTCGACCTGCGAGCCCGCGCGTGTCGTCAGTGTCCAGGGGCCGCTGTTCAACCTCGGGCGCCAAGCGGTACGTAGGTCCGCTCGCGCTCGCCGGTGTAGATCTGGCGCGGCCGCGCGATCTTCTGCTCGGGGTCCTGGACCATCTCCAGCCACTGCGCGACCCAGCCGCTCGTGCGGCCGATCGCGAACATCACCGGGAACATCGACATCGGCATCCCGAGCGCCTCATAGATCAGGCCCGAGTAGAAGTCGACGTTCGGGTAGAGCTTGCGCGAGACGAAGTACTCGTCCTCCAGCGCGATCTTCTCCAGCTCGGTCGCGATCGCCAGCAGCGGGTTGGTGCCGGTGACCTCGAAGACGTCGTCGCAGGCCTTCTTGATGATCCGTGCGCGCGGGTCGTAGTTCTTGTAGACGCGGTGGCCAAAGCCCATCAGCCGCTCGTTGCCGGCCTTCACGCCGGCGATGAAGTCGGGGATGTTCTCGCGCGTCGCGATACGGTGGAGCATCCGCACGACCTCCTCGTTGGCGCCGCCGTGGGAGGGGCCGTAGAGGGCGGCGATGCCGCCGGCGATCGCCGAGTAGGGGTCCACGAGCGAGGAGCCGATCGCCCGCACCGCGCTGGTCGAGCAGTTCTGCTCGTGATCGGCGTGGAGGATGAACAGCACGTCCAGCGCGCGCGCGAT
Source organism: Solirubrobacteraceae bacterium (assembly GCA_049522915.1). Lineage (GTDB taxonomy): Bacteria > Actinomycetota > Thermoleophilia > Solirubrobacterales > Solirubrobacteraceae > Palsa-513. Next base: position 77,928 of record JBEKNK010000011.1, on the reverse strand, counting down.
CCGCGGGTCGGGCTGGTACTTGAGCTCGGTCATCTTGTAGAGCATCCCGAGCAGGTTGCCGGCGTAATTGAGGTCGTTGTCGGGATACACGTAGGGCATCCCCATGTTGTGGCGGTAGGAGAACGCTGCGAGCGTCGGCATCTTTGCGATCAGGCGGATCACCTGGATCGCGCGGTTGTCGGCATCGTGGATCTGGTTGGCGTCGGGGTAGAAGGTCGACAGCGCCCCGATCGCGCCGAGCAGCATGCCCATCGGGTGGGCGTCGTGGCGGAACCCCTGCATGAACGACTTGACGTTCTCGTGCACGAAGGTGTGGATCGTGATCAGGTGCGTCCACTCCTCCAGCTGCGCGGCGGTCGGCAGCTCGCCGTGGACCAGCAGGTAGGCCACCTCGAGATAGGTCGAGTGCTCGGCGAGCTGCTCGATCGGGTAGCCGCGGTACTCGAGCACGCCGACGTCGCCGTCGAGGAAGGTGATCGCGCTGCGACACGAGGCGGTGTTCATGAACGCCGGGTCGTAGGCGAGCAGGCCGAAGTCCTCGTCGGAGGTCTTCATCTGGCGCACGTCGAGCGAGCGGATCGCGCCGTCGACGATCGGCAGCTCATAGGAGAGGCCGGTGCGGTTGTCGGTCACCGACAGCGTGTCCCTGCGCTCCTCACCCGCGCCGCCGTCCGCCCCCTTGGTCTTCGCCTGTGTGCTCATCGCGTCTCCAGTCGCCGCTTTCGCTGGATTATCCGCCACCCGGCGTCCCGGCCGCGCCGCCAGGGCGAATCCGATCCCCTCGACCGTTCGAGCGCGGCCGCGGTCGTCGTCGCGCCGAGTCGCGATCGCGCAGCCGGCGCGCGCTTAGTGCTCGACCCGCCGAGCCAGCGCGACGACGGTTCGCACGCGCGCCGGGGCCGGCGGCGGCGCTCCCGCGTGCGGTCCGCGGCGCGGGTGGCGCGGCAGATGGGGCCGCGGCCGGCGGTGGTGGTGATTCAGGCGCAGCTTGGAGCCACCGCCCCCGTCGCCACTGTCGGCGACCGGCTCATCGTCGTTCTGGTGGATCGCCCACCACACGATCCAGAGGATCCCGGCGATCGGGATCTTGAGGAGCAGCATCAACCAGATGAAGGTCCAGGTCATGCGCGGTCGCGGGATCGTACTACCCGCCCCCGCCGTTGGCGAGCGATCTTGCCGGTTTTGCGACTGGTGCACCCCGTTCGGGGCACAGGCATGCACCAGTCGCGGGGAGGGTGCATGCACCCTCCCCGGGGGCGGCGCCTGCGCCGCCCCCCACAGCCCCCGTCAGGCCCTCAGCCTCGCAGCTGGATCGCGGCGTCGCTGAAGCGGGTGAAGCGCTCGAGCTCGCGCACGCGCGCCGCGATCTCCTCGCCGCGCAGCCGCGCGACGCGGTCGGTGCCGAACTCCTCGACGTTGAAGGACGCCAGCGCCGTGCCGTAGGCCATCGCTGCGCGCAGCAGCTCCTCGTCGATCGTCTCGGCCCCGGCGGCCGCGAGGTAGCCGATGAAGCCGCCGGCGAAGGTGTCGCCCGCTCCCGTCGGGTCGACGACGGTCTCGAGCGGGTAGGCCGGCAGCGAGAAGTAGCTGTCGGGCGTGATCATCGCGGCGCCGTACTCGCCCTGCTTGGCGATGATCGTGCGCGGCCCCGGCGGCCCCCACGACAGCACCTCGCGGGCCGCGGCCAGCAGGCCCGGCTTGGCGGTCAGCTGGCGCAGCTCGGCATCGTTGAGGACGAGGCAGTCGACCGTCGCGATCGTCCGCACGAGCGAGTCGCGGGCGATCTCGATCCACAGGTTCATCGAGTCGAGCGCCGCGAAGCGCGCACCCTCGCACTGGGCGCGCACGGCGCGCTGGACGTCCGGCTGGATGTTCGCGAGGAACAGCACGTCGCTCTCGCGGGCGCCGGCCGACAGCTTCGGCTCGAAGTCGGCGAAGACGCCGAGGCGGGTCTCGAGCGTCGTGCGGCTGCCGAGGTCCCAGCCGTACTCGCCGGACCAGAAGAAGGTCTCGCCGCCCGCGACGTGCTCCACGTCGCTCACGTCCACGCCGCGGCGCCGGAGCACCTCCAGCTCGGCCTCGCCGAAGTCCTCGCCGACCGGGCCGACGACCCGCACGTCGTCGAAGAACGAGGCGGCGAGGGCGAAATGGGTGGCGGCGCCGCCGAGCATCCGCGTGCGTTCTCCGAACGGGGTTTTCACGGAATCGAACGCGATCGAGCCAACGACGGTCACCGGCATGCGGCGGGACCATACTGCGCCGATCGCGCCCGAGTCCGGCGCTCAATAAGCTGAGAGCAGATGACAACGTTCAAGGAGCTCGGCCTGTCCGAGCCCGTACTCGCCGCCCTGCGTGAAATCGGCTACCAGTCGCCGAGCCCGATCCAGGAGCAGGCGATCCCGCCGCTGCTGGCCGGACGGGACGTGATCGGCCAGGCGCAGACGGGCACCGGCAAGACCGCCGCGTTCGGCCTGCCGATGGTCGAGTACATCGATCCGGAGCTCGACGAGGTGCAGGCGCTGGTCCTGACGCCGACGCGCGAGCTGTGTATCCAGGTCACGCAGGCGCTGCGCGTCTACGGCGCGACGCGAGCCGTCGACGTCGTGGCTGTGTTCGGTGGCGCGCCGATCCGCAACCAGGAGGCGCAGCTGCGCGGCGGTGGGCACATCGTCGTCGGCACCGTCGGCCGCGTGCTCGATCTGGTCTCGCGCGCGTCGCTGGTGCTGCACGACTGCCGCTACGTCGTGCTCGACGAGGCCGACGAGATGCTCGACCTCGGCTTCCTCGAGGACGTCGAGAAGATCCTCGCGGCGACGCCCTCGGGACGCCAGACGGCGCTCTTCTCGGCAACGATGCCGCCGCCGATCCGCGCGCTCGCCGATCGCTACCTCTACGACCCGCTGGTGATCGAGGTCGCCCACTCGACGTTGACGATCGACACCGTCGAGCAGTTCCAGCTGCCGGTCGAGACCCGCGAGAAGGCCGCCAAGCTGGTCGAGGTCCTGCGGGCCGAGCAGCCCGAGCAGGCGATCGTCTTCGTGCGCACCAAGATCCGCTGCGACCAGTTGTTTCGCACGCTGCGCGACAAGGGCATGAACGTGCGCGCCCTGCACGGCGACCTCACCCAGGGCCAGCGCGACGGCGTCATGCTGGCCTTCAAGGGCGGGCGCGTGCCTGTGCTGGTCGCGACCGACGTCGCCTCGCGCGGCCTTGACATCTCGACCGTCACGCACGTGATCAACTTCGACGTCCCGACCTCGCCGGACACCTATGTGCACCGGATCGGGCGCACCGGCCGCGTCGGGCGCTGGGGACGCGCGATCACCTTCGTCGAGGCGCGGCAGAAGCGGGAGCTCGAGGCGATCGAACGCCACATCGGGACCGAGATAGCGCCATGGTCTCCGGGCGCGAGCGCCAAGCCGGCGCCCGTGACCGAGCGCCCGCGCCGCCACTCGAAGCCCCACGTGCGCCACGCTGCCGATGAGCCGCTCACCCGGCTCGTCGCCAGCGGCGGGCGAGCCGCCGGGATCGAGGTGGCCGACCTGGTCGCCGCGATCACACACGCGACCGCGCTGGATGGGGAGGCGGTGTCCGATGTCACGATGCTCGAGCGCTTTGCCCTGCTGAGCGTGCCCGCCGGCGAGGCCGAACGCGTGATCGAGCGCGCCTCGGGCATCGAGGTCGCCGGACATACCCTCGCGCTCGAGCGCGCCGGAACCTGAAGCCACCAACCACTGGAGCCGCCCGATGTCCACCGCCACGCTGGAGACCTCGAAGGGAACGATTGAGATCGCGCTGTTTGACGAGGAGGCGCCGAAGACCGTCAAGAACTTCACCGACCTCGCGCAGAAGGGCTTCTATGACGGGCTCATCTTCCACCGCGTGATCGAGGGCTTCATGCTCCAGGGAGGCTGCCCCCAGGGGACCGGCACCGGCGGTCCCGGCTACAGCTTCGAGGACGAGTTCAACGTCCACCGCGTCGTGCGCGGAGCGCTGGCGATGGCCAACTCCGGCCCCAACACCAACGGCTCGCAGTTCTTCATCGTGACCGCCGAGGAGTGCCCGTGGCTTGACGGCAAGCACACCGTGTTCGGCGAGGTCCGCGCCGGCATGGACGTCGTCGACGCGATCGACGCGACGCCGACCGACGCCCGCGACCGTCCCATCACGGCGGTCACGATCGACTCGCTGGCGGTCGCTTGATCGAGGTCCGCAGTCCCGCCAGCGGCGAGCTGCTGGCGAGCGTTCCGGAGCTCGACGCCGCGGCGGTGGCGGAGCTCGCGGCGCGCGGGCGTGCGGCGCAACCGCAGTGGGAGGCGCTCGGCTTCGACGGCCGCGCGCAGGTGCTCTCACGGATGCAGCATTGGCTGCTCGATCACTCCGAGCGCGTGATCGAGACGATCGTTTCGGAGACCGGCAAGACCTACGAGGACGCGCAGCTGCTCGAGCTCGCCTACGCGGTCTCGTCGCTGTCCTTCTGGGCCGGCCACGCCAAGCGCTACCTCGCCGACCGGCGCTTCTTCGCCCGCTCGCCGCTGGTCGCCGGCCGCCGGCTCGTGACGCGCCACTCCCCGCGCGGCCTGATCGGCGTGATCGGCCCGTGGAACTACCCGCTGCTGAACTCCTTCGGCGACGCGATCCCCGCGCTCGCGGCCGGCAACAGCGTGCTGCTGAAACCGTCCGAGCTGACGCCGCTGACCTCGCTGATGGTCGCCGAGGCGCTTGCCGAGTGCGGGCTGCCCGACGGCGTCTTCGCGGTCGCGACGGGCGCCGGCGAAACCGCCGAGGCGCTGATCGACCTCGTCGACTTCGTCATGTTCACCGGCTCGATCGCGACCGGGCGCAGGGTCGCGGTGCGCGCCGCCGCGGCGCTGACGCCGTTCGCGCTCGAGCTGGGCGGCAAGGACGCGCTCGTCGTGCTGGAAGGCGCGCCACTCGAACGCGCGGCCAACGTCGCCGTCTACTACGGGATGATCAACGCCGGGCAGAGCTGCGTGGCCGTCGAGCGCGTCTACGCGCAGGCCTCGATCTACGACGAGCTGGCGGCGAAGATCGTCGCGAAGGTGACGGCGCTGCGCGTCGGACCGGGGAGCGGACCGGGGAGCGTCGACGTCGGCGCGATCACGGCCGAGCGCCAGGTGGCGATCATCGAGGCCCACATCTCCGACGCGCTCGCCAAGGGCGCCCGCGTGGCGGTCGGCGGACACCGCCTGCCCGGCGCCGGCCGCTTCTTCGAGCCGACCGTGCTCCTGGATGTCGACCACAGCATGCGCTGCATGATGGAGGAGACCTTCGGCCCCACCCTGCCGCTGATGCGGGTCGCCGACGCCGACGAGGCGGTGGCGCTGGTCAACGACTCGCCGATGGGGCTCGGCGCCGCCGTCTTCGCGGCCGACGCCGAGCGCGGCGAGGCGCTCGCGCGGGCGCTCGACGTCGGTGCGGTCTGCGTCAACGACGCCGCCGTCAACTACTTCGCGCTGGAGGCGCCGATGGGCGGCCACAAGCAGTCCGGCATCGGCGTACGCCACGGGCCCGAGGGGATCCGCAAGTACTGCACCGCCCAGACGATCATGCTAACCCCGCGCCTGATGTTGCGCCGCGAGCCGCAGATGTACCCCTACACCGGCGGCTTCTCGAAGCTGGCTCGCCGGCTGCTGCGCACGCTCTACGGCCGCTAGAGAGAAGGCTCTGGGGCCGCCGGCGCGCGCGGCTCTCTGGGGCCGCCGGCGAGCGGCTCTACGGCCGCCGGCGCGAGCCGCTACACCGCCGCCGCGTCGAGCCCGGCGGCGATCGCGTGCGCGATCAGCTCGAAGTGCTCGGCCGTCGCGCTCAGCGGCGGCGACACCGCGACGCCCGATCCGAGCTGGCGCACGAGCACGCCGTCGGCGCGGGCCGCTGCGGTCACGCGCCCGAGCGCCGCGGGGTTCTCTGCGAGCAGCTCGCGGTCGAGGTCGACTGCGGCCAGCGTACCGACGCCGCCGCGCACCTCCCCGGCCGCCGCGTGGTCGCCGAGCGGGCGCAGCGCGTCCAGCAGCGGCTGCTCCATCGTCTGCCCGCGTGCGAGCAGGCCGTCGCGCTCAAGCAACTCGATATTCGCGAGCGCGGCGGCTGCGCAGGTCGCATGCCCGGCATAGGTGGCCCCGTGGCGGAAGACCGGGCCGCCCGGCGCGCTCCAGAACGGCTCGGCGATCTTTTCGGAGATGATCACGCCGCCGAGCGGCAGGTATCCGCTCGTGACGCCCTTGGCGAACACGATCATGTCCGGCGTCACACCGAAGCGCTCGATCCCGAACCACGTTCCCAGGCGGCCGAAGCCGCAGATCACCGCGTCGATCACCAGCAGCACGCCGTTGCGGGCGCAGCACTCGGCGACGCCCTCGATGTAGCCGGGGAGCGGCGGATGCACGCCGCCGGCGCCGATCACCGGCTCGACGAAGAAGGCCGCGACCGCCTCGGCGCCGATCCGCTCGATCGCCTGCTCGAGCGCGTCGACGGAATCGAACGCGACCTGCTCCGCCGCGACCTGGGGGCCGAACCCCGAGCGGTTGGCAGCAATGCCGCCGATCGCCGTGCCGAAACCGTGCGTTCCGTGGTAGCCCTGGGTGCGGCTCAGCAGCACGTGGCGCTGCGGCTGGCCGAGCTCATGCCAGTAGCGGCGGGCCAGCTTGGCGGCGGTTTCGATCGAGTCGCCGCCGCCCGAGGTCAGGAACACGCGCGAGGGCATCGGCGCGCGTGCGGCGAGCGCCTGCGCCAGCTCCAGCGTCGGCGGGCTCGCGAGGTCGCCGAAGGCCGAGTAGGCCTCGATCTTCGCAAGCTGAGCGGCGATCGCCGCGGCGATCTCCGGCCGCCCGTGCCCGACGTTGGCGTACCAGAGGCTCGCGGTCGCGTCGAGGTAGCGCCGTCCGTCGGTGTCGTAGACCCAGACGTCCTCGCCGCGTTCGATCACGAACTCGGCGTTGCGAACGGCGCCCATGTCCGCGAACGGGTGCCAGAACCGTGTGTCCGCCATGGCGCTCCCCCCTCAGTGGAGGCTGCGGCGGATCTCTTCGATCCGCTCGTCGGGGATCGTCGCGAAGGCCGCGAGCACCGCCGGGTCGAACTGGCCGTCGGTTGACTCGATCACCTCGCGCGCGTCGGCGATCGCGACCGCCGCGCGGTAGGGGCGGTCGCTGGTCAGCGCGTCGAGCGCGTCGGCGAGCGCGAACACGCGCGCGACGATCGGTATCTCGGTCCCGGCGAGGCCGTCGGGGTAGCCGCCGCCGTCCCAGCGCTCGTGATGGTGGCGCACCAGCGGCCGCGCCGGCTCGAGGAACGGGATCTCGCGGATGATCTCCTCGCCGATCAGCGGATGGCGCTCCATCACCTCACGCTCCTGCGAGTCCAGCGTCCCGGCCTTGAAGAGGATCCCGTCTGGGATCGCGACCTTGCCGATGTCGTGCAGCAGGAAGGCGCATTCGAGCTCGGACTCGTCGTCGACCTCCAGGCCGCTCGCCGCGGCCAGCTCGATCCCGAAGGCGGTGACGCGGTCGCCGTGGTGAGCGGTGTAGGCGTCGCGCGCCTCGACGGCCCCGGCCAGCGCACGGACGGTCGCCATGTAGCTGTCGGCGAGCTCGCGTGCCCGCTGGCGCTCGCGGCGCGAGGTGGCCCGCAGGTCGGCGGCGTAGCGGTCGAGCTGGCGCTCCTTGATCGCGTTGTCGGCGCGCTGGTGCTCGAGTTCGGCGCGAAGCGCGGCAAGCTCCTCGTCGGCATCAGCTGCTGTCCGCGGGGCGTTGGCCTGTGCCATCCGCGCAGCCTATCGACCGTGGCGGTCGCGCCGGCAAGGATCACGGTGCCTGACCGCCGGCTTGCAGAGGCCCGCGCGCGCCGCGCGCATAGGATGGCTTCGCCACCGTGCTCGACACAGTCCTTCTCGCGCTGGCCGCCTCGCTCTGCTGGGGCACGGCGGATTTCAGCGCCGGACTGAAGGCGCGCACGGTCGCGCTCGGGACGGTCCTGGCGCTCGCCCAGGGAGTCGGCCTGCTGCTGTCGGTGCCGCTGGTGGTGCTCAGTGGGCGGGGCTTCCCCGCCGCCGGGCCGGCGCTGGCCTCGCTCGGCGCCGGCGTCGCCGTGCTCGTCGGCCTCGGTTGCTTCTACCGCGCGCTGGCCGCCGGGACGATGAGCGTGGTGGCCCCGGTCGCCGCGACCGGCGTCGCGATACCGGTGCTCGCCGGCCTCCTCGGCGGCAACCACCTGGCCGCCGTGCAGGCGCTCGGCATGCTCGCGGCGGTGCTCGGCGTCGTACTCTGCTCGCGCCACCGCAGCGCCGGGCGCACCGCGGCGGGCGCCCGCGCGCACCGCGATTCAATCGGCCTGGCGGTCGGCGCGGCGGTCGCCTTCGGCTGCTACTTCCTGCTCGCCCACATCGGCACGCGCGGCGGCGTCGCCTGGCTCCTGGCGCTCGCGAACATCACCGGTGTGCTCGGCGTGGTCGTGGTCTGCGCCGCGCTGCGCTCGCCGCTTCGCGCGCCCGCGGCGAGCGGGGATCTCGCGGTGCTCGTGCTCGCCGGCCTGCTCGAGTTCGCAGCCACGGGGCTCTACGGCCTCGCCAACCGCCACGGGCAGCTGAGCGTGGTCGCCGTGGCGGGGTCGCTGTACCCGGTGGCGACGGTGCTGCTCGCACGGGCGATTCTGGGTGAGCGTCTCGTCCGCCTGCAGGCGCTCGGCGTGAGCCTGGCACTCGTCGGCGTTGCGCTGATCGCGGCATGATGTGTCCCCGCAGCGAAACCTTTCGCCTGCCTGAGGGTCTTTGTTGCTGAGGCAATCGAGGGGAGAGCCGGAAAGCCATGCGCCAAGTCAAGCTGACAGCCCTGCTGTGTGGAGCCGCGCTGCTCGCCGGTGGCGCCTTCGCTGCCCCCGCGGCGCTCGCCTCGCGCAGCGAGATCGTCTTCTTCGAGGCGCCGCGCGACCTGGTCGGTGTGTCGCCGGGTACACAGGCCAAGACGATCGCAAAGCTCGAGACGCTCGGCGTCCACGCGATCCGCGTCGTGCTCTACTGGGGCGAGGTCGCTCCCAGCCCCAACCACAAGACGCGGCCGAAGTTCAACCAGTCCAACCCGGCCGCCTACAACTGGGGCGCCTATGACCAGCTGATCGACGCCGTGACGGCCCTGCACTGGACGGTCCTGCTGACCGTCAGCGGCGGCTTCGGCACGGTGCCCCGCTGGGCGACGCCGCACGGCGAGGACCGCTACAGCTACCCCAGCGCGAGCGACTACGGCCAGTTCATGGAGGCGGTTGGCAAGCACTACGGCAAGAAGGTGAAGCTGTTCTCGATCTGGAACGAGCCCAACCAGCCCCAGTACCTGCAGCCTCAGTACGTGAAGGGCAAGCTCGTCTCGGCGGGGATCTACCGCGGCCTGTTCCTCGCCGGCTACGCCGGCCTGAAGGCCTCGGGCAACTTCTCCGGCATGCGCGTGCTGATGGGCGAGACCTCGCCCGTCGGCGTGCAGTCGGCCGGCATTCCCGCGCCGCTGGCCTTCCTGCGCGGCGTTCTCTGCCTGAACTCCGACTACCAGCCGGTCGGGCACTGCGCCAGGCTGCCGGCCTACGGCTACGCCCAGCACCCCTACGCGGAGGGGCCCGGGCCGTTCTGGATCCCGCCGCTGGACCCCCACCACGACGACGTCACGATCGGCACGCTCGGCCGTCTTGTCACGGCGCTCAACCGCGCCGCCGCGGTCGGCGCGATCCGTGCCGACATGCCGATCTACATCACGGAGTTCGGCATCCAGAGCGTGCCCTATCCCGCGGGCGGCGTGTCGCTCGCGCGCCAGGCGGAGCTCGACGCGATCTCCGAGAAGATCGCCTTCAGCAACCCCCGCGTGGTGTCCTTCGACCAGTACCTGCTGCGCTCGGACGCACCCGGCGGCGGCGCCGCCGCGTTCCAGACCGGCCTGGAGACCAACGCAGGCGTCGCGAAGCCCTCGCTCGACGGCTTCCGCCTCCCGCTCGTGGTCACGCGCACCCACACGGGCGTCTCCTTCTGGGGCATCGTGCGGCCGGCCGGTGACAGCGTGGCCGCCCCCGCCACGGGCGCCAGCGGACCGACCGGCGCCACAGGCTCGACCGGCTCGAGCGGCTCGGGCGGTTCGACCAGCGGACCGACCACCGTCGTGCTGCAGTATTCCTCCGACGGCGGCCGGGTCTGGCGCACACTGACGAAGGTGCACACCGACTCGACCGGGGCCTGGAGCGCGTCCGGGAACTTCGCGTCCAAGCGTCTGTGGCGAACGAAATGGGTGTCGCGCTCCGGCGTCACCTACTTCGGCGCGCCGACCCGCGCCTACACCACCGGCGGAACGATCGACTACTGAGCCGGCGGGCGCCCGCGGGCCGTTTGTGACCGCGGTCGGGGCGTCGTAGGCTTGTTGTCGTGCCCGAGCTGCCCGAGGTCGAGATCACCGTACGCCGGCTTGACGCCGCGCTGACGGGCGCCGAGATCGCCACCGCGCGCGCGCCCGGGATCAACACGCTGAAGAGCTTCACGCCGGCGCTCTCGGAGCTCGCCGGGCGCCCGATCGATCACGTGAACCGGCGCGGCAAGCAGATCATCGTCTCGGTGGGCGGTGAGCTCGCGCTGCTGATTCACCTGATGTCCTCCGGGCGCCTGCAGCTCTTCGACAAGCCGGCCGGACCGCGCGACCGCACCTCGCGCCTGCTCGTCGCGATCACCGACGGGCGCGAGCTGCGCCTGCGCGAGTTCGGCACCAAGCAGGCCGCCTGGGCGAAGCTGCTCCCACTCGACGCGCTCGCCGGCGAGGAGTCGCTCACGCGACTGGGCCCCGAGGCCTGGCCCGCGCCGCCAGCCGACCTCGGCGAGCGCCTCGCGGAGCCGCGGCCGCTGCACGCCGCGCTGCGCGATCAGCGCGTGATCGCCGGCATCGGGCGCTCCTGGGTCGATGAGATCCTCTGGACCGCAAGGCTCTCGCCGTTCAAGCGCGGCGTCGACCTTGACGCGGCCGAGCTGGAGCGACTGTCGCAGTCGATCGCCTCGACGCTCGGCGGCGCACTCGAGCACTACGAGCGCACGATCGAGCTGCCGATCCCCGACAAGCTGCCGATGCCGCTGCTCGTACACCGTCACGAGGGCGAGCCCTGCCCGCGCTGCGCGACGCGCCTGGAGGCCGTCAACTACGAGGACTACGTGATGAGCTACTGCCCGGCCTGTCAAACGGACGGGCGCGTGCTCAAGGACCGGCGGCTGTCGCGCCTTTTGAAGTGAGCGCAACTATTCCTGGGACGACGCCGGGATCATCTGCAGCGGCACGACCTCGAAGGACACCGTCTTCTTGATCTCGCCGTCGATCTTCGCGGCGAGGGTGTGGGCCCCGGGGGCTGGGAATTCCGGGTGCGCCGTGAGCGTCAGGGGGATGTTCTGACTGGTGCCGGGGCGCATCCCGGGCGGCCGTCCGGACTCGAGCGCGACGCCCATCTCATCGTCCACCCGCTCCCCGTCGGCGTCCACCAGCTCGATCGTCAGCGTGAACTTGCGGTTGGTGTGCGTCCAGGGGACCGATACGCCGATCGCGATGCTGAACGGGGTCGGCGGCGGGCCCGGGAACTCGGCGACGCCGATCATGTTCCAGCCGCCGCCGAGCACATAGAGCTTCCCCCCGACGGCCGTGGCGCCGTCGGCGAGCAGCATGTAGGGGATGTCGATCGCGTCTGGTTCGTCGCTCATGCGCTTGGTCTCGCCGCCTGGGGCACAGGCACCCCGTTCGGGGCACAGGCACCCCGTTCGGGGCACAGGCACCCCGTTCGGGGCACAGGCACGCCGTTTGGGCTGCTGTGGAATGTAGTGCAGGAAGCCCGCGGTGTCCGCGCGGCGCGACGCGGCCGGCGCGAGGATCCGCGATCGCGGCCTGCGCGCGATCGACGCGGCGCGCCGGCGGCGGCGATCGATAGGGCGACGAACGCGTTCGGGGAACGCATCCCTCCCGGGACTTCTGGGCGGCCGGCTAGATGTCGACGTAGATGTCGAGGCCGCCTGCCTCGATGAACCCCAGCCCGGCATAGAGGCGTGCGGCGCGGTCGTCGTCTGGCTGCAGATGGGCAAGCTGCGCACCGGCGTCGAAGCCGCCGCGCACGAGCCACGAGCTCAACGCCGCGCCCAGTCCGCGCCGGCGACAGTCGCCCGCCACGGCTATCCCGGCGATGCATACGCTCGGCCCGGCGACGCCGTCGCTGTGAACCGCGTAGCCGGTGCCGACGGTTCGCCCGGCCGTCGTGGCCCGCGCGACGGTGACGACTGTCGCCGGCGCACCCAGCAGGGCCGCCAGCCACGGTCGCCCCGCCTGGGCGTCAGACTCAAATGCCTCGGCGTCGACCGCGAGCACACTCTCCAGATCGGCCACTCCGGCTGCCTGCAGGGCGAAGCCCGGTGGCAGCGGCGCCGGGTCGAAGTCGCCGGCGAACAGCCCCATCAGCCGCTGGCGGCACATCAGCCGGCCGTGCGGCCAGGCCATCGCGGCGGGGACGCGCGCTCCCCACGGAACGCCACGCTCGGCGAAGAACGCTCGCGCGGCCTCGATGTCGGCATCGGCGGCGCCGACATCGGCGCTGTTCCACTGAGGATGGGGAAGCCCGGAGGCCATCACCCGCATGCCGCGGAGGCTGGCGGTGCCGCCCCCGCGCGTTTCGAAGAGGCCACCGAGCGCCTGCCACGCGTCGCCATGCGCGGCGCGCACCAGATCGTCGAAGGAGCGGGTGTCCGGCACGGCGCCGAGCATCGCACAGCGAAGACGCGACGCGGTCGGTCGCCACGGGGGCGCCCACGCGTCGGCCGTCGCTAGAGCGCGGGGGGCGCGACGAGCGCGTCAGCGCGCCGACGGGCGCTGTCGTCGGCCAGTGAGGCGCGCAGAACGGCGTCCGCGGCGATCAGTTCCGCGCGGTCGACCCGCTCGCCGAGCTCGCGGTTCATCGTCTCGAGCGTGGCGACGATCGCCGCGGCGTACGCCTCGCCGGCGGGGGTGAGGACGACGGTGCGCCGGCGGGAGTCGCGGGGGTCGCGTTCGAGGCGCGCGTAGCGGCGCTGCTCGAGTCCCGCGACCAGCTTGCGCGCGGCCTGGCGGGTGACGCCGAGGACGGCGCCGAGCTCGCCGACCGCCAGCGGCCGGCGCGCGATCAGCCGCAGCGCGGCGGCGTCGCTGCGGCGGTAGTCGGCGTAACCGAGCTGCTCGAGGCGCCGCGCCATCGTCTGAACCCAGCTGCGACGGGCGAGCGCGAGCAGGTCGCCGAACAGGTACGGGGTGCTTGACGAGGGGCGCACCTGAGTGCATACTAGCGATATGCAACCTGGTTGCATATCGCGGCGGAGCGAGTCGTGACCGTCGCGGGCGTGATCGCGCTCGCCGCCCTCACGGCGACCGTGGCGAGTCTCGGCTACCTGCATCTCGCGCCAACCGGGCTCTCGCCCATCCGCAACGCCGTCAGCCAGTACGGCATCACGCCGTTTCGGGCCGGCTACCGCGCCGCGACGATCGCATTCGCCGTCGCCGGCGCGGCGCTCGCGGTGGGAATCGACCGCGCCGCCGGCTCGCGCGCGAGCGCGGTGATCGTTCTGCTCGCGATCTTCGCGGCCGCCCGCGCGGCGATCAGCTGGTTCCCGATGGACGCGCCGGGCGCTCCGCGCACCTCGACCGGCCGCACACACGGGCTGCTCGCGGGCGCCGCGTTCGGGGGCGCCACGGTCGCCGCGTTCAAGCTTGCGGCGGTCCTGCGCGATGGACACCGCTGGCACGCGCTGGCGCCGGTCTCGACGGCCCTCGGGGTCGCGATGGCGGTGTGCCTGGCAGGCGCGATCGTGTCCCGTTCGTATCCCGCGCTGCGCGCCCGCTTCGGCGCGATCGAGCGCGGCTTCTACGTGTCCGCGATCGCGTGGTTCGCAGTGTTCGCCGTCGCCTGCATCGGCTGAGCGCTTGGTCGGCCAGGCCGCGTGTGCTTTCTTCGCCGCGGCGAGGGACTTCCTGGGCGAGCTCAAGGCCTCTACGCTCGTCCGCGTGATCGTCCCTGAGCCACTGGCCTCCGGCAGATCCGCCAGGCATGCGAGGCTGCGGCGTCGCCGGCGCCGCGATATACGATTCTGCCCGTGCTCGAACCCGGCAGCCCCGCACCAGACTTCACGCTCGAAAACCAGGCGGGCGAGCCGGTCAGTCTCGCCGACCGCCGCGGCCACTGGGTCGTCCTGTACTTCTACCCCAAGGCCGACACGCCGGGCTGCACCAAACAGGCGTGCGGCGTGCGCGACCGCGCAGGCGAGTATGCGCGGGCCGACGCCGTCGTGTTCGGGCTCTCGCCGGACCCGGTGGCGAAGCTTGCGAAGTTCGCGGACAAGTACGGCCTGGCCTTCACTCTGCTGTCCGATGTCGATCACGCCGTGGCCGAGAGCTATGGCGTGTGGGTGGAGAAGTCGATGTACGGGCGCACCTACTGGGGGAACTCCCGCACGACCTTCATCATCGACCGTGACGGCGTCGTGGCGCACGTGATCGCGAAGGTCACGCCGGCCACCCACGACGATGAGGTGCTGGCAGCGCTTGCGGCGCTGTAGCGCCGAAGGCGGCTGGGAGACGCGCGACCGTGCGTCACGCAGCCGCGCGGCGCATTAGCTTTTACGCCGTGCCTTGGCAGCACGACATTCAAACCGGGCCTCTGCAGGGCCGGCAAACACGGAAAGGAACCCCGATGTCGACGGTGACTCTGCTGGACGAGATAGACGATCTCGAGCGCCTGCTCGCCGGAGCCCACGCTTCGATCTCAACATCGAGCCCGGCCGGTGTGTGGCTGCGCGTCGCCGACGAGGACGAGGATGAGGACGACCTGTTCGGAGAGGACGACCTGGGCTTCGATGACGTCGACGAGGAGGAGCCGGACGAGGACGACGACGAGCTCGGCGACGACGACGAGCTGGCCGAGGATCTCGACGACGAGCTCTGAGCCCGGCGTGGCGCGTACCGGGGGTGTGCGCGACGGGGTGTGGAGCGGGTTGTGGTGCGGGGGCGGCGTGGGGTCCTAGAGCGGGGGCGCGGCGCTGGAGGGGGCGCGGCGGGGGGCTGTGGCGCGGGGTGACGGGGCGCCTGCGGGCGTAGTGCGTAGGCTTGGCGGAGGTGAGCAGCCTGATCGCCTCAGCATCGTTTTCCAAGAGCGTCGATTCGTTCTTCGATGCCGTCGGCAAGTTCTTCTCCGACCTTGCCGCTGTTCATTGGGGCGTGCTGATCGCTGCGATGGTGCTGTTCGCGCTCAACCTGACGCTGCGTTCGCGCGCGATCTTCCACAGCATGCGGGCGGCCTACCCGAACGAGCGCTTCCAATGGCGGCGGATCTGGGGCGCGTACTTCGCGGCGGTGGGCTTCAACAACGTCGTGCCGGCCCGCGGCGGGGACGTGATCAAGGTGTTCCTGGCGAAGAACTCGATCCCGCGCTCGACCTACGCGACCGTCGCCGCCACGATCTACACGGAGGCCCCGTTCGACGCCGTCGTCGGTGTCATCGTGCTGATCTTCGCCTTCACCCAGGGCGTCTTCCCCAAGCCGCCCGACTTCGCCAAGCTCGACGCCTTCGACCTGTCGTTCCTGGCGTCGAACTTCCGCCTCACGCTGTTTCTGATCACCGCGCTGGCGATCCTCGGCGTGGTCGCCTTCGCCGTGCTGTCGCGGCGCGTGGTCGCGTTCTGGGAACGGCTGCGCCAGGGTCTGACGATCCTGCGCGACCGCAAGCGCTACCTGCGCCAGGTCGTCGCCTTCCAGGCCGTGGCGTGGCTGTGCCGGGCCGCCGCCTTCTGGTTCTTCCTCGACGCCTTCCGCATCGGCGGATCGGTCGGCAACGTGATGCTCGTGTTCGGTGTCAGCGCCGTCTCGGGGATGATCCCGCTCGCGCCGGGCGGTGTGGGCATCCAGCAGGCCCTGTTCGTGAAGGTCTTCGCGAAATCGGCGAAACCGGCGGTTGTGCTCGCCTATTCGGTCGGGCAGCAGATCGCGATCGCGGTGCTGACCGCAGGCGTCGGCTTCATTGCGCTGGTGACCATCTTCCACTTCCGCTCGTTCAAGGAGGCGATCCACGCGGGGCGCGCGGATCGTGCCGCCGGTCAGGGCTCGGACGAGCAGCCGGAAGCTACTGAAGCCCCGCGCGGGCCTCGCGAACGAGTGTGACGGCCTCGGGGAAGACGAACGCCATCACCTCGCGGATCTGTGCAGCCTGCTGCTCCGCGTTGCCCTGCAGGTTGACGCGGTTGATCGCCGCCACCGTCATGTCGACGGCGAGCTTGATCGCGTTGTCGGCCCACGCGAGCCGCTGCTGGCCCTGCATCTGCTCGGCGAACTCCGCCATGCGCCGCTGCAGTTCGTCCGGATCGCCGAACAGTCCACCGAAGCCCTCCATGCGGAAAGCCTAGCGGGCGCGGTCCAATTACACTCCCGTCGATCATGGCCGACGCCGAGCGCCAGCTCGCAGTGGAGGGCGCTCAGCGCGTCCGCGTCGCCGCGTGCGCGATGACCGCCGGCCTGTTCTACTTCGGTGGGCAGCTTTGGGTGGCCGTGGTCGGCGGCCAGGAGCAGACGATCGGACTCCTGCAGGGACTTGCGCCGGCGTTCCACGGGATGGCGGCCGCGAAGATCGACCCACGGACCGTTCACGAGCAGTTCCTCGTCAGCCACCAGTACACGCTGATCGCGTCGTTTCTGCTCAGCAACATCGGCACGCTGCTGATGGTGGTACCGCTTCGCTACCTGGCGGCCGCTGAGTTCGCGCGCTCGCCCGCGCCCTCGAAGATCGCCCTGCGGCTCGCGACCTACGGGCCGGCCGTGGTGGCCGTCTTCCTGCCGGCCTTCGAGATCTCGCTGATCCTCGGCGCCCACAGCTACCTGTCCGGCACCGCTCGCACCGCCGCTGCGATCACCGCCGCGACCGCCGGCGGGGCCCGAATCGCGATTCAGCTGATCCTGACGGTCGGCACGCTCGCGCTCGCGGCGGCCTTCATCATGGTCTCGCTGCGCTCGATGCGCGTCGGGCTGCTGACGCGAATGATGGGGATCGTCGGCATCATCTGCGGCGTTCTGTTCCTGATCCCGCTGACGCCGCTGCCGGTGATCCAGGCCCTCTGGCTCGTCTTCTTCGCCGCGCTGCTGCTTCAGTTCGGCGGGCGGCCGCTGCCGGAGGCCTGGGAGGCCGGCGAGGCGCGGCCGTGGCCGGCGCGCGAGCGGCCGGTGCGCCAGCCGCGCCAGCCGCGCCAGCCGCGCGCGGCTCGCCAGCCGGGCCGCGGTCTGCTGCGCGGAGGCGGCGCGAGCGAGCCGGCAGTGCCTGCGCCGGTGGCGCCCAGCGGCCCATCGCCGTCGGCTTCCAAGAAGCGCAAGCGGCGCCGCTGACGGCGGCTCTCGGGCCGCCCCCAGGTGGCGCGCCGCGGCCCCGCTCGAAGGCGCCTGCGAGCGCCGTCGCCGCGTCCGGAACGGCGCCCGCGGCTGCGTGCATTGAGCGCGCTTATGTTCGAACGAACGCCCGAAAAAAGGTTCAAACAACCGCGCCGTGCGGCGTGTGCCGTCGCAGGGCGGGACGAGAGGAGGCCGCATGGAAGGGTCAGGAGCTAGTAGTTCGTGGAAGCCCGCGAACCCGGCGCCGTTGGGGCTGGCCGGGTTCGCATTGACGACGTTCGTGCTGTCGATGATCAACGCGAACTGGGTCAGCGGGGCGGACACACCGGTGGTGCTGGGTCTCGCGCTGGCCTACGGAGGACTCGCGCAGCTGCTCGCAGGCATGTGGGAGTTCCGGGTCGGCAACACGTTCGGGGCTGTGGCATTCAGCTCGTACGGGGCGTTCTGGATCGCCGTCTGGGTGCTGCTGTCGTTCAACGTGTCGGGGATCCCGGCCGCCAACGTCGGCCATGCACTCGGCCTGTTCTTCTGGGCCTGGGCGATCTTCACCGCGTACATGACGGTGGCGGCGCTGCGTGTCAGTGGGGCCGTGCTGCTCATTTTCACGCTGCTGACGGTCACGTTCGTGATGCTGGCGATCGGCGCAAGCGGCGGTCACACCAGCGCCACTCACTGGGGCGGCTACCTCGGTGTTGCGACGGCTATCGTCGCGTGGTACACGTCGTTTGCCCACGTCATCAACAGCACCTTCGGGAAGACGGTCGCACCGGTCTTCCCGCTCAGCAAGTAGAGAAGCAGGCAGCACGCATCGGGGGGTGTCGCGGCGGCAGCCGCGGCACCCCTCGTTCGTCTTGACAACAAGCGAGGTGAATGCACATGGCGACTGAACACACGGGGCTGGATGCGGAAGAGCTTGAGCTCGAGCGCGAACTCGCGTCGCTGCTGGACGTCGAGACCTTTGAGCCCTCGGCGGCGTTCCGCGCGAACGCGCTGCTGAGTGACCCGGCGATCTACGCCGAGGCGGAGGCCGACTGGCAGGGATGGTGGGCGCGGCAGGCGTCCGAGCTGCACTGGTCAAAGCCCTGGGACAAGGTGCTCGATGACTCCAACCCGCCGTTCTACAAGTGGTTCGTTGGCGGCGAGCTGAACGTCTCCTACAACTGCCTCGACCGCCACGTCGAGGCCGGTCGCGGTGACCGCATCGCCTTCCACTGGCTCGGCGAGGACGGCTCCACGCGCGACATCAGTTACGCGGAGCTGCTCGCCGACGTCGAGCGCTTCGCCAACGCGCTGAAGGACCTCGGCATCCGCAAGGGCGACATCGTCGGGATCTACCTCCCGATGATCCCTGAGGTGGTCGTGTCGATGCTGGCGTGCGCGCGGATCGGCGCCCCCCACAACGTGGTCTTCGGCGGCTTCGCGGCGGAGGCGGTGCGCGAGCGCATGGAGTTCTCGGACGCCAAGGCCCTGATCACCGTCGACGCCGCCTCGCGCAAGGGCAAATTGGCGCCGGTGAAGGAGACCGTCGACGTCGTGATGGGCGACCTGCAGACGCTCGAGCACATCATCGTCGTGGCGTCCAAGGGCACCGACTGTGCGATGAAGGAGGGCCGCGACGTCTTCTACCACGAGATCATGGAGAAGGCGGATCCGAGCTGTCCGGCGGAGCCGATGGGCGCCGAGGACCCGCTCTACATCCTCTACACGAGCGGTTCGACGGCGAAGCCGAAGGGCGTCCTGCACACGACCGGCGGCTATCTGACCGGCGTCAGCGCGACGCACCGCTACATCTTCGACCTGCACCCGGAGACCGACGTCTGGTGGTGCGCGGCCGATGTCGGCTGGGTGACCGGCCACTCCTACATCATCTACGGGCCGCTCGCCAACTGTGCGACGGCCGTGATGTACGAGGGGGCGCCCGACTATCCGCACAAGGGGATCTGGTGGGAGATCATCGAGCGCTTCGGCGTGACGATCTTCTACACCGCTCCGACGGCGATCCGCACGTGCATCAAGTGGGGGATCGAGTACCCGCAGAAGTTCGACCTCTCCTCGCTGCGCCTGCTCGGCTCGGTCGGTGAGCCGATCAACCCCAAGGCCTGGCTCTGGTACCACAAGGTGATCGGCGGCGAGCGCTGCCCGATCGTCGACACCTGGTGGCAGACCGAGACCGGCGCGATCATGATCACGCCGCTACCGGGGATCACTGCGACCAAGCCCGGCTCGGCGACCCAGCCGTTCCCGGGGATCTCGGCCGAGGTCGTGGACGAGCGCGAGGGCAAGCCGGTCGAAAGCGGGCAGGGACTGCTCGTGATCCGCCGGCCCTGGCCGTCGATGCTGCGGACGCTCTACCGGGAGGACGAACGGTTCGTCGAGACCTACTTCTCGCGCTTCGGCAAGGAGACCTACCTGGTCGGCGATGCGGCACGCTTCGACCAGGACGGCTACTTCTGGATCATCGGGCGCATCGACGACGTCGTCAACGTCTCCGGCCATCGCCTCTCGACCGCGGAGGTCGAGTCGGCGATCGTGGCTCACGAGGCGGTCGCCGAGGCGGCCGTGATCGGCCAATCCGACGAGCAGACCGGGCAGGCGATCTGCGCGTTCGTAACGCTGCAGGGCACGACCGAGGGCACCGAGGAGCTCGAGGAGGGCATCCGCGGCACCGTCGCCGAGCGAATCGGCAAGTTCGCGCGGCCCAAGCGGATCATCTGGGCCGACGATCTGCCGAAGACGCGCTCGGGCAAGATCATGCGCCGCCTGCTGCGCGACATCGCCGAGGGCCGTGCGCTCGGCGACGTCACGACGCTGCGCGACCCGGACGTTGTGGCGCGTCTGGGCGAGGCGATCGCCGTCGGCGGCGACGAGGAGTAGCCGCCCGCCGAGCTGAGACCGGGCGTCGCGCCGCTGCGGCGCCCGGTCCAGGCTCACACCTTCTGGTAGTGGGGCTCCCAGCAGCCGTCGGGGCTGCGCTCGAAGTCCTGAAAGATCAGCGGCGCCTCACGCAGCATCAGGCGGGCGACGTCGTCAAAGACGCCGCGGAGCTCCTCCTCGGCGCCCTCCGCGGTGCGCATCTGGATCACGTGGCGCAGCGTACGCAGATTCGCGCTCCAGATGATGTCGGTGGAGAGCCCGATCGGCGCGAGCCGCCGCAGCGCCGAGGTGACCTCCTTCTTGACGTGGAACGGCACGCCCTCATCGTCGATCCCAAGCTTCTGCGCGGCGTCGCGCTGGAACTCCTCGAGCTGCTCCACGATCGCCAGGACCTGCCCGCGCAGCGGCTCGAGCGCCGGCGGCACCCGGAAGCCGATGTCGGTCAGCCGAACGTAGCGCAGGCTCTCCTGGCTGAAGGCCGAGCCGGCGCGGTGGCGCACCAGTTCGTGCGTGAAGACACGCGACACGTTGCGCAGCGCGAAGCTGTAGCAGGCGTGCTCCAGCACGCTGCCGTGGGCGCTGCGGAGCAGGTTCTCGAAGTACTCGCCGCGGTCCGTGCGCACGCGCGTGACGTTGACGTTCAGTCCCGGCTCCCAGCTGCGGTAGCAGGCCCGGCCGCCGAACTCGACCAGCAGTTCGCCCGGGTTGGGAGCGCCGTCGGCCTCCTCCAGGCGCCGCTCCAGCCAGCCGGCGCCGCCGACGTCGGCGAGGTAGGAGCGCATCCCCTCGAGGTCGATGCAGGGGCGGGCGATCAGATGAACGGTCGGCGAGGTCTCGTGCACGGGTCAGCGAAGGTAGCGACCCGGGCGGACACGTCAGTGCCGGTGAGTCCGTCGCGCGTAACGACGAGCAGATCGATGTCGGAGCGCATTGGCGCCGAGGCGGACCACATGTCTCCACGCGCCGCCGACCCGAACATGCGGACCTCCAGCAGGCGCCGACCGAGACGTCGCTCCAGCAGCGACAGATGGCGGCCAAGGCAGTCGGACTCAAGCTCCGTCAGCGTTTTCAAGCTGCGCAAAGCTTACGAAGGGCGGCCGCGGCCGTGAAGCGCTTCGGGTCGGAGCCCGGGCGCCACGAGCCGTGGGGTAGGCTCAGATGATGAGCGAGAACGTCCGCATCGAGCGCGGCTGGATCTTCGTCGACGGGACTCGGCGCGACGATGGGTCGATCGAGTTCGGGACGGGCGCAGAGATGCGCTTCAGCCCGTTCGACGCGATGTCGCAGCGGTCGGACACGCACATCACCTGGGGCCAGATCCTCACGGCCTCGGTGCAGCGGCTGGCCTTCTGGCGACGCTAGTGGGCGCCCGCGAGCCCGGCGAGGCGCATCGCGGCGGGCACCCTGCACACGTGCGCGTCGTGGCGTCCGCCACCGGTGACCGGCGCAGGCTGACCGTCGCACTGCTGCTGATCGTCGGCTTCATGCTGGTCGAGGTGATCGTCGGCGCGCTGGCGCACTCGCTCGCGCTACTGTCGGACGCCGCGCACATGCTCACCGACGCGGGCGCGATCGCGCTGTCGCTGTTCGTGATCTCCCTCGCCGCCCGGCCGGCGAGGGGGGCGATGACCTATGGGTTCAGGCGCGCCGAGATCCTCTCGGCTCAGTTCAACGGTGCGACGCTGCTGGTGCTGGCGCTGGTGATCGTCTATGAGGGCATCCGGCGGCTGATCACACCGCCGGACGTTCGCGGCACCCCGGTCCTCGTGGTGGCGCTGGCCGGGATCGCCGTCAATCTTGCCGCCACCTATGTGATGTCAGGGGCCAACCGCGAGTCGATGAACGTCGAGGGGGCCTTCCGGCACATGCTCACCGACCTCGCGGCGTTCGTCCTCACCGCGCTCGCCGGACTGCTCATCATCACGACGGGCTTCCGGCGCGCCGACGGCATCGCGTCGCTGGCGATCGCCGCGATCATGCTGATGGCAGCCTACGGACTGCTGCGCGACTCCGGTCGCGTCTTCCTGGAGGCGGCGCCGCGCGGTCTGGACCCCAACACGATCGGACGCGCGATGGCCGGCCACCCGGGCGTGAACGAGGTCCACGACCTCCACGTGTGGGAGGTCGGCTCCGGCTTTCCCTCGCTCTCCGCGCATGTCCTCGTTGCGACCGACGTCGACTGCCACGCCGTCCGCCGGGAGCTCGAGACGTTGCTGCGCGGCGAGTTCGCAATCGATCACAGCACGCTCCAGGTCGAGCACGAGAGTGATGGGCTGATCGCGATCGAGCCGGCCGGCCGGCCGGGGCCCGCGCGCGCCCGGTAGGTGACGCCCGCGGCTCAGTGCTCGCCCGGCGGTCGACGCCAGGCCAGCATCACGCCGTCGCCGATCGTCAGCAGCACGTTGTGGACGCGCTCGTCGTTGCTCACGCGGTCGGCGAACTCGCGGATGCCGACCGTGCCGGGATCGACGGCGGCCGGATCGAGTGCCGCGCCGCTGCGGAACAGGTTGTCGGCGACGATCACGCCGCGGTCGGCGAGCTTCGGCAGGACGGCGTCGTAGTAGGCCGGGTAGTCCGCCTTCCACGCGTCGATGTAGACGAGGTCGAACGGCCCCGCCAGCCCGGCGATGGTCTCGAGCGCGTCACCGACGAGCAGCTCGATGCGGTGACCGTGCGGGCTCTCGTCGAAGTGCCGCTGCGCCGTCGCGGCGTTCTCGGCGTCGACCTCGAGGGTTGTGAGGGTGCCATCCGCCGGCAGAGCCGCCGCCATGCTGAGCGCGCCGACTCCGGTGAAGGTCCCGATCTCGAGCACGTGACGCGCGCCCGCGACCACGATCAACGCCTCCAGCAGCCGCGCCTCCGCAAGGCCGCTCATCATCTCCGGCGAGGGCGTGTTCCCCTGCGTCCACGCGGCAGCGTCCGCGAGCGACGCACCGAAGGGAGTCGTATTGCGCTCGGCGTAGTTCAGCGCCGCCGACGCGACCAGATCGCCCACGGCCCCACCTTAGCTGTTGCGCCCCGCGGCCGCGCGCGCGGCGGACGCTCAGGCGGGGACGCCGGACAGGCGCTCGTGGATGAAGCGGACGACCATCGCCCCCTCGCCGACCGCGGTGGCGCAGCGCTTGACCGAGCCCGATCGCACGTCGCCGACCGCGTAGATCCCCGGCACGCTGGTTTCGAGCAGGTTGTCGGCCCCGGCCGCGGCGCCGGTCGCCACGAAGCCGTGCTCGTCGCGCGCGACGACGTCGCCGAGCCAGTCGGTGCAGGGGGTCGCACCGAGGAAGAGGAAGAGGAACGAGAACGCGATCCGCTCGCCGTCGCTCAGGGTGACGGCCTCGAGCTCGCCGTCGCTGCCGTGCAGGTCGGCGATCTCGCCGCGGTCGCGCACAGCGATGCCGTAGCGCTCGAGCTCGAGCACGAGGTAGTCGGACATCGTCTCGCGCAGGTCGGCGCGGCGATGCAGCAGAGTCACGAGCGCCCCGCCGCGCGCCAGCCAGACCGCCGCCTGGCCCGCCGAGTTGCCGCCACCGACCACGCCCACGCGGGTCGCGCCGCAGCTCTGTGCCTCGGGCGGCCCGGCGGCGTAGAAGACGCTGACGCCCTCGAAGTCCGCCAGATCGGCGATCGGCAGGCGGCGATAGTCGGCGCCCGTCGCGAGCACGACCGCGCGGGCGGCGACCTCTTGGCCGCCGTCCAGGTGCACGGTGTGGCGGTCGCTGCCGGGATCCAGCGAGATCGCGCGGTAGGGGGTTGCGGTGCGCGCGTTGAACTTGCGCGCCTGCGTCACCGCACGGCTCGTCAGTTCCGAGCCGCTGATCCCGGCCGGGAAGCCGAGGTAGTTCTCGATCCGCCGCGAGGTGCCCGCCTGGCCGCCGAGCGCCGTGCCCTCGACGACCAGCGTCTCCAGCCCCTCCGAGGCTCCGTACACCGCAGCCCCGAGGCCCGCCGGGCCGCCACCGATCACGACCAGGTCGACCTCCTCGCGCGCCGCCAGCTCGAGCCCGATCCCCAGCGCGCGCGACAGCTCGCCGGCCGAGGGGTTGTGCAGCTCGATTCCGCCCGGCAGCGTCACGAGCGGGATCTGGCTGGAATCGAGCGGATCAAGCAGCGCTGCGGCGTCGCGGTCACCGGCGTGTTCGGGGTCGCGCCAGTGGTAGGGCAGGCGGTTGCGCTGTGCGTACTCGATGATCCGCCGCGTCGCCTCGGAGGAGTGGGGGCCGATGATCTCCATCCCGACGCCCTGGCGCTGCAGCGCCTCGCGCCGGGCGATGAAGCTCGACAGCAGCAGATCCGACAGCGGACCGTCATCGAAGAGCAGCGGGCGCAGGTCGTCGCGATCGAGCGCGATGTAGCGCATCGGCGCGGTCGCGACCGCCGTCACGAAGACCGTCTGCCCCGACAGCAGGTTCAGCTCGCCGAGGAAGCCGCGGGCGCCGTGGCGGACGATCTCCCGCCCGGCGGCGTCGAGGATCGCGGCCTCGCCCTCGAGAATCGCGATGAACGGGTAGCGCGCATCGCCGACGCGGTAGAGGACCTCGCCGAGCGCCGCGGTGCGCTCCTCGCCGTGGGACGCGAGCATCGCCAGCTGCGACTGCGACAGGATCGCACTGGGAGGGATCGCCATCGCCAAAGCCTACCCGGCGTCGCGCTGACCGACCGGACGCCGCGCGGGCGACCGGAGCGCAGGCGCCGCGCAGCGGCGGCGAGCACCCCCAGGCGGAGCGCCGGCGGGAGCCGGGCGGAGCCCCTCGGAAACGGCCTTCACAATGATCGGCACGCCCGGATTCGGCCCGCATGGCGGCGCCCGATCGTCACCCGGCACCTTGCAGGTACCGCCGGTACCTGCTTGCGCACCGTGCACCGCCCAACCTGCCCCCGGACCGCCCCGGCCCCACCCTGATTGCGAAAGACGTTCTCAGAGGAAGGAGGTCAGTGACGACGCGGCGTGGTTTGCGAAATCGAACAGCGGCTGCGGGACGATGCCGAAGAAGATCGTCGCGACCGCGAAGGCCAGCGCGAGGATCGCGACCTCGAGGTTGGGACCCTTCGCGTCGGCCTCGGGGGAGGCGCCGGCGAGGACGGGGCGGCCGTTGGCGGTTGGTACCGCGGCGACGGGGGCCTCGCGCATCCAGACCGCCGCGATCACCCGCAGGTAGTAGCCGAGCGAGATCATCGAGCCGACGACGATCACGACCGCGAGCCAGGTGTAGTTGCCGTCGACCAGCGCGCGGATCAGGTAGACCTTGCCGATGAAGCCCGCGGTTGCGGGGATGCCGGCGAGCGAGAGCATCGCGATCGTCAGCGGCCACGCGAGCCACGGGCGCTCCGCTCCGAGGCCCGCCACCGCGTCGATGTCGTCGCCGAATGCGCTCTCGCGCTCGCGGGCGATGATGACCGCGAAGGCGGCGAGGTTCATCAGCAGGTAGACGACGAGGTAGAAGATCGTCGCGGAGGCGCCGAGCTTGGTCGAGACGACGACGCCGCCGAGGATGTAGCCGGCCTGCGCGACCGAGGAGTAGGCGAGCATGCGCTTCAGCGAGGACTGTCCGAGCGCGCCGACGTTGCCGACGATGATCGTGATCGTCGCGAGCGTGGCGAGCGCCGGAGCCCAGTCCTGGTTGTCGGCGATCAGCGCGACGTCGAAGATCCGCAGCAGCACGCCGAACGCCGCAGCCTTCGTGGCGACCGCCATGAACGCCGTGATCGGGGTCGGAGCGCCCTCGTAGACGTCCGGGGTCCACTGGTGAAACGGCGCGACCGAGGCCTTGAAGCAGAGGCCGACGAGCACCAGCGCGATGCCGGTCAGCAGCAGCACGTCCGAGCTGTGACCGGCCGAGATCGAGGCGGCGATCGCCGAGAAGTCGGTCGAGCCGGTCGCGCCGTAGAGCAGCGCGAGGCCGTAGAGGAGCGTCGCCGAGCCGACCGAGCCGATGATCAGGTACTTCAGCCCCGACTCCAGCGACGACGCGCGGTGCATCTCGGTCGCGCAGAGCACGTAGAGCGGGATCGAGAGCAGCTCGATACCGATGAACAGCGTGACCAGGTTCTGGGCGGCGACGAGGATCGACATGCCGGCGATCGAGGCCAGCAGCAGCGCGTGAAACTCGCCGTGAGCGGATTCGCGCGGAGCCTGCCCGCGCCACGAGAGGATCACCGCGGCGGCGCCCGCGGCGGCGAAGAGGATCGTCAGGGCGAGCGCGAGATCGTCGATCGACAGCGCGCCGGAGATCGCCGAGATGTGGTCGCCCCACTGCCAGACGCTGACCGCGATCGCGGCGGCGAGGGCGACGAGCGTGAGCGCCGGGACCAGCTGCTCGCGGGCCACGCGCGAGCGCAGCAGGCCGACGATCAGCACGACCAGCGAGCCGCCGAGCAGCGCTTCGAAAGGCGAGATCGCGGCGTAGTCGATGTGGGGAGCGCGCGGGTGGCTGAGCGCGGCGAGCAGCACGAGCGCCGGATGGCGGCCGTGGACGGCGGCGATCCGGGCGAGGGCGCTCATCGGTCGGCCACCGGGGTGCTCGCGGGCGCCGCCGCCGACGCGGCCGCGGCGGAGATCGAGGAGGTGACGGAGTTCTGCGCGCGCGAGAGCTCGATCTGCGGATAGATCGCAAACAGCATGATCACGCCGATGAAGGGCACGAGCACGAGCGCGTCACGCCAGCGCAGCTCGCTCGAGACGACCTCGGGCCCCGCGCGGTTGTGCATCGTGCGGATGAACACGCGAAGCATGTAGACGCTCGCCATCAGCACGCCCGTGAAGGCGATGATCGAGAAGACCATCTTCGTCTTGAACAGGCCGAGCAGGATCAGCACCTCGCCGATGAAGTTGCCCGAGCCGGGCATCGCGAGCGCCGCGAAGGCGACGATCAGGAAGATCGTGGCGAGCACCGGGGCGCGCATCGCGATCCCGCCCATGTCGCGGATGTCCTCCGATCCGCCGGCGCGCGCCGACAGCAGCGCGACGATGATGAACAGCGGCGCGACGACGATGCCGTGGTTGACCATCTGCAGCACCGCGCCCTGCGCGCCCTGCGGCGCGAGCGCGAAGATCCCCATCGTGATGAAGCCGAGCTGCGCGACCGACGAGTAGCCGATGATCAGCCGCGCGTTGGTCTGGGTGAAGGCCATCGCCGAGCCGTAGAGGATCGACGCCAGGCCGATCAGCAACAGCAGCGTCTGGAAGTGGACGCTGGCCTGGGGCAGGATCGGCAGCACGATCGCGAGGAAGCCGTAGGCGCCGACCTTCGAGAGCACGCCGCTGAAGACCGCGAGCACCTCGATCGGCATCTCGCGATAGCCGTCGGGCATCCAGCCATGCAGCGGGAAGGCCGGCATCTTGACCAGGAAGGCGGCGGCGAAGAGCAGGAAGATCCAGTCCTGGGTGCCGCCGGACAGGCGCGCCGCCCGCAGCGCGCTGTAGGTGAAGTTGAGCGGCTGACCGCTGTGCTGGGAGGCGAGCACCGCCAGCGCGACCGCGCCGGCGAGCATCAGCAGCGAGCCGACCATCGTGTAGATCACGAGCTTGGTCGTGGCGAGCACCCGGCCCGGCCCGCCCCAGATGCCGGTCAGCAGGTAGAACGGGATCAGCATCAGGTCGAAGAAGCCGATGAACAGCGCGAGGTCCTGAGCAAGGAACGCGCCGAGCACGGCGGTCTGCGCGATCCCCATCAGCAGGTAGAACATGTCGTTGCGCGGCCAATCGCGCAGGTTGGCGGCGAGCAGCGCGAGCGAGAAGACGAACGTCGTCAGCGCGACGAGGAACAGGTTCAGGCCGTCGAGGCCGAGCTTGTAGTGGATCCCGAGCGAGCGGATCCAGACCACGTCGGTGACGTGCGTGAGCTGGTCGAGATGCCCGTTCCAGCCGGCGATCAGGGCGAGCACGAGGCCCAGTGACGCGAGCGACCCGAGCAGCGCGAGCGCGCCCGGGATGCGGCGCCCGCCGGCGGTCGCGCCGACCAGCGCGGCGGCCGCGGGAATCCAGATGACGAGCGAGAGCATCAGCGCCTCAGCTCTGCAGCAGGAAGTAGAGGCCGACGCCGGCGATGCCCAGCAGCATCAGGCCGGCATAGACGCGCAGAATGCCGCTCTGCGTGCCGCGCACGAGCGCCGATCCGGCCCGAACCAGGCCGGTGCTGCCGCCGATCAGCAGACCGTTGACGATCACCCGCTCGAAGGTGTTCTGCGCGAAGCGGCCGAACCAGGCGCCGGGGCGCACGACCAGCGCGTCGATCAGCTCGTCGAAATACCACTTGTTTTCAAACAGCGTGGTCAGCGGTCGGGCGCGCGCGGCGATCGCCGGAGCCAGCGCGGGCCGCGCCACCCAGATCACGTAGGCGGTGGCGATGCTGGCCAGCGAGATCGCCGCGCCGAGGATCAGGCCGAAGTAGAGCAGGCCGTTGGAGGGGTGGCTGGTGAGCGTCGAGTCGGCGAAGGTCGGGGCCAGGAAGTGATCGAGCCAGGTGGTCGTCTTGGGGATCGAGACGATCCCGCCGACGATCGCCAGAAGCGCCAGCAGGCTCATCGCCGCGCGCATCGGGATCGCCCGCTCGGCGATCACGTGGTCGGGGCCCGGGAAGCCGACATCGGTGTCCTCGACCTCGCCGTTGGCGGGGTTGGTGGGCACCGGGGGGTGGAAGAGGTGGCCGTGCTCGATCAGCTCGCGCGCCTCCGGGCAGGGCTCGCCGAGGAAGGCGCGGAAGATCATGCGGAAGGTGTAGAGGCCGGTCAGGAACGCGCCGAGGTAGCCCGCGACATACAGCGCCCAGTGCCAGCCGCCGCGTCCGGCGACGAACAGCAGGATCGAGTCCTTCGAGAAGAAGCCGCTGAACGGCGGCACGCCGGTCAGCGCGAGCCCGCCGACGATGAAGCAGAAGAAGGTGAACGGGAGCGCCCGGCGCAGGCCCGACATCGCGTTCAGCGACTGGTTGCCGCCCATCGCCGAGATCAGCGAGCCGGCCGCCATGAACAGCAGCGCCTTGAAGAAGGCGTGCGTCATCAGGTGAAAGAGCCCGGCGGTATAGGCGCCGACCGAGACGCCCATGATCATGTAGCCGATCTGCGACATCGTCGAGTAGGCGATCACGCGCTTGAGATCGGTCGCAGCGAGTCCGATCGTGCCGGCGATCAGCAGCGTCAGGGCGCCGACGATCGCGCCGACGTCGCCGGCCGCCGGAGCCAGCTGGAAGAGCGGGTGCATGCGGGCGATCAGGTACACGCCGGCGGTGACCATCGTCGCGGCGTGGATCAGCGCGCTGACCGGGGTCGGGCCCTCCATCGCGTCTGGCAGCCAGGTGTGCAGCGGGATCTGCGCCGACTTGGCGAACGCGCCGACCAGCAGCAGCAGGCAGCCGGCGGTCACGTCGCCGCTGCCGGAGGCGAACACGTGCGGCGCGGCGCGGAAGCTCGCGACCAGGTCGAAGGTGTGGGTGTGGCGGAAGATGAAGAAGGTGCCGAGCACCAGGCCGATGTCGCCCAGCACATTGATCACGAACGCCTTGATGCCGGCGGCGGTGGCGGTCGTGCGCCGGTACCAGAAGCTGATCAGCATGTAGGAGGCGGCGCCGACGAACGCCCAGCCGACGATCAGCAGGATGAAGTTCCCCGCCAGGACCAGCAGCAGCATCGAGAAGACGAAGAAGTTGAGGTAGGCGAAGAAGCGCGAGTAGCCGCGGTCGCCCTGGAGGTAGCTGACCGAGTAGAGGTGGATCAGCGTCGAGACGCCCGCGACGACGCAGATCATCAGGACCGACAGCGGATCGACGAGGATCGTCGCGCGGGCGTCCACGCCCTGCCCGATGTTGGCGATCGTCCACAGCGTCGAGGTCAGCTCGCGATGGCCGGGCGTGTGCTGCTGGAGCTTCCACAGCGTGATCAGGGCGAAGACGAAGGAGACGGCGATCGCGGCCGTCCCGACCCAGCCCGCCGTGCGACCCGGCAGGCGGTTGAACAGCGCGCCGATCACGATCATGCCCGCCAGCGGCGCCGCGAGGACGAGCCAGGCTGCGGTGGTCGCGCTCATCCCTGCAGCTCCCGCATCTCGTCGACGTCGATCGGCAGACGGCGGCGATGCATCGCGACGATCAGGCCGAGCCCGACGGTGACCTCGCAGGCCGCGACGACCATCACGATCAGCGCGAAGACCTGCCCGTCGCCGTTGCCCCACATGCGCGAGAAGCCGATCAGGGCGAGGTTCGCGGCGTTCAGCATCAGCTCGAGGCAGAGCAGGATCACGAGCGGGTTGCGCCGCACGAGCACGCCGCCCGCGCCGATCGCGAAGATCAGCGCGCTGACCGCCAGATACCAGCCGATGTTCACTGCTCGCCGACCTCGACGCGGCCGCCGGCCTCGGCCATCGTGCCGGTCCCGAGCGGGCGCGGACGCAGCAGGTCCATCACGCTGATCGTGGGCGGGTCGCCCTCGATCCCCTCGTCGAGGCCGTGGCGGCGCCGCGCGAGCGTGACCGCGCCGACCGCCGCGACCAGCAGCAGGTAGGAGGCGATCTCGAAGGGCGCCAGAAACCTCGTCAGAAGCAGCTTGCCGATCGCCTCAGGCGTGCCGAAACCGGCGACGTAGGGCGCGCCGGCGGAGTCGATCGCCTGCAGCCCGGACCCGAGCACGGCGATGAACAGCTCGGCCACCAGCGCGATGCCGCAGGCGAACGCGGCGAGCGTAGCCGCACGGCTCGGGCTCTGGCCGACCGGGTTGGCGTCGTTGCCAACGTAGGAGACGACGAAGACGTAGAGCACCATCACCGCACCGGCGTACACGACGACCTGCGCGGCGGCGACGAACTCGGCGCGCAGCAGCAGGAACAGCGCGGCCAGCGAGATCAGGTGCCCGACCAGTGCGAGCACGCTGTAGAACGGGTTCTGGAGCACGATCACGCCGATTGCGCCGGTGATCGCGCCGATTGCGGCGATGAAGAAGATTACGGTCGACATCAGGTCAGGCTCGGCTCATTCGCCCTCGGTGCGCAGCGGCGTCGCCTCGATCGGCTCTGCCAGCAGCATCTCCTTGGTGAAGATCAGGTCGGAGCGGTTGTAGTCGGACATCTCGAAGTCGTGGCCCATCGTGATCGCGTCGAACGGGCAGGCGACCTCGCAGTAGCCGCAGAAGATGCAGCGGCTGATGTTGATCTCATAGACCGCGGCGTAGCGCTCGCCGGCGGAGACGCGGTGCTCGTGCGTGTTCTCCGCCGCGACCACGCGGATGCAGTCCGAGGGGCAGGCCGCGGCGCACAGCGAGCAGCCGACGCACTTCTCGAGCCCGGAGTCCTCGAAGCGGTGCAGCTTGTGGCGGCCGCGAAAGCGCGGGTAGACCGGCACCTTCTGCTCCGGGTACTGGATCGTGTGGACACCCTCGACGACGCGGGCGAAGGTCGTCTTGAGGCCGCGGAGCGTCTCGCCGAAGGCGCGATAGGTGCCGCCGGCGGCGCCGGGCTCGGGCGCCCGCTGCACCGCGATCTGATCCTCGCCGGGAGACCAGCTCACTTGTGCACCGCCACGACGACGATCGCGGTCACGAGCAGGTTGGCGGTGGCGAGCGGCAGCAGGATCTTCCAGCCGAAGCTCATCAGCTGGTCGTAGCGCAGCCGCGGCAGCGTCGCGCGGATCCAGATGAAGAAGCTGATGAAGACCATCATCTTCGCGAGCACGATGAACGGATCGACCCAGGTCGGCGGGTGGATCCCGAACGGCAGGAGCCAGCCGCCGAGGAACAGCGTCACCGCGATCCCCGAGACGACCATCATGTTGAGATACTCGGCGAACAGGAACGCGACCATGCGCGTGCCGCCGTACTCGGTGAAGTAGCCGGCGACCAGTTCCGCGTCGGCCTCGACGAGGTCGAACGGCGAGCGGTTGGTCTCGGCGAAGCTCGCGATCGTGAACACGAGGAAGCCGATGAACTGCGGGATGAAGTACCACATGCCGCCCTGGGCATGGACGATCGCGGTCAGCGAGAGGCTGCCGGCGGTGATGATCACGCCGATCAGCGCGAGACCCTGCGAGACCTCGTAGGAGATCAGCTGGGCCGCGGCGCGCATCGCGCCCAGAAACGAGTACTTCGAGCCCGACGCCCAGCCGCCGAGCATCAGCCCGTAGAAGGCGATCGCCCCGAACGCAAACACGTAGAGCGGGCCGATCGACGGGTCGACGCCGTAGAGGCCGACACGCGTGCCGAAGATGTTCGTGACGTCCCCGAACGGCACGAGCGCGAATGCGGCCACCGCGGTGAGGATCGAGATCACCGGTGCGGCGAGGTAGAGCGGCCCGATCGAGGTGACCGGCCGCGAGTCCTCCTTGGTCGCGAACTTGATGATCTCCGCGAGCGGCTGCAGCAGCCCGAACGGGCCGACGCGGTTGGGCCCGTAGCGGCCCTGGAAGCGGCCGAGCAGCTTGCGTTCGTAGACGATGATCAGCGGCAGGATCCCGAGCGCGACGCCGAAGATCAGCAGCGACTTGATGATCTGGATCCACCACGGCTCGTAGTAGCCGGCGAGCGCGAGCGGGGTCATGTCGGGGGAGCCTTCGCGCCGGCGGGCATCGTTTGAGGCCGCGGGCGGGTGGTGGGGAGGGCGCGCGGGCCGGCGACGGCGGCGCGCGCGAGGGCGCGCGGGTGGGCGACGGCGGCGCGCGCGAGGGCGCGCGGGTGGGCGACGGCGGCGCGCGCGAGCGCGCGCGGGTGGGCGACGGCGGCGCGCGCGAGCGCGCGCCGGCGGGTCGTCGTGGCGAGCGCGCGACGCGGGCTCATGCGTATGCCTCCTCGATGTTCTCCGCGTCGGGCTGCTCGTCGAGTGGCGGGGGCGGCGGGGGGTCGGGGATCGCGAGGATCTCGATCGTCGCGCCGGCCGCCAGGCTCTCGGCGGAGTTGGTCGGGAGGGCGCGCTGGAGGAACGCGCTGCCGGGGGCCACGCCGTCGCGCACCGCGACCCGCGCGTGGATCTGCGCCCCGCTCTCGTCGCTGACGGCCATCTCGACGCCGTCGGTGAGGCCGAGCCGGCGGGCGTCGGCCGGTGAGATCTCGACGCGCTGGCGCGGGTGCAGGAAGGCGAGTGCCGGCGAGGCGGCGACCTCGGGCGCGGCCCAGATCGAGCGGTAGGAGCCGGCCGTCAGCCTGCCGCGCGGAGCCTTCTTCGCGGACGCCCGCGCCGACGTCCGGCTGCGCGTCGGCGACTGCTTGCCGGCGCCGGCCGGCAGCGCCTGCGCCTGCTCACGCTCCGGCCAGCGCACACCCACGCCGCCGAGCTCCTCGAGCGAAAGGCCACCGTAGAAGGGGACGGCCTCGAACAGCTGGGTGCTCGCCGCCGCGCCGCTTGTGACCTCGGTCTGCGCTCCGAGCCGGACCGCGAGCTCGGCGAGGATCGACCACTCCGCGCGCACCGCGCCCTGCCGGGCGATCGCCGGGCGCAGCCGCTGCACGCGGCCGTCGGGGTGTGTGACGGTGCCCTCCTTCTCGGCGGCGGCCTCGGCCGGGCGACCGAAAGCAGGTAGAGCGCGACCAGCTCGTCGCTGAGCAGCCCCTCGGCGATCGCCGGCGTGTCGCGCCCGCCCTGCAGTGCCGGCTCGCGCAGGCCCGGCGCGGCGTTGGGCACGACGCCCGCCTCGCGCAGGCCGCGACCGTTCGCGGCGTCGGGGATGCCGATCAGCCCGGCGCCTTCGTGGGCGCCCAGCGAGAGCGCGCCGGCGAGCTCGAGCAGCGCCCGGCCACCGTCGCCGTCAAGCAGCCGCTCGCCGTAGAGGACGACGATCTCCTCACCGGCTTCGCGCAGCATCGCGGCGAGCGCCGCGACCGCTTCGGCGCTGGTGCCGGCCGCCTGCGCGGCCTTGGTCGCACCCGCGCCGCTCTCGCCGCGCAGCGCGCCCGCGAGTGCGGCCGCCAGCTCGGCGCCGGCGCCGGGTGCGAAGCGCAGGCTGTGCGCGCTCGGATCGAGGGCGCTCGGGCGCGCCGTCGCGACCGCCAGCCTGAGGTTGTGGCGTCGCACGCCCTTGCGGATGCGCAGCTCGAGGATCGGCGCGTCATCAAGGGGCTCGCAGTCGAGCACCAGCACGGCGTGGGCGAACTCGAGGTCCGCGACCGACGCAGCCAGCGCCGGCGCGCTGAGCGCGCGCCACTCGTCAAGGCTTACGGCGCCGGTTGCCCGCGAGTCCAGGTGCGGCGATCCGAGCGTGTCGCGCAGCAGGCGGCCGAGCAGCAGTCCCTCCTCGTTGGTGGCGCCGCCGCCGGCCAGTGCCGCGGTACGCGCCCCCGCCCGGCGCAGCGCTGCGCTCGCCTCGCTCAGCGCCCGCTCCCAGCTGACCTCGCGCAGCTCGCCGCCGTCGCGGATCATCGGCGCGGTGATGCGCTCGTCGGCGTGCACCGCCTGGTAGGCGAAGCGGCCCTTGTCACACAGCCAGCCGTCGTCGACCTCGTGGTGCTGGCGCGCGAGCACGCGCAGCACCCGCTCGTCGCGGACCGTCAGCGTGACGTTGCACTGCGCCGGGCACAGCGTGCACAGCGTCCCGGCACCCTCGATCTCCCACGGGCGGGCGCGGAAGCGGTACGCGCGCGAGGTCAGCGCGCCAACCGGGCAGAGCTCGATGATGTTGCCGCTGAAGGGCGCGACGTATGGGTGCCCGTCGAAGGTGCCGACGAACGAGTGCGTGCCTCGCTCCAGCAGGATCAGCTGGTAGTCCTCGGAGATCTCCTGTGCGAAGCGCACGCAGCGGTAGCAGAGGATGCAGCGCTCGCGGTCGATCGCGATCAGCGGTGAGAGCTCGAGCGGCTTGCGGAAGTGACGCTTGGGCTCGATGAAACGCGAGTGGCCGCCGCCCCAGCCGAAGGTGATGTCCTGCAGCGGACATTCGCCGCCCTTGTCGCAGACCGGGCAGTCGAGCGGGTGGTTGATCAGCAGGAACTCGACCACGGCCTGCTGGGCGACCCTGGCGCGCTCGGACCCGGTGTGCACGATCATCCCGTCCTTGACCGCGGTCGAGCAGGCGGTCTGCAGCTTCGGGATGCCCTCGATCTCGACCAGGCACATGCGGCAGGCGCCGACCGGCGCTCCGAGCTTGGGCTCGTAGCAGAAGACGGGGATCTCGACGTCGGCGAGCTTCGCCGCGTCGGCGAGCATCGCGTTCTCGGGCGCCTGGATCTCGCGGCCGTCGACCGAGAGCGTGATCAGCTTGGTCTGCGGGCGCGGCATCAGGCGATCGCTCCCGCTGCCGCCCCGGCCAGCTGGCGCGACTGCATGTGCGCCTCGAACTCGTCGCGGAACTTCACGATCATCGAGCCGATCGGCATCGCCATCGCGTCGCCCAGAACGCACAGGCAGTTGCCGATGATGTGCTCCTGGACCGAGGACATGATGTCGAGGTCCATCGGCGTCGCCTCGCCGGCGTCGATGCGCTCGAGCATCCGCACCGTCCAGTTCGTGCCCTCGCGACAGGGCGTGCACTTGCCGCAGGACTCATGGCGGTAGAACTTCGCGAGCTTGAGCGCGACGTCGAGCACCGGCGTCGCGTCGTCGACCACGATGATCGCTCCTGAGCCGAGCATCGAGCCCGCCTTGGCGAGCGAGTCGAAGTCGTAGGGGATGTCGAGGTCCTCGGCGGTCAGCACCGGCGAGCTCGAGCCGCCCGGGAACCAGAGCTTGACCTTGCGACCCTCGGGCGGCCCGCCGGCGAGGGTGAAGATGATCTCGCGCGAGGGCGTCCCCAGCTCGACCTCGTAGTTGCCGGGCCGCTGCACGTGGCCCGAAACCGAGACGACCTTCGTGCCCGAGGAGCCGCTCACGCCGAGCTTGGCGTATTCGGCGCCGCCCATGCGGATGATCGCCGGCATCGTCGAGAGCGTCTCAACGTTGTTGATCAGCGTCGGGCCCTGGTAGAGGCCCTGGATCGCGGGGAACGGCGGCTTCAGGCGAGGGTTGCCGCGCTTGCCCTCCAGCGAGTCGAGCAGCCCGGTCTCCTCGCCGCAGATGTAGGCGCCCGCGCCGCGGTGCAGCACCACCACGCAGGAGAAATCGCCGCCGAGGATGTGCTCGCCGATGTAGCCGGCGGCGGCGGCCTCCGCCAGCGCCGCGTCGAGGATCCGCGCCTGCGCCTCGTACTCGCCGCGGATGTAGATGAAGGCGCGGCTCGTGCCCGCGGCATGCGCGGCGATGATGATGCCCTCGATCAGCATGTGCGGGCTCTTCGCCATCAGCTCGCGGTCCTTGAAGGTGCCGGGCTCGGACTCGTCCGCGTTGCACACGAGGTAGCGGTCCATATCGCCCTGGGGCAGGAACGCCGCCTTGCGCCCGGCCGGGAAGCCGGCGCCGCCGCGTCCGCGCAGCCCCGAGGCGTCGAGTTCCGCGAGGACCGCGGAGGGCTCCATCGCGAGTGCCTTGCGCATCGCCTGGTAGCCGCCGCGGCGCTCATAGACCTCGAGCGTGGCGAGCCCGGGCTCGTCGATCTCGTGCAGCAGGATCGTCGTCGGGCGAGCGGGGCTCATGAGGCGTTGGCGTTGGGGTCGGCGCTGCGCAGCCGCGAGAGCGCGAGGTCGGGAATCGGCTCACGCCCCGCCTGCAGGTCGTCGACCAGGCGCTGCGCGTCGGCGAGCTGGAGCGGCCCGTAATAGGTTTGGTCGACGGACACCATCGGCGCGATGTCGCAGGCGCCGAGGCATTCGAAGGAGCGCAGGTTGATCTGCGGGTCATCGGCGGCGGCGTCCTCCAGCGCGGCGTAGAGCTCGTCGGCGCCGCGCAGCGAGCAGGAGATGTTCGTGCACACATAGACCGAATGGCGCCCGACCGGGGCGAGCTCGAACATGTCGTAGAAGGTCGCGACGGAGCTGAGATAGGCGGGGGTCACGCGCATCACGCAGGCGACCTGCTCGATCGCCTCCGGCGAGCACCAGCCATGCATGCGCTGGGCGGCGGCGAGCGCCGGCAGCGCCGCGGAGTGGCGGTCGGGGTATAGCGCCATCGCCGCCTCGATCTCGCGGCGCAGCTCGGCGGGCACCTCGACCAGCGCGGGCTCGGGAACGCCCGCCGGCTCCTTGTCGAGGTCGGCGGCCTGGTCCCAGCCGGGTACGCGCGAGCCGTGCGCGTAGCGGGTGACGCGCGTCATCGGTCGATCCCGCCGAGGAGGGAATCGAGCACGCGCGTCATCATCGGTCGATCCCGCCGAGGATCGGGTCGAGCATCGCGAGCGTGGCGATCAGGTCGGCGATGTAGGCGCCGCGGACCATCGGCGCGGTCGCCTGGAGATTGACGAAGCTCGGGTCGCGCATGTGCACGCGGGCGGGCTTGGAGGAACCGTCGGAGCGGATGAAGCAGCCGAGCTCGCCGCGCGGGCTCTCGATCGGGTAGTAGATCTCGCCCGGCGGTACGCGGAAGCCCTCGGTGACGAGCTTGAAATGGTGGATCAGCGCCTCCATCGAGGTCGCCAGCTCGTGGCGCGGCGGCAGCGCGATCTTGCGGTCCTCGGTGATGTGGGGCCCCTCCGGCAGGCCGTCGAGCGCCTGCTCGATGATCTTCACCGACTCGTAGATCTCCGCCAGGCGGACCGCGAAGCGGTCGTAGTTGTCGCCGACCGTCCCGACCGGGATCTTGAACTCGAAGTCCTCGTAGCTCGTGTAGGGATCGGCCTTGCGCAGGTCCCACGGGTTGCCGGCCGCGCGCAGCAGCGGCCCGGTGACGCCGAGCCCCAACAGCGTCGCCTCGTCGAGCGGGCAGACGCCGCGCAGGCGCTGGAGCAGGATCTCGTTGCGGCGCAGCAGGTCGGCGTACTGGTCGGTGCGCCCCGGCATGATCGAGATGAACTCGCGCAGCTTGGCCTCGAAGCCGCGCGGGATGTCCTCGATCACGCCGCCGACCTGGAAGTAGCGGGTGTGCATCCGCTGGCCGGAGGAGAACTCGAACAGGTCGAGGATCGTCTCGCGCTCGCGGAAGCAGTACCAGAACATCGAGATCGCGCCGAGGTCCAGCGCGCTCGTGCCGAGCCAGACCAGGTGGGACATGATCCGGTTGAGCTCGAGGTGGATCACGCGCAGGTACTGCGCGCGCTTGGGGACCTCGCACTCAAGCAGTGTCTCGACGGCGCCGCAGAAGGCCATCGCGTTGAAGTAGTAGGAGAGGTAGTCCATCCGCTCGATCACGGGGATCACCTTCCAGTAGGCCTTCTGCTCGGCCGTCTTCTCGATCCCGGTGTGCACGTAGCCGATGATCGGCTTGAGCTCCCGGACGATCTCGCCCTCGAGCGTGACGAGCAGCCGGAGCACGCCGTGGGTTGCCGGGTGGTGGGGCCCGATGTTCAGCGTCAGCAGCTCCGTGCTCTCGCCGCCGCGCTGCGCCGCGATCTGCTCCTCGAGCGGCGAGAGCGTGATCGACTCCTCCTGCGCGCGGTAGCCCGAGCGCGTGCTCATCGCGTCCACCCCGGGCTGGTCGCGTCGTTGTAGGTGAACAGCACCGGTTCGCCGCCGATCGGGAAGTCGCGCCGCTGCGGGTGCCCCTCGTAGTCCTCGGGCATCAGGATCCGCCGGAGGTCCGGGTGCCCGTCGAAGTTGACGCCGAACATGTCGTAGACCTCGCGCTCCTGGTGGTCGGCGGTCGGCCAGTCCGCCGTGACCGACTCGACGCTCGCCTGCGCAAGGGGCACGCGCAGCTTGACCGTGAGGCGGTCCACGCGCTCCATGTCGAGCAGCTCGTAGTGCACGCCGAGCCGCGGCTCCTCCGGGTAGTAGTCGACGCCATGAACGCTCATCAGCGCGCGGTAACCGTGCTCGTCGCGCAGGCTCGAGAGGACGCCGCGAACGACCCCTGGCGCGATCTCGACGGTTCCGCGGCCGCGAAAGAAGGTCGTCTGGAGAACTGCGCCGGGGATCGCTGAGGAGAGCTGGCCCGCGATCAGCTCGAGCCCGACCTGATCAGGCACCGGTCGGCTCCGCGCCGGAGAGGACCTCCTCGGTCCCCTCTGCGTCGTAGCGCTCGCGCCAACCCATGTCGGGGTCCTCCTGGATCATCTTGCGCAGCTTGAGGATGCCGTGCATCAGCGCCTCGGGTCGCGGCGGGCAGCCCGGGACGTGAACGTCGATCGGCATGAACTTGTCGGCCGGCACGATCGCGTAGTTGTTGAAGACGCCCATCGAGGAGGAGCAGGCGCCCATCGCGATCGCCCACTTGGGCTCGAGCATCTGGTCGTAGATGCGCCGCACGACGGGCGCCATCTTGATCGAGACGCGCCCGGAGAGGATCAGCAGGTCGGCCTGGCGCGGCGAGGCGCGGAAGGCCTCGAAGCCGAAGCGCGCGATGTCGACGCGGGCCGCGACGACCGACATCATCTCGATCGCGCAGCAGGCCAGCCCGAAGGTGGCCGGGAAGATCGCGTTTGAGCGCCCCCAGGCGACGGCGCGGTCGAGCGTGGTCAGCAGCAGCGACTGCTCGACGTGGCGCTCCAGCTCGAGCCCCTCGAGGTCGCCGCGCAGCATGTCGCGCGCGAGCAGCTGGCGGGCGCGAAAGCTGCCCGGCTCGATCGGTTCGCGCTTCAGCGCCATTCGAGCGCTCCGCGTCGCCAGACATAGCCGAAGGCGACGGCCAGCAGTACGACGAACGTGATCAGCTCACCCAGCGCGAAGGTGCCATAGGCGCGCAGCTCGGCGGCGATCGGGTAGAGAAAGATCGTCTCGATGTCGAACAGGATGAACAGCATCGCGATCAGGTAGAAGCTGATCCCGAAGCGGAAGCCCTGCTTGATCTCCGACGGCAGCCCGCATTCGTAGGGCTGCGTCTTGGACGGGATCCGCCGGCGGGGCCCGAACACGGAGTTCAGCAGGGCGAATGTCGTGCCTACGATGGCCCCGAGCGCAAGGAAAACGATCGCGGGCAGGTAGGTTCTGATCACAGCGCGCTGTTATATCACTACCCCCGATGTTTGTGACGGAGTGTTACTTAGTGGCAAAACGCTCGATATCAAGGCGCGGCGGGGGTCGGTGAGCGCTCGCGATCTCGCGATCTGGGGCGCATTCGTCGTTGCGGGCGCAAACGGCCTCGTCGGCCTCTTCGGAGCGGCGCGCTGGTACAGCTTCGCGCCGAGCCGCGAGTTCTGGCTCGGCGTGCGAATCGGCCAGGGGCTCGCGCTCGCCTACGCCCTCGTCGTCGCCGGGATCGTGCTCGATAACGACCATCCGTCGAGCAACCTCTATTACCTCTACGCCCTGCTGCCGATCGCGATCGGCTTCGTCGCCGAGCAGCTGCGCCTGGTCGCCGCCGACCAGGTGCTCTCCTCGCGCGACCTCGACGACGCGCAGCAGGTCGCGACACTGCCCGCCGGCGACCAGCACGCGATCGTCACCGCGATCCTGCGCCGCGAGATGGGCGTCA
Source organism: Solirubrobacteraceae bacterium (assembly GCA_049522915.1). Lineage (GTDB taxonomy): Bacteria > Actinomycetota > Thermoleophilia > Solirubrobacterales > Solirubrobacteraceae > Palsa-513. The sequence goes on along the minus strand of JBEKNK010000011.1, from coordinate 37,317 downwards.
TGGCGCTGGCCGCGCTGGTGGTCTGCATCCTCGCGCTCCGCGCCGCCGGCACCTACTGACCCGCAAGGCGTGAGCGCCGCTCGCCAGCCACACACGCGGAGTTCTCGGATGAACTCTGACCCGCGCGCGTGAGCGCCGGGCGGACGCGCGTGAGCGCCGGGCGGACCGGCGCTCACGGTCGAGGAGATAAAACCCGGCGTCGGCATCGGTTGCCGCCGTAAGGATCGATCGCGAGGAAACAGGGCGACCGTCTTGCGCCGACGCCGGGGTGCTCTCTTTCGACGCGGGCCCGACCGAGTCCTGCAGCGGCGCGTGCGATCGTGTCCGGCGTTCGCGCTGCGCTCCCCATATGATCTGCGCCCGCATGGCTTCACGTGCTCAGATCGCAAGGACCGTCGCGGCTGGCGCCGCCGCGGCGCTCGCCATCAGCGCCTGCGGCTCGCAGGGCATCCAGATTGCAAAGAACAGCCCCTACCGGACCGGCGCCGAGCTCTTCGCCACGCACTGCTCCGGCTGTCACACGCTGTCGCTGGTCGGCGCCGAGGGATCGGCGACCTCCGTTCAGGGCCGCCTGCGCACGAACGGGCCGAACTTCAACTTCCGCAAGGAGGGCTACTCCTGCGTGCTCTACGCGATCGAGAACGGTGGCTTCTCGGGCCAGATCATGCCCCAGAACATCGTCGTCGGGCCCGACGCGGTGGCGGTCGCGCACTTCCTCGCCCGCTACGCGGGCCTGCAGGCGCCGCACACGCCGACGATCGGGCCCAGCAACTCCTGTTCGGGCTAGTGGCCCGCCGCGCCCGAGCACGTTAGGAGCCCGCGGTTCTCGACCTCAGGCTGATCCGCGAGGACACCGACGGCGTCCGCGCCGCCCTCGCGCGCCGCGGTGAGGGCGTCGCCGCGGGTCTCGACGCGGTACTCGAGCTCGACGCGCTCCGCCGCACCCTGCTGCCCGAGCTGGAAACGCTGCGCGCCGCGCGCAACCTCGCCTCCGACGAGATCGCCGCCGCCAAACGGGAGGGCGCGGACACGGCCGGCGCGATCGCGCGGATGCGCGAGGCCGGTGAGCGCGAGAAGCAGCTGCAGGCGCAGCTGAGCGCCACCGACGCCCGGCTGCACGCCGCGATGATCGTGCTGCCGAACCTGCCGGCGGCGGACGCCGCCGACGAGGACACGGTGCTGCGCGCCGTCGGTGAGCCTCGCCCCGGCCCCGCCGCCGACCACCTCGAGCTCGCCGGTCCGCTGATCGACATGGAGGCGGGCGCGCGCCTTTCGGGGTCGCGCTTCGCCTACCTCAAGGGCGACCTGGTGATGCTCGAGCTGGCCCTCGTGCGCTGGGCGCTCGAACGGCTGCGCGCCGAGGGCTTCGAGCCGGTGATCCCGCCGGTGCTGGTGCGCGAGCAGGCGCTCTACGGCACGGGCATGCTGCCCGACACCGAGCAGCAGATCTACAGCGTGCCGGCGGACGAGCTGTTTCTGGTCGGCACCTCGGAGGTGGCGCTGGCCTCGCTCCACGCCGGCGAGATCCTCGACGCCGCGACGTTGCCGCTGCGCTACGCCGGCTTCTCCTCCTGCTTTCGCCGCGAGGCCGGTGCGGCCGGCAAGGACACGCGCGGCATCTTCCGCGTGCACCAGTTCGACAAGGTCGAGATGTTCGTCTTCACGACCGTCGAGCAGGCGGCGGCCGAGCACGAGCGGATCCTCGCGATCGAGGAGTCGCTGCTGCGCGAGCTGAAGATCCCCTATCGCGTCGTCAACATCTCCGTCGCCGAGCTCGGCGCCTCGGCGGCGAAGAAGTACGACTGCGAGGCCTGGCTGCCGGGGCAGGAGCGCTACCGCGAGCTGACCTCCGCCTCCAACACGACCGACTTCCAGGCCCGTCGCCTGGAGATCCGCGTGCGTGGCGCGAGCGGGCGCCCGCTGACCGCCGCCACGCTCAATGGCACCGCGGTCGCCGTCGGGCGCACGATCATCGCGCTGCTCGAGAACCACCAGCGCGAGGACCGCTCCGTCGCGCTGCCGTCATGCCTGGTGGCCTTCGGCGCCCCGCCCGTGATCGCCGCCGCGACCTAGTTCTATGAGGCGCGCCTCCCGGCGCGCCCGGGCCGAGCGCCGGCAGCAATCCGCACCAGCTTCGCCCTACCCCGCGGCCGGCGCCGGAAGCTCGACCACGAACACGGCCCCGCCGCCGGGAGCGTTGTGCGCGCTCACCGTCCCGTCATGGGCCTCCACGATCGCCGCGACGATCGCAAGCCCCAGCCCGGCGCCCGCCTTGCCGCGCTCGCGGCCGGTCTCCGAGCGCCAGAAGCGCCCGAACACGTTCTCCTGCTCGCCCTCCGGCAGGCCGGGGCCGTGGTCGCGCACCTCGATCGTCACGCGCGCGCCGCCACCGGACACGCGGAGCTCGATCGGCGAGCCGGCCGGGGTGTGCGTGAGCGCGTTGCGCATCAGGTTCGCGAGCACCTGGCGAAGCTGCGAGGGGTCGCCGTCGACGACGTGTCCGCCGCTGATGGTCACGCTCACCTCGCGGTCGCGCGCGGCCGCCCGGGCGTCGTCGGCGGCGTCGCGCGCCAGCGGCTCGAGGTCCAGACGCTCGCGGCGGCTGCGCGGCATCTCGTCCAGGCGCGCGAGCGCGAGCAGGTCCTCGACAAGGATTCCCATGCGTGTCGCCTCCTCCTCGATCCGCGCCATCGCCTTCTCGGTGTCCTCGGTGCGCGCGGTCGCGCCCATCCGGAACAGTTCGGCGTAGCCGCGAATCGACGTCAGCGGCGTGCGCAGCTCGTGTGAGGCGTCGGAGAGGAAGCGCCGCAGGCGATCCTCGCTGGCCTGGCGCTCACCGAACGCCTGCTCGATCTGGCCGAGCATCGCGTTCAGCGCGATGCCGAGCCGGCCGACCTCCGTGCGCGGGTTGGTTGGGCTTACCCGCCGCGATAGATCCCCCGCGGCGATCGCCCCGGCGGTGTCGCCCATCCGGTCCAGCGGCCGCAGCCCGATGCGGATCAGCAGCCAGGCGAGGGCCGCAAGCGCGAGCAGCACGGCGACGATCACGATCAGCTCGACGTTGCGCAGGCGGGTGAGGGCCTGGCTGAGGTCGTTGAGCGGGATCGCGATGGTCATCGTGCCCGAGCCGGTGTCGCTGCGCTTGCGCAGCACGCGATACTGAAGTCCCGAGCCTCCGGCGGAGTCGACCGTGATCAGCTGCGGGTGGCGAGCGTTGGTGGTCAGCGGTATCTGCGCGGGAAGCTTCGGCGCCGACGCGCCCTCGCCGCCGAACTCGGCCTCCTTCATCGTCCCGTTGGCGGCGACATAGATCCCGTAGGTGCCGACCGGCGGGAGCAGCTCGCCGGGCAGGCCGCTGCCGGGCCGCGAGCCGCCCGCGCCGCCGCTCGGCGGGGGGAAGAGCCCGGCGGTGCCCGCGTTGCCCGCGCCCAGGCCGAAGCCGCCGAAGCCCGGGCCCGGGCCGCCGGCCTTGGTGAGGCCGAGTTGCACGTCGAGGTAGTCCTCAAAGCTGTTGATCGTGGTCCCCGTCAGCTGCTGGTCCACGCGTGAGACGAGGAACGAGCGTTCGGCGGCGTAGGTGACCACGCCGGCGATCAGGAGTCCGGCGGCGGTGAGCACGACCAGCCCCAGCAGCAGTCGCGCGCGCAGCGACACGGCGGGTCAGCCCCTGGGCAGGCGCAGCGCGTAGCCGACGCCGCGCACGGTGTGGATCAGCGCGGGTCCGTCGACGTCGATCTTCTTGCGCAGGTAGCTGATGTAGGTCTCCAGCACGCGCGCGTCGCCGCCGAAGTCGTAGTTCCAGACATGGTCGAGCAGCTGGGGCCGGGTGAGCACCCGGCGCGGATTCAGCATCAGGTAGCGCAGGAGCCGAAACTCGGTCGCCGTGAGCTCTATCTCGCGCCCGGCGCGGGCCACCTCGTGGGTGTCCTCGTCGAGCTCCAGATCGCCGAACACGAGCTTCGAGCTGGTCTCCTCGGACAGCCCTGATCGGCGCAGGATGGTGCGGATGCGCGCGACCAGCTCCTCGAGGCTGAACGGCTTGGTGACGTAGTCGTCGCCGCCGAGCGTCAGGCCGTGGACGACGTCCTCGGTCGAGTCGCGGGCCGTGAGGAAGATGATCGGGACCTCCGCGCGGGCCGCCGAGAGCCGTCGAGCCACCTCGAAGCCGTCGATGTCGGGCAGCATCACGTCGAGCACCAGCAGCTGGGGGCGCCGTGCGGCGACCGCGGCGATCGCGTCGGCGCCGGTCCCGGCCGAGTCGACGTCGAAGCCCTCAAAACGCAGCGCCATCGAGATCACGTCGACGATGTTGGGCTCGTCGTCCACGACCAGTACCCGCACTCGCTCGTCGACCGCGCTCATGCAGGCATTGTGGCGCCCGTCCCTGTGAGTTTCCTGAGTCTCGGCTGGGTACTCGCCGGGCCGGTGGTGGGCCCTCAGGCTGCCGGGCGTTCCGCGAGCAGATCGCCGGCGGTCTCGGGCGCCTCGGCGCGCTGCAACGGTGAGTTGCGCGTGATCGGCCCGACTCGCCTGACCGTCCGCTCGGGCTCGGCGGGTCTCGCGTAGAGCTGCGCGCGAACCTCGGCCTCCTGTTCCTCGCTGCGCGCCTCAAAGCTCGCGCGCGTCAGCAGGCTGGCGTGTCGTCCGCCCGGCGCCCGCGATCCTCGCCCGCCGCCGGCACGCTCGCTTCGAGAGAGCCCGGTCATCGTCGGCACGATAGAGCGAGCGCCGGACTGCATTTCGGAGCGGTTCCGCACCTTGCGGGGATTTGGGGATGGCGGCTGGCGAAACGCGTCCGCGCTACGGTGTCGACGCATGTCGGAGCGCGCCCGGATCGCCACCTCGCTGCTTGCGGGCGCGACGATCGTGGCGATCGCCGCGCTGCTCGCGATCGGCGCCGGCGGCGGCTCCGCCGCGGCGGGCTGCGGCGCCGCCACCGACGGCACCTACCTCGACACCGCGTTCGCGGTGGCCCGTCAGATCAGCGCCGGGGAAAGCGACGGCAACGCGGTCAGGCAGGCGCTGCGCACGATCACAGGCGATCAGGCGCTCACGACCGCCGTCGCCGCCGATGACGTCGCGGCGGTGCACGCGCAGGTGCTCGCGCTGGTCTTCAACCACGAGCACATCGTCCGCCTGCGCGTGCTGCGCGCCGGCTCGGTGCTGGTCGATTTCGGCGGCCCGCTGGTGCTCGCGCCGGTCCACGGAACGCTGCGCTCGGGCGGGCGCGTCGTCGGGACCTTCGTGGCCTCGATCCAGGACGACGCCGGCTACCGCAAGCTGGTCGCGCGGCTGGTCGGAGGCGACGCCGTGATGCGCTACCGCGGACGCACCGTGATGAGCGACATCGCCGTCGGCGACGCTGCCCTGCCGGCCCGCGGCAGCGTCACGATCGGCGGCGCCCGCTACCTGGTCGCGAGCTTCACCGACGGGCGCTTCCCGTCGGGGACGCTGCGGATCTGGCTGCTCTTCGGCGTGCCGCCCGCGGCGCTGGGGCGCAGCAGCTGCGCGCAGGTGGGCGCCGACGTGCTGGCCGACGTGGCGCGGCGCGCCTACCAGGAGTCGTTGACCGGCCCGCCGATCCTGGCGGCGGTCACGACCCTCGCTCTCGACCAGGCGCTGCCGCAGGCGCTCGAGGCCGGCGACCTCTCGGGCGCCGCAAAGCTCGTCGCCGGCATGGTGGCGGGCGGCGGCTTCGCGCACCTCGCACTCAGCGTCGCCGGGCGCGTGATCGCCGGCGCGGGCACGAGGGGCTCGCCGATCGCGCCGCTCGTGCGGCCGATCCGCTCAGCCTCGGGCCGGGTGCTCGCAATCGCCCGCTTCTCGGTTCAGAACGCGCGGGGCTACACGATTCTCGCCGGCGCCCTGACGCGCGTCCCGGTGCTCGTGCGCAACGCTCGCCGCCAGCTCGCCGGAACCTTTCCCGGCCCTCGCACACTGCCCACGAGCGGCCCGGTCAGCTACCGCGGCAAGCGCTACGTCGTCGCCTCCTTCACGGCCACCGCGTTCCCCTCCGGCGGCCTGCGGATCTACGTGCTGGATCCGCTCTGAGCTTCGATCGTGATCGCGTCGAAGGAGTCGGGCGGCAGCTTCGCGCGCAGCCGCGTGCCGTCGGGCGCGACGCTGACGCTCGCGAGGACCGGTGCGTGTGGCAGCACGCTCAGCAGGCGCGCCTCCTTGGCCGTGCGCAGAGCGACCCACCTCGCGCGAGCGCCGTAGTTGCTGAGCAGCACGGTCTGCGTGCCGTCGGGGTTCGTGATCGCGACGCCGTCGAGCGCCCGCGCGCCAGGGATCGCGCGCAGCACGCCGCCGGGCACCAGCAGCCCGGCCGCCGCGCGCAGGCCGGTGTATAGCGGGCGCGCCGTGAGCGTCGAGGCTTTCACGACGAACGGGTCATAGGGGCCGCCGCTCGAGTGAAAGCGGACCGAGGCGAAGCCGTCGCGCAGCGCGGTCACGATCATCCGCACCGCCCAGACAGCCGCCGCCGGCTGGTCGGAGACGCCGCGCACGCCGCCGCAGCTGACCGAATTGGCCTCCGAGATCACGGCCGGCAGCCCGGCCGCACGCGCATCGCGCGCGAGCCCCACGCGCTCGTCGAGCTTGGTCTGGATCTGGCGGCTCAGCAGCGCCGCGATCGACGCGTCATCGCGCCCGGCGCAGCCCTCGAGCGGGTAATAGTGAGCGTCGATGCTCTGCAGGTGGAGCGTCCGCGCGAGCGCCGGAACCTTCGCGCTCCAGCGCCCGGATGCGAAGTCGGGGCCCTCGATGCTCGCGCCGGGGCCGAGCGCGGCCTCCAGCGCCCGCGCGCGGGAAACGTAGATCCGCCACGGCATCCTGCTGTCCACCAGCGCACGGCCGTTCCACCAAGGCACGGGAACGCCGTAGGTGTCGGGCTCGTTGCCGAGCTCGAAGCTCAGCCGCGAACGCGGGATCACCGCCCGCGCGCCGGCGGCGAGCGCGGCGGCCCAGGATGGCTTTCCCCACGCCAGGTTCAGGCCGACGACGACCGGGATCCCCGTCTCGCGCTCGAGGCAGCCGAGCTGCGTCCAGAAGTCCGCCGGGAGCTCGCTCAGGCCGCTGTGCGCCGCGGTGGCGGCCGGTGCGGTCTCATCCTGGGAATCCCCTCCGATTCGCAGCGTCGGCGAGCCGAGCGCCCTGATCGCTGCCACCAACGCCGGCGGCGGGCAGGGTCCGCCGCCGAGGTCGTGCTCCAGCAGCGGGTACTCGATGCTGAGGCCTACCGGGTGGGACCCGATCGTGATCGCCGGACCGGCCGGCGCGCCGAGCGCCAGCGCCGGCGGCGGCGACGGCGACGAGGACGACGGCGAGCCGAACACGCCGTGAAGTGCCAGCGCCCCCACGACGAGCGCCGCTGCGAGCCCCGCCGCGAGCGCGAATCTGGTGCGCCGCACTATCGGCGGGTCTTCGCGGGCCGGTTGGTCGTTTCGAGCGGGCCCACTGAGTTTCTAGGAGGTCACGTACGACGGGCCGGGGGGTGGATCGGAGCGGATCTCATCGAGCTCGCTGAGCAGCGTCTGCGGGCTGGTCCCGCCCAGCACCTCCAGGCGCGGCAGCGTGTAGGGGTCCTCGCCGGGGCTCGCCCACCCCTTGATCACGGTCGTCGAGCCACGGAACCCGGCCGCCTTGACCGCATCGATCACGGCCAGATCGTATTGACCGGACGGATAGCAGAACCAGTCGGCCGCGACGTGGTACAGAGCGCGGATTCGCTGCCGCGCGACGGCCACCTGGAAGTTCAGCTCGCCCGGGCTGAGCGCCGGCAGGTCGGCGTGGTTGTAGCCCTGAGTGTCAAGCTCCCAGCCGGCGCAGACCAGCGCCCGCACCTCGCGCTGCGTGATCCCGCCCTGCGAAGGCGGCAGTCCGCTCAGCTGCAGGTTCTCGACCCCCGCCCAGCCCATCGCGCGCAACACCGGGAAGGCCTCGCGGTACTGGGACTCGTAGCCGTTGTCGAAGCTGATCACGATCGGGCGCCCGGCGGGCAGTGGCGTGCCGTGATGCCAGTAGTTCCACACCTCGTTCATCGTCACCGCGTGGTAGCCCGCGGCGGCCAGCGCGTGCATCTGCGCCGCGAACAGCGACGGCACGGTGTACAGGCCGGGGAACGGCGCGTTCGCCGGCGCCGGCAGGATCACGTGGTACATCAGGATCGGCACGGACGCCGTTCCGTCGGGCCCGGCGCGCACGACGCGCGCGGCCGGGACGCACCGCGGCGCGCTCGAGCGTTTCGCCACGGTTGCCGGCTTCTTCGCCGGGCTCGCGGCGCCTCCGCCTCCGCCGCTCAGCACGATCGCCACGACCGCGGCGCCAACCACGGTGAGCGCCGCCGCCGCGGCCGTGCGGCGCCTCCTCGCGTACTTGGCCTCGCGCCGCCGGCGCCGGCGCGGGTCGGGGCCGGCAGCCACTGGCTAACCCTCGAGCAGCGGCTCGAACAGCTTCCGCCCGCCCATCGCCTGCGAGACGACGTTGGCGGTTCGCGTCAGGTGGTTGTAGAGCAGGCGCGAGGCGAGCTGCGCGTCGTGGTCGATGCACGCCCTCAGGATCACCTCGTGCTCGTCGCTGCGCGCTCGGAGCCTGGGTGCGACGTTGGCCGCCAGACGGTAGCGCTGGCTGGTCTCCCACAGCGGCTCGATCAGCCGCAGCAGCCATCGCGAGTCGGCGGCCTCATAGAGCGCGAAGTGAAAGGCCGTGTGCGCCGCCCAGGTCTCCGGCGAGTGCTCGTCGGGCAGTTCGTCAAGCGCGCGCAGCCGCCGCGCCGCCAGCTCTGCCTCGCCCGCGCCGAAGCGCTCCGCAGCCCGGCGGACGGCGAGCGGCTCGAGCGCCAGCCGGGCCTCGTAGACCTCGGCGAGGTCGGGAACCGACAGCTCGGTGACGCGACCGCCGCGATGGGGGATGTTCTCCACCAGGCCCGCGGCGTCGAGGCGGCGCAGGGCTTCGCGGATCGGCATCGCGCTCATTCCCAGCGCGACGCCGAGCTCCTCGATCGGCAGGCGCTCGCCTGGGGACAGGTGGCCGGCGACGATCGCGTCATGCAGCGCCGCGAACGCCCGGTCGGCGAGCGTGCGGTGACCTTCGAGCACCCCGCTGCCGGCGAGCACCCTCAGACCGCTGGAGGCCATCGGCTACCCGCGATCCGCCGCGCTGATCGCCGACGCGGCGCACAGCACCGCATCGACCTGTTCGCGCAGCAGCTCGGCCAGTCCGCGTTGCAGCAGCGACGCCAGCACGCCGCGCAGCCCCACCTCCGCCCGCCAGCTCGCGTTCGTGCCATCGGCGGCCGAGGCCAGCTCGAGCGCGACCGAGAGCGTCAACAGGTTCTCGCCGGCGCTGCCCGTGGCTGCGATCGCCACGAACTCGCCCGCCCGGACCTCGACGATCTCGAACTCGAGCGCCACCGGTGTCTCGCCGAGCGCGGTGAACGGATGGGCGACGGCACTGAAGTGCTGCTCGTCCTCGATCGAGACATCGCTCACACCGGGCAGCGCCTGTGCCAGCCGCTGCGGATCGCTGAGCACCGCCCACAGCTCCTCGCGCCCAACCGCGACGCTCATCTCGCCGCTGACGATCATCTCGAGATCACCTCCACCCCTCGCGGACCGCCGAGCGCTGCACTGCGCAGCAGGTCGTAGACCCGCTCGGAGTTGTTGTGCGTGTCAAAGACGATGTGGGCACCCTCCGGCAGGGCGTCCTCGATCGCGCTGCAGATCGTCGACAGCGGCGCGCCGCCGCCCTCGCCCATGCCCTTCGCGCCGTTGGGCGTGAATGGCGACGGGCACTCGATCTCGCCGGTGACGATGTGGGGGACGTCAAGCGAGGTCGCGGCGTGGTAGTCCGCGAAGGTCGAGTTCAGCAGCTGCCCGTCGGCGTCGTATTCGAAGCTCTCATACAGCGCCGCTCCGATCCCGTGGCCGGTCGCCCCGTGCACCTGCCCCTCGACGATCTTCGGGTTCACCTTGCGCCCGCACTCGTCAACGGCGGCGTAGTCGAGGATCGTGACCTGCCCGGTCTCGTCGTCCAGCTCGATTACGGCGGCGTGAACCTGGCTGGCGTAGGTCAGCGTCAGCTTGCCGCGCTTGGTCTCGTGGTCGGGGACCGTGAACGGCGGCCGGTACACGTAGCGGCAGTTCAGCGTCACCGAATCGGCCAGCTCGCCCGGCAGCTCGGCCACGTTCGCGAAGACGGTGGCCGCGATGCCGATGAAGGGGATCGCCGCCTCCGGGTTGGCGGCGAGGCGCACGAACCCGTCGGCCAGCTCGATATCGGACTCCTCGGCGCCGAGCATGCAGGCGCCGACCTTGACGATCTCGCCCCGCAACTGCTCGGCCGCGCCCATCACCGCGCCCAGGCCCGTCACGGCGAACTGGCTCGCGTATGTTCCCGAGAAGCCGACGTAGGTGTTGGCCGCCTTGTTGTAGCCGGCCGCGACGTGCACGAGGTCGGGGCTGCAGCCGAGGATGTCGGCGGTGACCTGCGCGGCGGTCGTCTCGTGCCCCTGACCCTGTGGGCTCGTGCCGATCGTGACCGTGATCTCGCCGTAGAGGTCGAGTCGCACGACGGCGGCCTCGCCGTTGCCCGAGAACGGGAGCGCGGAGTTGATGATCCGCGACTGGCCGAAGTTGTTGGTGCCGGAGTCGAGCGTCGAGCCGATGCCGATGCCGATCCGCTTGCCGCTCCCGGCGCTTTCGAGCTTGCGCTTCAGGGCGCCCTCGTAGTCGATCAGCTCGAGCACCTGTTCGAGCATCGCGGGGTAGTCGCCGGAGTCGTAGATGCAGCCGTTCGGCGTCTCGTAGGGGAAATCCTCAGGCTGCACGTAGTTGAGCGCCCGCAGCGCCACGCGATCGAACTTCAGCTCCTTCGCGACGATGTCGACGATCCGCTCGATCAGCCAGAGGTGCTGAAGCCGCGAGTATCCGCGGTTGGGGCCGACCGGACACTTGTTCGTCAGCGTTTCGGTGTAGTCGACGCGGACGTGCTTGAAGCGGTAGTTGCCGGGCACGACCTGCGCCCAGATCACCGCGCCGAGCGGCTCGTAGCGCAGGTAGGCGCCGGCGTCGTCGAAGGCCCGCACCTTGAAGCCGAGGATCGTGCCGTCGCTCATCACCGGGACCTCGATGTCCAGGAAGGTCCGCTCGTTGCCGTGCGCGGAGGCCGCGAGGTGCTCCCAGCGCGACTCGCTCCACTTCACCGGCCGCCCGGCCTTGCGCGACAGCAGCGCCAGCGCCGTCAGATAGGTGTAGCTGGTGATCTTGATCCCGAAGCCGCCGCCGATGTCCTGGCTGGAGAACTGCATGTGGTCGATCCCCAGGCCGATCGCCGGGCCGATGAACATCGCGGCGAACATCGGCATCTGGTTGTTGGAGCGGAACTCGACGACACCCGTGCCCGGGTCCCAGTTGACCAGCGCCCCGGTCGTCTCGAGCGGCGTCGAGGAGAAGCGGTGGAAGTGCAGGCGGTCGATCCGCACGACGTGGTCGGCGTTCTCCAGCGCCCAGTCGACGTCGCCGTAGTCGTAGACGCCGTGCCAGGCCACGTTGGAGCCGATCTCCTCGTGCAGCACGGGCGCCTGGGGCTCGATCGTCGCGATCCCGTCGACCACCACCTCGAGCGGCTCATAGACCACCTCGACGAGCGCCGCGGCGTCGCGCGCCAGTTCGGCTGACTCGGCGAGCACGGCGAGCACCGGCTCGCCCATGTAGCGCGCCTTGCCGACCGCCATGCAGTAGTCCTTCATCAGGCCGGCGGGCTCGGGCGCCATCTGGAAGAAGGGCTGTTGCAGTTCGCCCACCTCCTCGCCGGTCAGCGTCGCGTAGACGCCCGGCAGCGCCTCGGCGCGTGAGACGTCGATCGACACGATCCGCGCGTGGGCGTGTGGCGAGCGCACGAAGTGCACATGGCCCTGACGATGCATCCAGAGGTCGTCGACGAAGGCGCCCTGGCCCTTCAGCAGCCGCTTGTCCTCCTTGCGCGGCACGCTCTTGCCGGACCACACGCCGAGCCGGTCGCTCTGCTCGACCTCGGGGTAGAAGGTCGTCTCGCCTGATGGGGTGCTCATCTGCTCACGCTCCTTTCATCGCCGGCGGCGGCCTCGATCGAGGCGATGATGTTCACGTAGCCCGTGCAGCGGCAGATGTTGCCCTTCAGCGCGCGCCGGATCTCCGCCTCGCTCGGGTGGGGGTTTTCGGCGAGCAGCGTCTTGGCGTTCAGCACGATCCCCGGGGTGCAGTAGCCGCACTGCAGGCCGTGGTGCTCCTTGAAGGCCTCCTGGATCGGATCGAGCCCGTCGGGCCCCTCGCCGAGGCTCTCGATCGTCTCGATCTCGGAGCCGTCGGCCTGCACCGCGAGCATCATGCAGCTCTTGATCAGCTGGCCGTCGCAGATCACCGAGCAGGCGCCGCAGTTGCCCGTGTCGCAGCCGATGTGGGTTCCGCGCAGGCCGAGCGTCTCACGGATGAAATGCACCAGCAGCCGCCGCGCCGGCACGGTCGTGGAGTGCGCCACGCCGTTGACCGTCAGATCGATCGCGTGCACCGTCGCACCGTCAGTCGCCATCAGTCACCTCCGCCTGTGTGGTCGTGTCCCCAAATCGCGCGTGTGCGCGCCTCATGACGCACCGCCGATCGCGTCAAGCAGCGCTCGCTTGGCCATCACGGCCGCCATCTCGCGCCGGTAGGAGCTGCTCGCGTGCACGTCGGCGGGGGGCCGCAGGCGCTCGCCGACGAGCGCGGCGGCGGCGCTCACGGCCTCCTCGCTCGCGGGCCCGCCGGCCAGTCGCTCCTCGGTGGCGCCCGCGCGCACCGGCGCGCCGGCGACGCAGCCGAGCACGACGCGCACCGCGCTGATCGTCGGCGGCGAGCCCGCGGCGGTGCGGACCCACGCCACGGCGCGCGCGAGCGCCCAGGAGTCGGCGGCAATCTGCAGCGAGCGGTAACCGACGCCGGCGCCGTCAAGCGGCGGCAGCGTGATCGCCCGCAGCAGCTCGCCGGGGCCGACCGCGGTGCGGTAGAGGCCGAGGAAGAACTCGCTCGCCGGTACGCTGCGCGTCCCCGACTCGCCGGCGATCTCCATCGAGGCCTCCAGCGCGACCAGCAGCGGCGGATAGTTGGAAGCCGGATCGGCGAAGCAGGCGTTGCCACCGATCGTTCCGCGGACGCGCACCTGACGGTCGACGGTGCCGGCCGCGACCTGGCCGATCAGCGGTTGGGCCCCGCGCAGCTCCGCCGAGCGCTCGAGCTCCGCGTAGGTGGTCGCGGCTCCGATCACGGCCGAGCCGTCGGCCGCCACGTCGATGAAGCGCAGCTCCTGCAGGCGGCTGACGTCGACGAGCAGATCCACGCAGGCCGCGCGGTGTTTGAGCACGTTGATCAGCGTCTGGCCTCCGGCCAGCACCCGTGCGCCCGTGTTCGCGCGCAGCGCGGTGAGGGCTTCCTCGAGGCTCGCCGGGCGCACGTACTCGGTGGCAGCTAGCAGCATCGCTCAGGTCCCTTCCGTGATTTGGTCAATTGACGGCCGCGGCTCGCGGCCGTCGAAGATCGCCAGCGGCACGTTCGCGAGCGGCTCCCCGGCCCGCGCGCCGATTCGCCAGGTGTCCTGCATGTACATGCACGCACTGCCGCCTGCGGCGATCGCGTGCGGGTGCATCGAGAGGATCATGCCCTCGCGCAGCTCGACCTCGACACCCTCGCCGATCTTCGGGTGCTCGATCATCGTCATCCCGATCGAGTGTCCGGTGACGTGCCCGAGCGGATAGCCGCGCTGCGCGAAAGGCGCCGAGACGGCTCGATGCACGTCGTGCGCGCTCGCGCCCTCGCACATGCTCGCGCGGGCCGCCTCGTGGTACTCCTGGTAGGCCTCGAGCATCGCCAGCGTGTCGCCGCCGGGCGCGCCGCGGGTCAGCGGGCGGGAGAACTCGACCCAGTGGCCGCCGGGCCCCGCCACCTCCAACGAGTAGAGCAGCAGGTCCTCCGCCGCGATCGCCGTCTGCTGATCGGGGATCCGGAATTCCGGCGTCGCCGAGCCCTCGTGCCCCCAGAGAACCATGTCCATCGTCTGGCGCCCGGTCCCGCGCGCCGCGAAGACCGCCTCGGCGGCCGCCATCACCTCGGCCTGCGTGCGGCCCGGCTCGTAGGCCTCGTGCACCGCCCAGAAGCCGGCGACGTTGATCGCCATGCTCTCGCGTACGAGCGCGAGCTCCTCGTCGCTCTTCACGGCGCGCGAGAGGTCGAACGCGACGTCGAAGTCGACCAGCTCGAACCCCCCGTCCACCAGCGCGCGGTGATCGCGCACGGGCATCACGTAGTCGAGTCCGTGGACCCCGAGGCGCTTGACCTTGGCGGCGCGCAGATGATCGCGGATCCAGGCGCCGGGATGCTCCGCAAAGACCGGCTCGTCGACCCAGCCGTCGGCGTGATCGCCAACCCAGCGCGCCTCGCTCGGGAAGACCGTCATCGCCTCGCCGGCGGCCGGCAGCAGCACGTAGGCGTAGCGGTGCACGATGCGAAAGCCCGACAGGTAGCGGACCGCGCCCTCGAAGCCGCTGTACTCGCTGCCGCTGACCAGCAGCGCGTCCACGTCGTGCTCGGCCATCGCCGCACGCGCGTTGGCGTAGCGGCGCGCCACCTCGCCGGCGCTCGGCGTGCGCGCGGGATCGCTGCCGATCGCCGTCATCGGCGCTCGCCCGGCGGCTGGGAATCCCACCCGTGCTCCATGCCCGCGATCAGCGCCACGATCGCCTCGTTCAGCGGTGTCGGTGTGCCCGTCTGGGCGCCGAATGCGACGATGCCGCCGTTCAGCACGTCGATCTCGGTGCGCCGGTGCGCGAGCGCATCCTGGAGCATCGACGAGCGGTGGTCGTAGGCGACCTCCGCGGCGTGGTCGATCAGCTCATCGGGATCGGAGTCGAGCGTGATGCCCAGCGACTCGGCGACCGCGACGCCCTCGCGCACGAGTCCGCGGATCAGCTCGCGCGTCGCCGGCAGCTCGCACAGGCGACCGTGTGTCAGCCCGGTCAGCGCGCCGAGCGGGTTGCTCGCCGCGTTGAAGATCAGCTTGGTCCACTGCGCCCCGCGGGCGTCGGCCAGCGCCACGGTCGGCATCCCGCCGCGCGTCAGCGCCTGTGCCAGGCGCTCGATCTCGGCCGCCGACGCCGGCCGCTCCTCGAACGGCCCGATCCAGGTGTCCCCGGCGGTGTCCATCGCCACCACGCCGGGTGCGACCACGTGGCCGGCCGGGAACGTCGTGCCGCGGATCACCCGCGACACGTGCTCGGCGATCAGCTCCTCGTTACCCACGCCGTTCTGCACACTACACACCGCACCATCGACGAACACGCCGGCGCATTCGGCGATCGCCTGTTCGGTGAACATGGCCTTGGTGGCGAGGATTCCGAACTGGCACGGCGGGATCTCGGCGGGGTCCGTGCGCGCGTTGACGGCGGCGAGGATCTCGGCGCGACCGGTCAGTCGCAGGCCGGCGGCATTGATCGCCGCGACGTGCTCCGCCCCGACGTCATAGGCCCAGACCTCGACGTCCTCGAGCGTCGCAAGGTGCGCCGCGAACAGCCCGCCGACCGCGCCGCAGCCGACGATGCACACGCGCATGCTCAGACCACCGCCCCGGCGACGCTCGGCGCCCACGAGGCCTCGCGCGCGCGCACGAGCCTGTACATCGCGGTGCTCAGCGGCACCTCCACGCCGACGCGCGACGCCTCGCGCACGAGCGCGCCCGTGATGAATTCGATTTCGGTCGGTCGCCGCGCGAGCACGTCCTCGAGCATCGACGGCCGGTGCGCGTAGTCGCTGTGCGCCGTCTCGCCCCGCGCCACGGCCAGCAGGTTCATCTCCCACGGGTCCTCGTGCAGCGTCACGCCAGCGGCGGTCGCCACCGCGACCCCCTCGTCGATCAGCCCGTGCACGAGCAGGCCGAGGTCGCCGAACTCGCGCTCCTGCGCGAACAGGCCGACATGCGGCAGCCCGGTCAGCGCGGCGACGGTGTTGATCGCCGAGTTGAAGATCAGCTTCGACCACTGCGCCGGAAGCAGGTCCGCCATCGCCTCCGCCTGCAGGCCGGCGGAGACCATCAGCGCCGCGAGCTCCGCGACCAGCTCATACGGCGTCGCGGTCCCCGCCCAGGGGCCCATCCAGGTCTCCGTGTCGAGCTCGTACTCGACGTGCACGTCGGAGTGGCGGATGCCGCTCATGAACGTGACCGCGGAGATGATCGGCCAGGCGCCGTGGCCCGCGAGGACGCTCTCGGCGCCCAGGCCGTTCTGCACCGTCATCATCGTCGCGCCGGCGGCCTGCCCCGCCAGCCGCGAGGCGGTCAGCTCCAGGTCGAGCGCCTTGCAGGCGATGATCCCGACGTCGAAGCGCGGCAGCTCCGCCGGCTCGGCGGTGGCGAACAGCTCGACGTGGCGGTCGTGCTTGCCGCTGATCGCGAGGCCGTGCTCGCGCAGCATCGCCGCGTGCTCGCTGCGGCGCGTCAGCACGCTGACCTCGCAAACGCTGGCCAGGTGTCCGGCATAGAGGCTGCCGATCGTGCCGGCGCCGATCACGCAGACGCGCGAGATCGCCATCAGCGCTGCTCCTCGCCGGCGCTCGCCATCGTCGTGAACTCCTCGTCGCTGACCAGGCGCTGCTCGCGCCCGCCGAGCTCCTTGACGGCGCTCAGCAGCGCCGGCCAGTCCTCGGGCGGGCGCTCGATGCCGAGCTGCTCGAGCTTGATCCTGATCGAGTCAAGGCCGCTCTTCTTGCCGAGCACGATCCCCCGCCTCGCGCCGACCAGCTCCGCCGAGTAGGGCTCGATCGCCGGCGGATCGTGGAACTGGCTCGCCACCGCGCCCGACTCGCGCACGAACAGCGTTTCCCCGGTCAGCGGCCGCCACGGCTCGAGCGTGTAGCCCGAGCGCAGGCGCACCAGCTCGGAGGTCTCGCGCAGCGCCTCGAACCGCAGGCCGCTGCCGATCCCGTACAGCGCGTCGAGCGCCAGCGCGACCTCGCCGAGACTGGCGTTGCCGGCGCGCTCGCCCATCCCGTTGATCGTGCCCTGCACCCAGCCCGCGCCGGCGCGCACGGCGGCGATCGCAGCCGCGGTCGCCAAACCGAAGTCGTTGTGCCCGTGCCAGTGGATTGGCACGTCGGCCCCCAGCCAGCGCCGCGCGCTCGCGACGAGCAGTCCCGCGCTCTCGGGCGCGAGCACGCCGATCGTGTCCACGACCGCGATCTCGGCCGCCCCGGCCTGCACGGCCGCCGAGTAGATGCGCTGCAGGAAGGCGAGGTCGGCGCGCGAGCCGTCGACGCCGAAGAAGCACACGCGCAGCCCGGCGCCGGCCGCGTGCGAGACGGCCTCCACGACGCGCGCGGTGACCTTCTCGCGCGTCATGCCGTAGGCCGCGAGCTTGCCGTCGCTGACCGGCGACTCGATCACCGTCGATCGCACCCCGGCCTCGAGCAGCGCTTCGACGTCGGCGGGTACGGCGCGCGAGAAGCCCCAGACCTCGGCGCGGAGCCCGGCGCCGACGATCAGCGCAAGCGCCTGCGCGTCGTCAGCCGAGACGCGCGGGAAGCTCGCCTCGATCCGGTCGACGCCCAGGCGGTCGAGCGATTGCGCGATCTCGAGCTTGGCCTCGGGGTCGAGCACGACGCCGACGGTCTGCTCGCCGTCGCGCAGCGTCGTGTCGTAGAGGCCGACGCGCGCCGGCGCGTCCGGTGCGTCGGGGATCGCCGCGCCGTTCAGCTCGCCGAGCCACAGCTTCGAGCGCTCGATCATTGGCCGCGGAAGTCGTCGGGGTAGCTCGACAGCTTCTCGGCGCCGCCTGCGGTCACGAGGAAGTTGTCCTCGAGGCGCAGGCCGCCGCCTTCCGGCCAGTAAACGGCCGGCTCGATCGCGAGCACCATGCCCTCCTCGATCACCGCGGCCTGCCTGGCGTGAGCGAACGGCGGCTCGTGTGCACGCGCGCCGACCCCGTGGCAGATCGGGTGGCTCGGCTGGCCGGGGTAGCCGAGGGCGGCGATGCCCTCGCGGATCAGCGTGTCGAGCTCGGCGAGGCTCGCTCCGGGGCGGACGTGCTCGATCGCCGCAGCGTAGACGCCGAGCAGGCCGTCGAGCAACTCGTCGTAGCGGCGGCTGAGCGTGCCGGGGCACGCGTTCTTGGTCAGGTCCGACCAGTAGCCGTCGGCGCAGACCCAGATCTCCAGCAGCGTCGGCTGATCCTCGAGCACCGGCCGCGCGCCCGTCGCTGTGAAGGTGCGAATGCCCGGGCCCGCCCAGACGAGCGTGAACGCGCGCGCCAGCGCGACCTTGCCCTGGTAGCCGGTGCCGAGCTCGTGCACGTGGCCCTCGAACATCGCGCCGACCTCGCTCTCACGCATCCCTGGGCGGATCCGCTCGCGCACATGCTCCATCGCCGCGCTCGCCAGCTCGTTGGCCAGACGCAGGCGCTCGACCTCCTGGGTGGTCTTGATCATGCGCGCGCGCGCGAGCAGCGGCGCTGCGTCGAGCACGTCGGTCGCGACGGCGTCGAAGCCGTCGAACCAGCCAGTCCAGAAGACCGTCGGCTCGCCGACCATGCGATCGGCGCCCTGCGTTCCCTGCGAGCGCTCGAGCCCGATCCGTCCGCCGCCGCCGGACTGCGCGAGGAACGCCAGGCAGCGCTCCTGCGCGCGGACCGCGGGCGGGCGGGGGTCGTCGGGGTCATAGAACGGGAATGCCCGCACGTCGGCGGTCCAGGCGGTCCGCTGCGCCTCCTCGTGCTGGGGTTCCATCACGAACAGAGTCACCTCGCCCTGCAGCGGCACGACGGCGATGTCGTAGCCCTTCATCGGCCAGTAGTTCGTGAGGTAGCAGACGTTGTCGGGGGAGCGCACGACGAGCGTGTCAACGCCCTCTGCGGCCATCAGCGTGCGGACGCGATCGAGCTTGGCGGTGTCGAGGACCCAGCCCATCGATCACCAGCGGCGCAGCGGCGGCGCCGGGACGCCGTGGGCCTGCTCCCAGGAGATGACGGGATTGGAGAGCGTGCCGATCTTCTCGATCTCGCACTCCACGACGTCGCCCGGGCGCAGGTAGAGCTCGGCGGCGTTCTCGCTGAAGCCGGCGACGCCGGAGACCGTGCCGGTCGAGATTATGTCGCCGGCGCTGTAGCCGAGCGGCGAGTAGTGGGCGATGATCTCGGGGATGCTCACCGACATGTTTCCCGAGTAGGACTCCTGGCGGAGCTCGCCGTTGACGCGCAGCCTCATCCGCAGCTCGTGCGGGTCGCCGACCTCGTCGGGGGTGACGATCCACGGGCCCAGCGGGCAGAAGGTATCGATCGCCTTGCAGAACGAGAACACCCCGGAGCGCATCTCGCGTCGCTGGATGTCGCGCGCCGTGATGTCGTTGAAGATCGTGTAGCCGGCGATGTAGGACTCGGCCTCGCGCGCGTCGAAGTGGCGACCGGCCTTGCCGATGATCACCGCCAGCTCGAGCTCGTGATCGAGCTCGTCGGTCAGATGCTCGGGGTAGACGATCGCCTCGTCCGGGCCGATGATCGCGTCGACGTTCTGGAAGAACACGATCCACGGCGCGATCTCGTGCGACCACGCGACGGTCTTCGACTCCTCCTCGTGCTCGCGGAAGTTGCCCGAGGTGTGGAAGAACTTCTTCGGCACGATCGGGGCGCGCAGCCGCACGTCTGCCAGCGCCAGCCGCTCGCCCGCGGCGGCGGCCGCGGCGCCGGCGTCCAGGCCGCGCTCGAAGAATGCGCGCATGTCGGGCACGTCAAGCAGGGCGATCATGTCGCCGTCGATCACGCCGGCGCGAAGCACCCCGTCGGGCGTCTCGACGGTCGCGAGCTTCACGCGCTCACCCCGCAGACGTCGGCTGCGACGAGCGCGTAGACCGTCGCCATCGCGCGCAGCCCGTCGATCTGGAGGTTCTCGCCGTCGGGACTCGGCAGGCCGCTGGAGGTCCCATAGTTGACGGTCTCGATGCCGTAGCGCGTCAGCGCCGAGGCGTCGGAGAACCAGCGCACGGTGTCGCGCGCGGGCGGAGCGCCGAAAACCTCTGCGTGGCCTGCGTCGATCGCGGCGATCAGCGGGTGGGACTCGGCGATCTGCGCCCCCGGGGCGGTGACGAAGACCTCCGACTCGATGCCGAAGTCGGGGTGGCGCTCGCGCAGCTCGCGGACCAGCGCCGCAAACTCCTCGCGGGCCGCGGTCATCGCCATCGTCGGCGGCACGCGGATGTCGAGGAAGAGGTCCGCGCGGTGCGGGGTGCGGCTGACGCGCCACGGCGCCCCGGCCGAGCTCGCGCCGATGTTGACGACGCCGTTGATGCCGCCGTAGGCGGAGCGGCTCTCCCAGCCGGGGATCCACTCGAGCACGTCGGCGAGGACGCTGTGCATCCGGACGATCGCGTTCTCAGCGAGGCGGCCGGCGGAGAACGCCGTATGGATGAAGGGCCCGTGCGTCGAGATGCGCGCCCACATCGTCCCGTAGTGGCCGAGCACGACGCGCTGCTCGGTCGGCTCGCCGAGGATGCAGTAGTCGGCGATCCCGCCGTGCGTCGGCAGATAGCGGCTGCCGGCCGCGTAGCCGCGGTATTGCGCGCCGGTGAACTCCTCGCCCCACTGGGTCTTCTCGATCTCCCCGACGACGGCGGCGAGCACGATGTCGCCGCGCAGGCGCAGCCCCGCATCGGCGATTGCCGAAACCGCCTCGACGTAGCACGCGAGCGCGCCCTTCATGTTGGAGATGCCGAGGCCCCAGATGTGCCCGTCGCGCACCTGCGCGCGGGGCTGGAACCCCGGCTTGTCGCGCAGGTGGGGCTCGCGCCCGGAGTAGGAGGTGTCCATGTGACCGTTGAACATCAGGCTGGGCGCGCCGCCCGAGCCCTCGAGGCGCCCGACCACGTTGGGCCGCCCGTCCTCGACCTCCTGCCAGCTGACCGCCAGGCCCATGCCCTCGAGGACCTCGCGCATGCAGACCGCCATCTCCTGCTCGCTGCCGGTCGGGCTGGGGATGTCGACGAACGAGCTGGCGGTGGCCACCAGCCGGTTCTCGTCGACGGCGGCGATCAGCGCCGCCCTGTGCTGCGCGTCGATGCTCATCGGTCCAGGCGGGGGAGGACCTCGGTCGCGAACAGCTCGATCTGGCGCTCGCGATCCTCGCCCCACAGCTCGAGCATCACGTGCGTGCAGCCGGCTTCGCGGTAGGACTCGATCGCCGCGACGCAGTCCGCCGGGGTGCCCGCGATCGGCTGGCAGCGCTCGAGGATCGCGTCGCTGACCGCGGCAGCCGCGGCGGCGCGACCGCCGGCCTCCATCGCCTCGGCGATCGGGCGGATCTCCTCCTGGCTCAGTCCAGCCAGCTCGAGCAGCACGTCCGCCGACCCCTGGATGTTCTGCACCTTGTTCGCCAGGTACATGCCGGCGATCTCGCGGGCTCCTTCGCGCCCGGTCGCGCGATCCTCGTGGATCGAGGCGACGATCGTGCAGCCGACATCGATCGAGGACGGGTCGCGGCCCGCCTTCGCGGCGCCCTGCGCCATGTTCGCGTAGCTGTAGCGCACGAAGTCGGGGGTGGTGATCGACGCCGTCAGCAGCCCGTCCGCCTCCTCGCCCGCGTATTGCTGCATCCGCGGGCCGGTCCCGGCGATGTAGATCGGCACCGAGCCGCGCGGGGTGTCGGCGTCGTCGGCGAGCGCTGGGACGTGGGCGCTGAAGGTCGGGCCGTCGTAGTCGAACTGCTCGCCGCCGAGCACGCCGCGGACGATGCGCACCGAGTCACGCGTCGGGTTCAGCGGTTTGACCTCCTCGGCGCCGATCTCCTTCATGAAGATCCGCGACGCGCCGAAGCCGAGCCGGAAGCGCTCGCCGCCGGCGGCCTCCTGGGTCACGCGGGCGTCCATCGCGACCTCGATCGGGTGGCGGGTGAACGGCGAGATGATCCCCCAGCCGATCGTCAGGCGCTCGGTCTCGCGCGCGATCAGCGGCGAGATCGCGGTGGCCGAGCGGGCCTCCATCGAATGCTTGCGCCACCACGGGTAGGCCTCGGCGAGCCAGATCGTGTCGAAGCCGTGGCGGTCGAGTGCGCGGGCGTGGCCGAGGATCTCCGCGAGCGGCTCCATCGTCAGCTGCATCACGCCAATCCGAAACGGCACACCCGGCATGCAGCACTCCCTCTCCTGGCCAATGCCGCGGCCCAACAACGGGGCGTTGGGGCGTCCGGCTTCCTGTGTTTGGATATTTGATCATATCTGTGGTTGAGCGGTGCGCCGTGCCGGCATCGGGATCGCAAGCAGCGGTATGAACCGGTGCGCGAGCGGCCCGATCGCGAGGGCATAGAGCACCGTCCCGACGCCGACGGTCCCCCCGAGCGCCCAGCCGGTGGCCAGCGCCGTCAGCTCGATCGCCGTCCGCACGACGCGGATCGAATGCCCGCGCTTCGCCCACCCGGTCATCAGCCCGTCTCGCGGTCCCGGCCCGAGTCCCGCGCCGATGTAGGCGCCGGTCGCCACGCCGTTGAGGAAGATGCCGCCGACCAGGACGACCGAGCGCAGCAGGAGCCCGTGCGGCGTGGGGACGACGGCGAGCATCAGGTCGATCACGGCGCCGACCACGATCACGTTGCAGACCGTCCCGACCCCGGGGCGCTGGCGCAGCGGTATCCACAGCAGCAGGACCGCGCCGCCGACGATGATCGCCCAGGTCCCGACGCCCAGGCCGATCCGCCGCGAGAGCCCCTGGTGCAGGACGTCCCACGGGTCCAGCCCGAGCCCGGCGAGCAGCAGCATCGAGTCGCTCACGCCGTAGAGGATCAGGCCCGCGAAGAGTTGCACCAGGCGTCGCGCGCGGGGTTCGGGCACGCAGCGACGTTCGCAGATCGGCGCGCACGGGGCGCGCAGCTCGCCCGTCTGCCTGGCGGCCGGCCCCGCGCGAGCACTCACCGCGACCGCTCTGCGGGACGGCGCCTTGCCAACGAAGCCGTCAGAGTCGTCGAGGCATGCGACAGGGCCTTCTTCCGGGCGCTCCCTGATCCCGCCGGCTTCGTGAGCGCGCTGAGATCGCTTGCGCCCAGCAGCTCGGCCATCGAGAGTCCGCGGTTGAGCGCGAGCTTGATGGCCTGACCGGCAGAATGTCGGGCGCCGAGGCGACGCCCATCACGCACAGGTTCACGGTCGGCTGAGCGCAGGTCCGTGGAACATGAGTACGGCAGCTCCCACAGCTGCCCCAGCGGAGAGGGAGGGATTCGAACCCTCGGACGAGGTTTCCCCCGTCACGCGATTTCCAGTCGCGCCCGTTCAACCGCTCCGGCACCTCTCCGGGAGCGCAGCGGATGTGGAAGGCTACGCGACGCGCTAATCTGCCGCACAGCCGCCGCCGCGACCGAGGAGCATCGTGCTAGCAGTCAGCAGGGCCCTGTCGGAAACGTTTGGACTGATCGCCACCTTCGGCGGCATCGGCGTGGTCGTTAACGTGATCGTGGTCTACATCGTGATCCAGGTCCGCGGCGAGCACCAGCAGAACGAGCAGTACCGGGCCGAGCGCCAGCGCCGCTTCGGCTCCTGATTGGTCTTTCGGGCGGGTGCATGCACCCGCCCGCGGGACGGCGCATGCCTGTGCCCCGCACGGGGTGCGCCGTCCCGCCGATCGGCGCATGCGCCGATCGGAACAACGTTCCTGCTTCAGATCAGCTCGACGGCGTCGCCGATCCTGACCGTGCCCGCGCTGACGACGCGGCCGTGGATGCCGCAGCCGAGCGGTTCGGTCGTGTCGGTGACGCTGCGGTAGCTCGCCAGCGCGGCGAGCGTGTCGAGGTCGGTGGCGCCGCTGTCGGGGTCGCGCTTCGTCACCGCGCAGCGCCCGACGTGGCCGAGCGCCATCACCACGGCCCCGCCGATCGCCAGCGGGCGATCGAGCCACCCGTCCTCCTCGTGCGCGGCGACGCCGTCGACCTCGAACAGCATGCGCAGGCGCCGCGCGTCGAGTGGCTGCGCCGCCCCCGCCGCCGCCCCGAGACGCTCGATGCTCGCCGTGGAGACCAGCGACACCGCGCCCTCGCGCCCGCGGTCGACGGCGCCCCAGTCGCTGACGCTCTCGACCAGCGCGAGCGGCTCCCCGACGTACTCCGACAGCGCCGCCGACCAGGGACCGGGCACCAGGGTTGCGGCGACGGTGCTCGAGAAGAACCGCGCCGCGAGCCTTCGGCCGGGCTCGACGTCGCCGGCGACCACGGTGCCGTCGGGAAAGCGCAGCGAGAGCGTCCGCTGCGAGTCGGAGTAGTCGGCGACGACAGCCTGGAGAGCCCCGTGGCGCTTGCCGTTGACCATCCGCTGCTGCTCGTCGATCAGGAAGAAGCGGCGGTTCTCGCGCACGCCGCCGGACCCGAGCACCACCTGCTCGCGCGCGAGTACGCGCAGCCCCTTGACCGGCGTGAGCGTCAACGCGACGACGCGCGCGCTCATGGCGCGATCGGGGTCACCGCGTAGATCGTCGCGACCGGCGCCAGCGCCTCATCGGTGCCGCCGGCGACGATGATCTCACCGTCGCCGGTGAGCGCGACGGTGTCGGCGAGGGCCTGCGGCAGGACGCCCGCGAGCGCCACCCGGCCGCTCGCCGGGTTGATCGCGTAGATCGCCCGCGAGCGCTGGCCGGCGGCGTTGGCGCCGCCGATCGCATAGATCACGCCGTCGAGCACGGCTGCGCTCTCTCTCGCGCGCGCGACGGGTAGCGTCGCGAAGGGGGCGACCGCGTTGGTCGTCGGGTCATAGCGGTAGACCGTCGCGCTCGGGACGCCGGCGGTCGAGCCGCCGATGATGTAGATCTGGCCGTCCAGCGACACAGCCGCCGGGTAGCGGAGCGTCACCGGCAGCGTCGCGGCGGTGCGCGTCCCCAGCCCTGGCGTGTAGGCGACGATCGTGTTCAGTTCCACGCTGCCGCTGTAGCCCCCGATCACGTAGGCACTGTCGCCGACGGTCGCGATGGCGGCGTCCGCCGTCGCCGAGGGGAGGCTGCCGGCGACCGTGAAGCTCTGACCGTTCAGCTCATAGATCGTCGAACTCGTGCCGCCGAACAGGTAGATGTTGCTCCCGAGCACAGCCGCGCCGGCGGAGGCGTCCGGGACAGGAAGCGTCCCCGCCGCGGTCACGGTCGCGGTCTGGAAGTTCTCGATCGCGTCGGTCGGGGCGCCGGTTGCGTCGTAGCCGCCCAGGAAGAGCGCTCCGCCCGTGCCGTAGGGGACCGCGGCGATCCGTGAAGCCGGCGCGCTCAGCGATCCGAGCGTCGTGACCGTGACGGTTCGCGTCGGAGCGGGCGGCTTGCGCCGGCCCGTCGGGCCGGTCAGGCTGGCGGTTCTCGGCGGCCTGGCGCTGTTCGCGCTGAGTCCGAACGGCAGGTGCGCGTGCAGTGAGACGGCCACGACCACGGCGACCGCGAGCGTCGCCGTCGCGAACGCCGTGAGAGCGCCGGCGCGCCGGCCCAACCGTGCGTGTGGCGGCTCGCGACGAGCCGGGCGCTGTCTTGCTCCAGGCATCTGTGGATCGCTGGCGCCGATGCCGCGCGGCGACGGGGCGCGCGGCGACGGCGCGCGCTAGAGCACTCCCTCTGGCGAGGTCGCAACAGGGATCGGGCTGCGGGGCGGCAAGAGCTTCTCGATGGCTCACAGTATCCCGGCGTTCGGATCGCAGCGCGGCGGCGCATCCTCCGGCCGCGGGCGCGGCTACCCTCAGAGAATCTGCGGGCGCTACACGAATACAGCTGAACCCGACGCGCTCGAGCGGCGCTTCGGTGTGAGCATCCCGTTTCGCGAGGGCTCCCGCCGCTACAACATCGCGCCGACGCAGACGATCATCGCGATCGTCCGCGGGGAGGGCGGGGAGCCGGTGGCCCGCGCGATGCGCTGGGGCCTGATCCCGCCGTGGGCGAAGGACGCCAAGGTCGCCTACAGGATGATCAACGCGCGCTCGGAGACGGCCGAGCAGAAGGGCGCCTTCAAGCGGCTGCTCGCCAGCGCCGACCGGCGCGCGCTGCTCTTGGCAGACGGCTTCTACGAGTGGCTGCGCCCGGAGGATCGCAAGCTTCCGCGCGTGCCGTTCCGCTTCACGCTCGGCGACGGCGAGCCGTTCGCATTCGCCGGTCTGTGGACGCCCGGAACGCTCGAGGGCGAGCCGATCGAGTCGGCGACGATCCTCACCACGGCCGCAAACGGGCTGGTGGCGGCGGTTCACGACCGCATGCCGGTGATCCTCCCGGGGCCCGACGGTGAGCACGCGTGGCTCTCCCCCGAGCTTGACGCTGTGGCCGCCAAGGCCCTCTGCGTCCCCTATCCGGCGCAGCTGATGGCGGTCTCGCCTGCCAACCCGCTGGTCAACAAGGTCGGAGCCGGCGTGCCCGAGGGCCCAGAGCTGCTGCTCGCGCCTATGGTCCTATCCCGGTAGGGTGTCGCACGCCCGGATGCGGCCGTGGCCACGTCGCGGATCCGTCGTCCTCGCGCTCGCCTTGGCCGCCGGCCAAGGCTTCGCACTGCGTCCTTGGCCCGCTCGGTCCACGACCCCCCCGAACCCACGATCCCTACCGGGATAAGCCCTAACTGAGGGTGAGGGGGCCGGTGGCGGTGGCCGCGGTGTGGGCTGCGGATGGCCCGCGGCCGCCGCGCGTCGCAGCGTCTGCGCGTGCCTGGAGCCAGCGCGTGACCGCCGCCCAGCTCGCGCTCGCGGGCAGGATGTGGCTACGGTGGCGGCCTGCCTCGCCCGCGATCTCGACCAGCTCCAGATCGGCGCCGACCGCCCGCGCCGCCGCGGCGTAGTTTCGGCTGCGCCGCACGGACACTGTGACGTCGTCGGTTCCGTGGACCAGCAGGATGTCCGCCGGGGGCGGGACGAGCGCGATCGGATCAGCCACGGCGTAGCGCTCCGGCACCTCTTCGGGTCCGCCGCCCATCAGCAGGCCGACGACGCCACCGGGTGACTCGCGGTAGGTCTGAGCGAGATCGCACACGCCGGCCGCCGAAACCGCCGCCACCGCCGCCACGCGCGGGCGCGCTCCCGGAGCGTCCTCGGGCAGGCGACCACGGCTTGCGGCCCACAGCGCGAGATGGCCGCCGGCGGAATGCCCGTAGATCGTGACGGCGTCCAGATCGAGCGGCGCGGCGAGCTGATCGAGGTGGTCGATCGCCGCGGCGACGTCCTCGAAGGTCGTCGGCCAGCCGCCGTTCTGGCCGCGTCCCAGGCGCCGGTATTCGATGTTCCAGGCGGCGTAACCCTGGCGCACGAGACTCGCGGCGAGCCCTCGCATCACCGGCTTGGAGACGCCGGCGCTCCATGACCCGCCGTGAATCGTGACGACGACAGGGTGGGGTCCGGAGCCGGGCGGCAGGTGCAGCTCCGCGCGCTGGCAGCGGTGCGCGTCGGCGTAACGGTGGGATTGCCCGGGCGTGAGGAAGTCGAGCAGCAGGCGGGTGCTTGGCATCGCGTGGGATGCGCTAGAGCGCGTCCCACGGATCATCCTCGACGGCCGCCGAGCGCTCGATCCGCTCGAGCACCTCGTCGGTGCGGCGATCCGCGACCATCGCCGCGAGGGCGTCGGAGATCGTTGGGGCCCACACGCGCCGCGTCGGCGGCGGCTCGGAGCCCTCGCCCGGAAGCTCGGACCAGTCCAGCGCGACGGCGGCGCCGGCAGCGGCCGGGGCGGCCGATCCGGAGCTCTGCAGCGTGAGCTGCGCCTGCCAGCCGTTCGGGCACAGCTCGCCCATCACCGCACGCGCGCGAACCTCATGGCTGTGCGGGCTCCGGCGTCCGCGCCAGCGGCGCACCTCGCGCGTCAGCAGCAGCCCGGCGAGTACGAGCAGCACGGCACCGACGAGCACCAGCTCGAGCTGCGCGACGACCGCGAGACTCCGGCTCGCCGGCGACGCGCCCGATTTGATTGCCGCCAACACGATCGGATCAAAGGTACACGGCCGGCCGTCATTGCGGCGCCGCCCGCGGGCGGAAAATCCGCGCAACGAGCCCTCCGCGCAGCTGCTCCTTCGGAGCCCGTTAGGCTTGGGCCCAATGCGCATCGCGATTGCGCTCTTCGAAGACGCCGAGGAGCTCGACTGGGCGGGTCCGTGGGAGGTGCTCGCGGCGTGGGCGCATCTCTGGCCGCTCGACGGCGTCGAGGTCTTCACGGTCGCCGAGACGCTCGATCCCGTTCGCTGCGCCAAGGGCCTTCTGGTCCTCCCCGACCGCATCTGGGAGGGGCTCGCCGAGATCGACGTGCTCGTCTACCCCGGCGGCCGCGGCACGCGCCCGCAGCTCGGCCGCGAGCGCGTGCGCGAGCGGATGCGGAAACTTCACGCCGCGGGCACGCTGATGACCAGCGTGTGCACCGGGGCGCTCGTCTTCGCCGACGCCGGCCTGCTCGACGGGCGCCCGGCGACCACCCACTGGGGGTCCCTGGAGCTGCTCGCGACACTCGGGGAGCAGATCGATGTCCGCCCTGACGAGCGCTTCGTCGACGACGGGGACATCGTCACCGCCGCCGGGGTGTCGGCGGGCATCGACATGGCGCTTCACCTCGTCGCCCGGCTGCACTCGCGCGAGCGCGCCGTCGAGGTGCGGCGAGCGATTCAGTACGACCCGCAGCCGCCCGTTTGAGCGATCGGGCGCCCGCCGTGGGCGCCCGCGCGGCGGTGCATCACGCGCGCCGTCGCGGGCAAAGCGCTCGCGCCGGACGCTGCTCGCTGCTACCGTGTGTCGATCAGGTCGGGCAAAAGCCCGACGTACGCAGTGCCCGCGGTCGTAGCCCTTGCTTTCAGCAATCTCCACGTTCGCAGCACGCGACCAGTGGAGGTAGTACCAAACATGGCTACAGGAACCGTCAAGTGGTTCAGCGACGACAAGGGCTTCGGGTTCATCACACCCGATGACCAGTCCAAGGATCTCTTCGCCCATCATTCGGCGATCGTCGGTGAGGGCTATCGCTCGCTCACCGAGGGCGCCAAGGTCTCATACGACGCCGAGGCCGGGGACAAGGGTCCCAAGGCCGTCAACATCCAGGTGATCTGACGGCGTTTGTGTTCCGTCGCTTACGCGACGAACACAACGCGACTTTTGTGAAACGCCCGCTCCGTCTGGAGCGGGCGTTTCCATTTCTGCGTTTGGTCTTCGCGTCGCTCAGAGGTCGCCGAGCTGGAAGACCGAGTAGTTGAGGCTGTTGTTGACGACTCGGGCGGCGTTGCCGCGCAGGTCGCTGAGGATGACGGTGAGCGCGCCGCGGTAGTCGCCGGTTGGCGCGTCGTCGGAGGCGACATCCACGGCCGCGATGGTCTCATTCCTGATGACGTCGGCCGTCGCCGTGCCGTTGGCCGCGTAGGCCTGGCCGCTGTACTGGAGTACTGCGATTCCTGCCTCGCCGCCGTTGATGGAGTCGCCGGTCATCGATGCCCACCCCTGGTCGAGGTCGATCCCCTCGTAGCGGTCGTTGGTGAACGTGTCGGCGTCGATCGCAACCACCGGCGATCTCGGCGCGGTCGCCGTGTCCTCGGCGTTGTATACGCCGGTGTCGTTACCGCTTATGTTGGAGGCGGTCACGCTCGATCCGGCTGCCGGGCCGTAGAACAGGACTCCAACCGATGTGACGCCGGTCAGCACGCCCGGCCCGCAGCCGCCTGCGGTGTCGTCGCACTCGTTACCGGTGATCGTCGAGCCGGCGATCGCCCCGAACGCGCCGTTGCTGATCTGGATGCCGTTCTGGGCGATCTGCGCTGTCGCGCCGATGCCGGTGACCGTCGTGTCGTCGATGTCGGCGCTGGATCCAGTGCCGTCAACGGTGATCCCGTTCTTCTGGTAGCCGCTGATGCTGTCGTTGCGGAGCGTGGCGTGCCCGACCTCGACCGGCGTGGTCCATGCCATCCCGACCTGGATGCCCACACCGCCCTGGCAGCCGTTGAGCGGAACCGCACCGGCCGCCGTGACCGACGAACTCGTGAAATTGAGCGTGGCGCCGCCGGCCACGAGAATTCCGTACAGGCTGTCGCTGCATGTGTTTGCTGCCCAGGCCGCGTCCACCGTTATACCCGTGATGTTCACGGTGGCGGTGCCGCAGATGACGACGCCGTCCTGGTCGGGCTCATAGGGCCCGTTGCCCGGTGCGTTGTCGCACGCGGTTTCCGAGTTCGCCGGGCTGGCCGGCAGCTGAACCGTCACGGCTCCGACTGCGACCAGCGAGACCGATTGGGTGATCGTCAGCTGCTCGGTGTAGGTGCCGGCGCAGATGTTAATTGTGTTACCGGCCGAAGCCGCGTTGATCGCGGACTGGATCGTGTGGTAGCTCGCGGTGGCGCAGCTGGTGTCGGCGGCCGCGCTGGTCACCGTCGCGACGACGACTGGCGCGGGGGAGACCCAGAGCGTCTTGGGCTGTGCGGCGCTCGCGGTCATCGGCAGGATTGCGACCGCGGCGAGTGCTGCGATTGCGGCCACTGGTTTGATGAGCTTCACGATCTCTCCCTCGCATTACCGGCATTTTTGGGACTAGCTCTTTCCGATGGTAACACCTGGGTGGTATCGGCCTAGTGAAATGTTTCACCACCGGCGCTAGACGTGGCAAGGCGTAGCGGGCGTTCGGCCCGGTAGGCTGGCATCGCCGTCGCCGTGTTGGGTGCTTCGCCCGGGCGATCGATCGACGCTGACGGCCGGCGGCCGGGCGCCAATTTCAAAACGAAAAAGGGTTAACGTGAGCGACCTGCCGAACCTCGACGACTGCCTGGCTGCGGCGCGCACGCTCGCGGGGCGCGTCCACCGCACGCCGATGTTCTCCTCGCGCAGCCTCGCTGAGATCCTCGGCCGCGAGGCGCACCTCAAGGCCGAGCTGTTCCAGCGGACGGGGTCGTTCAAGCTGCGCGGCGCGATCAACCGCGTCGCGGCGTTGAGCGACGAGGAGCGCGCCGCCGGGGCGGTGACGGTGTCGGCCGGCAACCAGGCCCAGGGCGCGGCGCTCGCCTGCGCGGAGGCGGGAGTCGACCTCGTGGTCTTCATGTGGCGCACCGCCAGCGCCGTCAAGGTGGCGGCGACCCGCGGCTACGGCGCCGGCGTCGACCTCGAAGCCGCCGACGGCACCGAGGCGTTCGCGCGGATGCGCAGCTTCGCCGCGCAGAGCGGGCGTGTCGTGCTGCATCCCTACGACGACCCGCTGGTGATCGCCGGCGCCGGGACGGTCGGCCTGGAGATCTGCGAGCAGATCACCGCCCCCGGTGTGGTGGTCGTGCCGGCCAGCGGCGGGGGCCTGTTGTCCGGGGTCGCGCTCGCCGTCAAGGCGCTCGCGCCGGGATGCCGGATCGTCGCCGCGCAGCCGCAGGCGTGCGGGACGCTGCAGCCCTCGCGTCCGCCGGAGCCGGTCACCGCGGCCGGCCCGCGCTCGCCGGGTTGGACGACGATCGCCGATGCGCTCAGCGCGCCGTCGATCGGCGAGCTCAATCTGCGCCTGTGCGCGGAATACGTCGACGAGGTCGTGCATCTGAGCGAGGAGGAGATCGGCGCCGGAATGCGCTTCCTCTACGCCCGGGCCAAGCTCGCGTGCGAGCCGGGGGCCGCGGCCGGCGTCGGTGCCCTGCTGGCCGGAAAGGTCTCCGACCTCGGCGCTGGGCCCGTCGTCGCCGTGGTCTCGGGCGGCAACGTGACGCCGCAGAGCGCGGCCGCCGTCCTGGCCGGCGGCTGAGCGGCGAGCGTGCGGCGTCGGTGTGGCTTCACGCGGCGAAAACGGCGAACGCCCGCCGACTTGTCATGCTTGCGTCGATGACGCGACGGGAGATTCGCTCCTGGCTGATGGACATGGACGGCGTGCTGGTGCGCGAGAACCACGCGATCCCCGGCGCCGACCGCTTTCTGGACCGTCTGCGCGAACGCGGGACGCCGTTCCTCGTGCTGACCAACAACTCGATCTACACGCGTCGCGACCTCTCCGCGCGACTCTCGACCAGCGGCCTGGAGGTTCCCGAGGAGGCGATCTGGACATCGGCGCTCGCCACGGCGCGCTTCCTCGAGACCCAGAGGCCGCAGGGATCGGCGTTCGTGATCGGCGAGGCCGGACTCACAACGGCTCTGCACGACGCTGGTTACACGCTCACCGAGCGCGACCCCGACTACGTCGTCCTCGGCGAGACGCGCACATACTCCTTCGAGTTGATCACGAGCGCGATCCGCCTGATCGCGGCGGGCGCCCGCTTCATCGCCACCAACCCGGACGCGACCGGACCGAGCACCGAGGGCCCGCTGCCGGCGACCGGATCGGTTGCGGCTCTGATCAGCCGTGCGACCGGCGTCGAGCCCTATTTCATCGGCAAGCCCAACCCGCTGATGATGCGCTCGGCGCTGAACGCGATCGACGCTCACTCTGAGACCGCCGCGATGATCGGCGACCGGATGGACACCGACATCGTGTCGGGGCTGGAGGCGGGCATGGAGACGATCCTCGTGCTGACCGGGATCACCACCCGCGAGCAGGCCGAGCAACACGCCTACCGCGCCTCGCGGATCGTCGAATCGGTGGCGGACCTGCTGAGCGAGCTCGACGGCCCGCACCCCGAGCTGGGGTAAGGACGAGATGCGCGAGGCCCCACCCGCTCTGACCGAGCGCTTTCTTGCCGCCTTCACGCTCGCCTCGCGCCTGCATGGCGGTCGTCGTTTGGGAACCGAGATCCCCTACATGGCGCACCTGCTCGTCGTGACCGGCCTGGTGCTCGAGGACGGAGGAAGCGAAACCGAGGCGATCGCAGCCCTGCTGCACGACAGCGTCGAGGACGGCGGCGGCAGTCCGCTGCTCGCCCAGATCGAACGCGAGTTCGGCCCGCGCGTCGCGATGATCGTCGCCGCCTGTTCCGACAGCCTCGACCCGGACGACGTGCGACCGTGGCGGGTGCGCAAGGCGGACTACCTGGCGCACCTGCCCAGCGTGACCGACGAAGCGGTGCTGCGAGTGGTGCTCGCGGACAAGGTTCACAACGCGCGCTCGATCGTCCGCATCTACCGCAACGAGGGTCACGCGCTCTGGGAGCGCTTCACCAACAAGACCGCCGACGAGCAGCTCTGGTACTACGGCGAGCTGCTTGCCTTCTTCAGCGCACGCCATTCGGGCCCGCTCGTCGAAGACCTCCGGCGTGCCGTTGAGGAGCTCACGGAGCTGGTGGTGGCCGACCCCGACGAGGCTGACGCCGCGGCCTCCGCACGCCGGCGGTCCGCCCGGCTCACCGGCGCCGCACAGCGCTAGCGGGGCGGGCCAGGAGAGACGGGCGCGGGGGCGCGGGGCGCTGGAGTCGCCTGCCTAGCCTTCGGTCGGCGTGAGCGCGATGATCGGGATCACGCGCTCGGTCTTCGCCTGGTACTCGGCGAACTGCGGAGTGAGGGCGACCTGACGCTCGTAGATACGATCGCGTTCGGCGCCGGTGACCTCGGCCGCCGTCACGTTCAGCAGCTTGTCGCCGACTTCGACGTGCAGGTCGGGGTTCGCCTTGATGTTGTGGTACCAGCCGGGGTGGTTGGGCGCTCCGGCCTTTGAGGCGAAGATGACGTAGCGACCATCGTCCTCCAGGTAGACAACCGGGGTCGTGTAGTGGACGCCGGACCTCGCGCCGTCGGTGTGCAGCAGCAGGAGCGTCTGTCCCTCGAACATGCCGCCGACGCGTCCTTCGTTGGCGCGGAACTCCTCGATGATCTTGCTGTTGAAATCGGGCTCGGCCATGGCGTCCTCCTTGCGTACGGGCTGGTCCAGCGAGCCTATCCAATCGGTACGAGGCGCGATCGGGCGTGCGCGCGCGAGGGACGAGGCCGGCGGCGGTTCAGGCGGCGGCTCGCCTGAAGCGGAGAGGGCGGGATTCGAACCCGCGATGGAGATTTCGCCCCATACTCGCTTAGCAGGCGAGTGCCTTCAGCCGCTCGGCCACCTCTCCGCGGATCGCCAGTGTAGAGCGCGCCACCGTCGTGCGATCATCCGGGCACCCGGAGGGGTGGCAGAGCGGTTGAATGCGACGGTCTTGAAAACCGTTGTGCGGGCAACCCCCGCACCCAGGGTTCGAATCCCTGCCCCTCCGCTTGTGGCGTATGGCTGAATCGGTCTGCGCCACAGTCTGCGCCAAAGTCTGGTCGCTCAGGTGGCTGGCCAGTTTGCCTGCGGCTGCAGTCTCGCCGCCTGGGCCGGCCGCCTGCGGCGAGGTGGCGGCAGCCGTTCCAGGTGTTATCGCGAGGGAACAATCAGCTGATGATGACCTCTTTCAGCGTGACCTCCAGGTACGTCTGCTTGGGAGGCGTCGGTTGCGATGGTGTGGCCGGCGGTGCACCACCTCGGACGGCGTCGGCCTGCTCGGCCTCCGTGAGTTCGCCATCGCCTCTTGAACACGCGTGCGGCGCCGCCCTCCGCTGCCTGAGGGCGACGCCGCGCACGCGCGCCGAGGGTTCGCACCCTCGGTCGGCCAGCTATCTAGTGGAACGGTGACAACGCCAGTTCGGCGACGAGGAACGGTCCGTTGGCGGTGCCGAGCCCGCTGGCCATGTCGTAGCCGCGGACGGCATTGAAGCCCGTGACCGTGTAGGTCCCAGGGTCCTCGACGGTGTTGGTGAAGGTAACCGTGTTGTTGCCGCTGGTGATGTCGGTGATTCCGCTCAACGGACCCTGGTCACCGAATGCGTACAGCGTCGGGTTGATCTGACCAAGCCAGTGATGTCCGGACTGATCAGCGACCGCAACGATGCCCGAGAACAGCGGCGAGGCCTCGCTGGTCCCGCCGATGATGTACCAGCCGGGAGTGATCCCAGCGCCGGGTGAGGTGAACCCGAGGTACACGTTCGCCCCGCCGTCGACGGCGGCACTCATGCTCACGTCAGGCGTGCCGCGCGCGGATCCGACGACGCTTGCCACGGAGTTCTGGTACGACGGCCGGCTGAAGACCGTCGACTGGCCGCCGCCGCCGGCGCATGGGCCGCCGCACACGTCGAACGAGTCGTTCCAGACGTTGTCCGGCGCGGTCCGCGCGCCGAACGCGTTCAGATGCAGCTGTGTGCCGCCGACCGAGGTGACCAGCGGATCGCTCGAGGGCCAGTCGATGGCCCGGAACGGGAAGTAGTCCGTCTCGTCCAGCTCATCGTCGGTCGCTCCGGCGTCACCTGACGCGGCGAGTACGGTCACGCCACTTGCCGCAGCGTTGATGTAAGCGCTGCGCAGGGCGAGGATCTGTGAAGGGCTCGTGAACGTCTGCTCGGTCGCGCCGAAGCTCTGCGTGATCACGCCGGCCAGGTGGTGGTCGATGACGTAGTTCTCGGCCTCCACGATCTGCGGGAAGCCGGTTATGCCCTCGGTCTCGCTGACCGGCGTCTCGACCAGAAGGATGTTGGCGCCGGGGGCCATCGCGTGGGCGTATTCGACATCCAGCGAGGTTTCAATGGCCCAGCCACCGACATCGGAGCTGTTCGGATCGAACGGCGGTATCGGACCGTCGGGCTTGATGATGTTGAACGACGGAGGTGCGGGCAGGCCGGTCTCCTCGTCGAAGGTCGTGAGGTCGCTCTGGATTGTCGGCGAGCCGTAGGAGTCGACGATCGCGATCGTCTCACCGGCGCCGGTCAGTCCGATGCGGTACAGAAGCGGCATCCCGTACGCCGTCTCGAGCTGGTTGGGGTTGTAGCAGGCGATCCCGAAGTCGGCCTCGCAGTCCGCCGTTGTCGGCGGCTGGGCGAAGACGTGCGGAACCAGATAGTGCAGTGGCTCGGCAGACGCGGTGGCGCTCCCGGCGACCATCACGGCGGCACTCGCCGCGGCGGTCATGAGAAGCGCGGCCAGACCCTTCGGGTGCACGGCAACCTCCTTGTAGATGAACGACCGTGGCCGGCCCTCGGCCACGATCGACCTTGCGGAGGCGGCATTGAACCACAGCCTCGTGGTGCGCACAACTGTTCTGCGCGGATTGTTGAGTGGTCGTTTGCCGAGGCTTTTGCGGCTCGGAAAGCGGCTGTTCGCCTTCCCGCAGGCGACCCCGCGTCGCGGCGATCGGCCTGTGCGGCTGCGGCAGCGGTCCGGGCCCGCAGGCGCTCCGGGCGGGAGCGACCGCGCGCCTCCCGGCGTCGGCGTCCTCGGCCCCGGCGCACGCCGTCTAGACTGCTTCGCTCACGCGCCCGTAGCTCAGCTGGATAGAGCGTCGGTCTACGGAACCGAAGGTCGGGAGTTCGAATCTCTCCGGGCGCGCTAAAGAGTCAGCAAATCCGGGCTGTTTCCAATCTGCGGGCAGGACACACACGGCAGTTTCCCGTAGTTTGCGTTCATTTGCCGGGCGTTCGGGCAGTCGCACGCGGTCGAGCGGGCGGCCCGGGTACTCGACCGACTACTGGACGGGATACGGCGCGTCACGATTCAATGCGATGCCTTTCTCGTTCGTGACCTGGCCGCGCTGAGGTGGGTGTGTTGCGGGTTGTCGGTGTATTTCAGTCAGTAGGCGAGCGTCCGGTCGATGCCGATATGTGCGATCCATATCAGCCCGAGGGCGATCGCTAGCGGCGACGTGTGGCGCACGTGCGAGGTGTGGCGGCGGGGCGAACGGTTACGAGGCGAGGAATCGTTCGATGTCCGCGGCCTCGCTGGCCAGTGCTGCAACAGGCGCGGGCGGACCGAACCACGCGGGTTCGGGGCGCCCCTTCTTGATCGACCAGGTGCCTGTCGCTACCCCGTCGCTGAGCACGACGGGTCGTAAAATCCCGCCGCCTCTGAGAATGTGCTGGTCGTGCTCGGTGGCAACGAACGGCTCGCGGGTGCGGTGCCCGAGCATGAGAGTGTCGAAGGCGGCGAGCAGTAGACAGGGTGGCGCGTCTGCGGTGCCCGATGAGTCGATGTCGCCGGGCGGGCCCGCAGCATCCAGCGCTCGGCGCGCCTGGGTGATCGGCAGCGAGGACCACTTCGCGAGGTCGGCCGCGTCGCAGGGGCCGTAGCCGGCGCGGTAGCGGCTGCCGAGGATCGCGAGCGCTTCGTCGCGGTCGATGGCTTGCGGCGGGTCGGCCGCGTGCAGCAACCCGGCGATGTCGGTGACGATCAAGCCCTGCGACGAGAGCCAGGGAACGAATGTGTTGATCGGGCCTTGCTCGAGCGAGCGGTGACCACGCTCGACAAGGGCGCGCAGTAGCGACGCGCGGTCGCGAGGCCCCTCACTACAGAGCTCAAGCGCGTCGCTGCGCATCGCGCCCACCTCCTCAGCGATCCCGAAGCGCTCGAACCTGGAGCCGAATACCCGGGCGTTGCGCTCGGCCAGCAGTGCGTGTAGCCACGGGCGGTCTGAGGCCGCGATGAGGTGCACCGTGCCGCGCACGGTCCAC
>JBEKNK010000010.1:0-45236 GCA_049522915.1 Solirubrobacteraceae bacterium | reverse complement strand
GCTTCGAGCGTCCTGGGCACCGAGTCACCGGCGATCGCTCGCACCGACACGGCAAATGGATGAGCGATGAGACACGCGTCGGCTACGACTTCGCGCACGCGATCGTCGACGATCACTCCAGGTTGGCCTACGTCGAGCTCCTCGATGACGAGCTGGCCGTGACCGTCACCGGCTTCGTCGAACGCGCGCTCGACTGGTTCGAGGCGCACGGAATCCACACGAAGCGCGTGATGACCGACAACGCGTTCAGCTACGTCAAGAACCGCTCGCTCCGCGAGCTGCTCGCCGCCCGCGAGATCAAGCACCTGCGCACCCAGGCCTACCGGCCACAGACCAACGGGAAGGTCGAGCGCTTCCACCAGACCATGGCCAGAGAGTGGGCCTACGGCCTCAGCTACCGCTCAAGCCACCACCGCGCACAGGCTCTGCCACACTGGCTCGACCACTACAACCAGCGCAGACCACACAGCGGGATCGGCAACCGGCCACCCATCAGCCGCGTTCACAACCTACGTGGGCAGGACACCTAGCTAGCCGGCTCGCGGGCGTCGCTCGTGCGACGCGCAAATGGCGGCGGCGTGCGGCCGCGTCAGCCCGCCGGCATGGTCTGCGCACCGCGGCGGCGTGTCGGGCGCGTCAGCCCGCCGGCATGGTCTGCGCCCCGCGGCGGCGTGTCGGGCGCGTCAGCTCGCCGGCACGGTCTGCGCACCGCGGCGGCGTGCGGCCGGCCCCAGCTCGCCGGCATGGTCTGCGCACCGCGGCGGCGTGTCGGGCGCGTCAGCTCGCCGGCACGGTCTCCGCCACGACCGACTCGGTCCAGTCGATGACCGAGGTCGGCTTGACGATGTGGCGGCGGAAGCCGAGCTCGCCGCCGTCGAGGCCGAGCGCGAGGCCGACGAGCTGGGGCAGGTGCAGGACCGGCATCTTCAGCTCACGGCCGATCAGCGCCTCGGCGATCGGCTGCTGCAGGTCGAGGTTGAGGTGGCACAGCGGGCACGGGGTGACGACGCAGTCCGCCTGCGCGTCGACCGCGTCGCCGAGGTGGCGGCCGGCCTGCTTGAGCGAGGCCGTCTTGTTCATCGTGATGATCGGGAAGCCGCAGCACTTGTGCGAGCCTGCGTAGTCGATCACGGTGCCGCCGAGGGCGTCGATCACCTGCTCCAGGTAGCGGTGGCGCGGGTGGTCGTGGTCGATGCCCAGGCGCTCCGCCGGGCGCACGATGTAGCAGCCGTAGAAGGGCCCCACGCGCAGGTTGGTCAGCGGCCGCTTGACCTTCTGACGCAGCGTGTCCAGGCCGATCTCCTCGACCAGCAGCCAGAGGAAGTTCTTGTTCGTGACGCCCGGCTCGTAATGCAGTCCCTCGGAGGAGAGCGTGGAGTTGATCTGCGTGCGGTAGACCGCGCTCGCATCCAGGCGCTCCTGGCACTCGGTCTGCGCGCCCTGGCAGGTCGAGCAGATGTTCATCATCAGCTCCCCGTCGGTCTGCTGCGCCATCGCGAAGGTGCGCGCGTTCAACGTGTCGGCGAGCTCCTGGTTGTGCTCCGCGATCACGCCCGCGCCGCAGCAGTTCGCGCGATCGAGCTCGATCAGCTCGATGTCCAGCAGCGGCGCCACAGCCGCCATCGCACCGTGCAGTTCCGGGGTGAAGCCGCGGCTCACGCAGCCGGGCCAGTAGGCGACCTTCACGCCGAGGCCTCCGCGGCGCTCGGCTCGTTGTCCTCGTCGGTGCCGCTGACGTAGAGGTTCAGCTCGTAGCGCTCGGGCTTGGCCTCGATCTTGTCGAAGATCGCGCGCAGCTGCTTGGAGGCCTTGTGCGGATGCAGCAACGCCTTGGCGGGCGTGATCTTGCCGCGCAGCACGCCGCGGAGCGCGACCGGCAGCGAGGCGATCAGCTCGGGGACGGCGCGCGGGTTGAACTTGCCGCCGTAGGAGTCCGGCAGCAGGTCGGCCTCGTGCAGCAGGCCGTTGCGGCGGACGTTCTTGACGAACGCGTGCTCGTGGCGGTAGCCGTTGTTGCGGTCCTCGATGTGGTGGTCTGACCCGGCGATGCGGCGCAGGCGCATGATCTGGCCCATCGGGTTGACGCCCTTCGGGCAGGCGTCGACGCACTTGAAGCAGTGCGTGCAGGTGTAGAGGCCGTGCGGGTCCTCCGCCAGCGCGGTGAGGCGCTCGAGGTGCTCGGAGTCGCGCGGGTCTCCGACGAAGCGGTAGGCCTTGGCGAGCGCGGCCGGACCTGTGAAGTCGGAATCGACCTCCATCGCGAGGCAGTCCGACACGCAGGCGCCGCACTGGATGCAGGCCATCGACTGGGTCACGTCGACCATCGCCTCGCGGTCGACGAGGTACTCGCGCTCTGGCACCGGCTCGCGGGCCAGGAGCCAGGGCGTCACGGACTGGATCTTCTTCCAGTGGACCGCGTCCATGTCGACGATCAGGTCCTTGATCACGGGCATGTTGCCCATCGGCTCGACGCTGATCACGCCGTCGTGCGAGCGCGCCAGCGCCTCGTCGAGGTGGGTGTGGCAGGCGAGCCCGGGCTGGCCGTTGATACGCACCCCGCAGGAGCCGCAGATCGCGGCGCGGCAGGAGCAGCGGATGCCGATCGAGCCATCGAAGCGCCCCCTCGCCTGCAGGATGCCCTCGAGCACGGAACGGTGCGGCTCGAGCTCGATCGTGTGCGACTCCCAGTACGGAGGTTCGCCGGTCTGCGGGTCGTAGCGGCGAAGGCGAAGCGTGAACTCGCTCATTGGTGGCTCCGTCCGTAGGTGGTGCGTGGTATCCGGCGAGTGGCTCGGCTGTCGTGGCGAGGACGCCGGGAGCAGGCAAGCCTGGCTGGCTTGCCGCGACCGAGGACGACGCCACGGACGTCGAGACGCCGCCGGGAACGTGCAGCACTTGCGGACGGAGCCACTAGTACTTCCTCTCCTCGGGCTGCCACTGGGTGATCGTCACCGGCGAGTAGGACACCTTCGGCTCCCCGTCCTCGCCCCGGGCGATGTCGATGTGCTTGAGCCATTCGGCATCGTTGCGCTCCGGGAAGTCGGTGCGGAACTGGGCGCCGCGCGACTCCTTGCGCTCGAGCGCAGCGACGACCATCGTCTCGGCGGCGTCGAGCATGTAGTCCAGCTCGATCGCGCCGAGGACGTCCTGGTTGAAGACCGTGCCGCGGTCGTCGACGTAGGCGCCGGCGGCCTCCTCCTTGAGCCGGACGACAACCTCCCGAGCGGCCTGCAGCCCCTGTTCATCACGGAACACGGCGACGTGCTCGTTCATCGTCGTGCCGAGTTCCTCCTTGATCTCGGAGATCCGCCGCCCGACACGTGGGCGGGCGATGATCTGCTCGATCATCTCCGCGTCGCGCCGCAGGTGCGCGTCGGAGACCGACGGCATCGCCAGCGAGCGAGCGCGGGCGGCGGCGTGCTCGCCGGAGCGCCGGCCGAAGATCAGCGTGTCCAGCAGCGAGTTGGCGCCGAGGCGGTTGCCGCCGTGAACCGAGACGCAGGCGACCTCGCCGGCCGCGTAGAGGCCCGGGATCGGCGTGCGCCCGTCCTTGTCGGTCTTCACGCCCCCCATGATGTAGTGCTGGCCCGGCTGGATGATGATCGGCTCGCGCGTGATGTCGACGCCGGCGAAGTCCTTGCCGATGTTGACGATCTCGCGCAGCGCCTCGAGCGTCCGCTTGCGTGGCACGACGGTGATGTCGAGGTAGATGCCCCGGCCGTCGGGGCCGACGCCGCGGCCCTCGTTGATCTCGATCTGCTCGGCGCGCGAGACGACGTCGCGTGAGGCGAGCTCCATCTTGTTGGGCGCCATCTTCGCCATGAACCGCTCGCCCTCGCTGTTGAGCAGGTGCGCGCCCTCGCCGCGCGCACCCTCGGTGATCAGGAAGCCGTTCTCGGCCAGCGTCGTCGGGTGGTACTGGATCATCTCCATGTCCATCAGCGGCGCGCCCGCGCGATAGGCCTGGGTGATCCCGTCGGCGGTGCAGATCAGCGCGTTGGTCGTCGGCTTGAAGCACTGGCCGGCGCCGCCGGAGGCGAGGATCACGTTCTTGGCGGCGAAGGTCTCCATCCGCCCCGTGCGGATGTCGCGCGCGACGACACCGACGCAGCTGCCGTCGTCGTCGATGATCAGCGAGGTCGTGAACCACTCCTCGAAGCGCTCCACCGTCGAGGAATGCTTCATCAGCTGCTCGTAGAGGACGTGGAGGATCGCCTGCCCGGTGATGTCGGCGACGTAGGCGGTGCGGTTCATCGAGGCGCCGCCGAATGCCCGCAGGTCCAGCTCGCCGGCGTCGTTGCGGTGGAAGGTGACACCGATGTGCTCGAGGTGCATGACCTCGGCCGGAGCCTCGCTGCACATCACCTCGATCGCGTCCTGGTCGCCGAGGAAGTCCGACCCCTTGACCGTGTCGTAGGCGTGCGAGCGCCAGTCGTCGGCGACGCTGATCGCCGCGTTGATGCCGCCGGCGGCCGCGACCGAGTGCGAGCGGACCGGGTGAACCTTGCTCATGATGCCCACCGAGACGCCCTCGCGCGCCGCGGCGAGCGCCGCGCGCTGGCCGGCGAGGCCGGCGCCGATTATCAGTACGTCGTGTTCGGGCATCGTTTGATCGAGCGGTCTGGGGCTTGGCTCGGGGGCCGGACTCTATAGGGCGGCGGACGGGTTCATCGCCCGGCGGATGCTCGGCAGGGTCAGCACGCCCGCCAGCTTTCCGTCTGCGTCGACCGCCACGATCGCGCCGAGGCGCCGCAGGGCCTCCGAGCGCAGGGCCACCTCGAGCGTGGCCGACGCGTCGATCCGCCACGGCGGGGAATCGATCGAGACCTCTGCCGCCGTGAGCGCCGGACGACCTTCCGCCAGCTCCTGCTCCAGGCGCTCCTTCAGCAGCAGCCCGCGGTAGCGTCCGTCGTCGTCGGCCACGACCAGCCAGGGCGCATCGCCGTCGCGGAAGTAGTGTGCGTCGACGTCGAGCAGTGTCGCCTGCGACGGCACCGTGACCGGCCGGCGATCCATGATGTCGGCGACCGTTACGTCGCGGATCAGGGCGCCGACCGTCGCCTGGGCAAGCGCTTGGCGCGCCGATTGGGTCAGGAACAGCCCGATCAGCACGAACCAGAGCCCGCCGGTCGTGTAGCCCTCGAGGACCAGTCCGACGCCGCCGGCGATCACGACGATGCCGAGCAGCCGGCCCAGGCGCGCGCACGCGCGGGTCGCGCGGTTGGGGTCGCCGGTGATTCGCCAGACGAGCGCTCGCGCAATCCGGCCGCCGTCGAGCGGGAAGGCCGGCAGCAGGTTGAACACGAGCAGCACGAAGTTGATCAGCGCGAGCCAGGCGAGCAGCACGAGCGGCGCGCTGACGCGCAG
The DNA here is from genome assembly GCA_049522915.1 of Solirubrobacteraceae bacterium. GTDB lineage: Bacteria > Actinomycetota > Thermoleophilia > Solirubrobacterales > Solirubrobacteraceae > Palsa-513. The sequence continues at coordinate 39,869 of JBEKNK010000010.1, read as the reverse complement.
ACCGGACTGCAGCAGCGCGACGTCGAGAAAGTGGTGAAAGCTGCCGAAGGCCAGGCCGAGCAGCACGGCGAGCGCGATCACGAGCGCGTTCACGGCCGGCCCGGCGGCGGCCATGCGGAACTCGGCGCCGGCCGAGAGCGTCTCGCCGCGGGTTCGCGTGAAGCCGCCGAGCGCCCACAGGTCGACGCCCTCGATCGTCATCCCCTGATGGCGTGCGACGAGAGCGTGGCCGAGCTCGTGGCCAACGACCGTGGCGAAGAACAGCAGCGCCCCCAGCACGGCGACGATGAAGGCCTGGGTGGAGTTCGGCAGGATCTGGCCGAAGTAGCCGTTCAGCGCGTAGATCACGAAGAACAGCACGAGGAACCACCACCGGCTGACGCCCACGCGGATCCCGAACAGCTGGCCCAGCCGGATCGTGTCGGAGCCGCGCACGGCTCAATCCTACGGTGAGGAGCGATAGCATCGCCCCCCCGAGCGAAAGGAACACCGTTGGGCTACGAAGTGACTCTCATCCCCGGTGACGGCACCGGCCCCGAGCTTGCGGAGGCCACACGCCGCGTGCTCGAGGCGACCGGAGTGGCGTTCGACTGGGACGTACGGCAAGCAGGAATCGACGAGTATGAAAGCTCGGGGAACCCGTTTCCGCCGGCCACGCTCGACTCGCTCAAGCGGACGAAGGTCGGGATCAAGGGCCCGACGACGACGCCGGTCGGCTCCGGCTTCCGCTCCGTCAACGTGCTGCTGCGCAAGGAGCTCGACCTCTACGCGTGCGTGCGCCCGTGCAAGGCCTACGCCGGTGTGCGCACGCGCTTTCCCGAGACCGACATCGTGATCATTCGCGAGAACACCGAGGACCTCTACGCCGGGATCGAGTTCGAGCGCGGAACGCCCGAGAACGCGCGGGTGCGCGAGGTGCTGGAGGAGCTCGGGTCGGTCGTGCGCGAGGACTCCGGCATCTCGATCAAGCCGATCTCGGTGTTCGGCTCCGAGCGGATCGTCGAGGCGGCGTTCGACTATGCCAAGCGCAACGACCGCCGCAAGGTGACCGCGGTGCACAAGGCGAACATCATGAAGTTCACCGACGGCCTTTTTCTGGAGGTTGCGCGGGACGTCGCGACGCGCCATCCGGAGATCGAGTTCGAGGACCGGATCGTGGACAACCTCTGCAACCAGCTGGTTTCGCGCCCGGAGGAGTACGACGTCCTTGTGCTGCCGAACCTCTACGGCGACATCGTCTCCGACCTCGCCGCCGGGATGATCGGCGGCCTGGGGTTCGCCGGCGGCGCGAACATCGGCACGCACGCCGCGGTGTTCGAGGCGACCCACGGCTCCGCCCCCAAGTACAAGGGACAGAACCGGATGAACCCGACGGCGCTGATGCTCTCGGGCGTCTACCTGCTGGAGCACCTGCAGGAGCGCGACGCGGCCGCCCGGCTGGAGCGGGCGCTCGCAGAGGTGATCCGCAAGGGGGAGAAGGTGACCTACGACCTCAAGGCGGACCGCAACGACCCAACAGCCGTCGGCACCTCGCAGTTCGCCGACGCCGTGATCGAGGAGCTGAGCGCATGAGCAATCCCGTGAAGGTGACGGTGACCGGAGCCGCGGGCCAGATCGGCTACGCCGTGCTGTTCCGCATCGCCAGTGGCGCCATGCTGGGTCCGCAGACTCCCGTAGCCCTACGGCTGCTCGAGATTCCGGCAGCCGTCAAGGCCGCCGAAGGCACTGCGATGGAGCTCGACGATTGCGCCTTCCCGCTGCTCGCGGAGATCGAGATAACCGACGATCCGAACGTGGCCTTCGACGGCGTGAACATCGCGCTGCTGGTCGGCGCGCGGCCGCGGGGGCCGGGGATGGAGCGCGCCGACCTGCTCGAGGCCAACGGCGGCATCTTCAAGCCGCAGGGGCAGGCGATCAACGCCCATGCCGCGCAGGACGTGAGGGTGCTCGTCGTCGGCAACCCGGCCAACACGAACGCGCTGATCGCGATGTCGCACGCGCCGGACGTGCCGCGCGAGCGCTTCAGCGCGATGATGCGTCTCGACCACAACCGCGCCAAGGGTCAGCTCGCGGCGAAGGCCGGTGTCGGTGTCGCCGAGGTGAAGCGGATGACGATCTGGGGCAACCACTCGGCGAGCCAGTACCCGGACATCTTCCATGCGCAGGTCGGCGGTCGCGATGCGGTGGAGGCCGTCTCCGATCAGGCGTGGCTGGAGGGCACGTTCATTCCGACGGTTCAAAAGCGCGGTGCGGCGATCATCGAGGCGCGCGGCTCCTCGAGCGCCGCCTCGGCTGCGAATGCGGCGATCGACCACGTCCGCGACTGGATGGGAGCAACACCCGAGGGGGACTGGGTCTCGATGGCCGTCCCCTCCGACGGCTCCTACGGCGTGCCCGAGGGCGTTCTCTCCGGCTTTCCCGTCACCACCGCGGGCGGTGGCTACTCGATCGTCCAAGGGCTGGAGATCAACGAGTTCTCGAGAGCGCGAATCGACGCGAGTGCGGCCGAGCTGGTCGACGAGCGTGACGCGGTGCGCGAGTTGGGACTGCTTTCCTGAGGCTGCGGCGGGCGGGAGCGCGGGCCGATCGCCGCGCTGCCCGCCGTGGCCGAAGCGTCACGCGGCGGCGTGCCAGCCGCGATCGTGCTTGCGGACCTTGCCGTCCTTCTCGAGGCCCGGCAGAACCCGGTAGAGATAGTTCTGCTTGATGCCCATTGCGCTCGCGATCTCGGGAATCGTGATCCCGGGCTTTGATTTGACGAGCTCGAGGGTCTGCAGCGCGCGCGTGCCGGAGCCACGCGGACGTCCACGCCGGCCGCCGCTTGAAGGCTTGCGCGCGCGCGCCGTGCGCGCCGTGCGTGTCGTGCGGCTCCGCGTGGCGGTGGCCGCGGCCGGACGTGGCGCGCGAGCTGCTCCGGGAAGGCCGGCGAGGGCGGCGGCGGCCGCCTCGAGCTGGCGGTACTCCGCGACCAGCGGCTCAAGTTCACGGAGGCGCGCGGCAATCTCTTCACGCTTGGTCTTCAGGAAATCACTCACAGATGAGTCCTCTATTCGGGTTGTCGTCCAGTTATCTTAAGGCAAATACCTGAACACATAATGGCAGGTGCGATCCGGCGGTGTCTCCGCCGACGGCGCGCCGGGCGCTTCTTTGCAACTGGGTGGCGCCTTTTAGGGCGTGGGGGGTGCGGCTTCCGGCGTGTCGGCATCCTGCGGCCGACCGCGGGTATGGAACCACACGCCGGCGCCAATCAGCAGAAGCACGACGACGACTCCGGCGGCAATGTAGCGAAGCGTGTGATGCACGACTGCGCGTTTGGTGTACACGGGCTTGATGCCGTCTCGTATCAGCGAATCCACCAGGAATTTGTCCTTGGCGGGTGGATAGGAGACCAGCGGGCGCGACCCGTTTGCGAGCGTGAGCCGAACGTGGTGGTCGGCCTTGTCGACGGTGGCGGCCGTCACGCGCTGTGAGCTGCCGGCCTTCGCGGCCAGCTGTTTGAGCAGGGTTGCGTAGCTTTCAGTCGGCGCCGGCGCCTGCGCGAGTGCTACTGGAGCGATTGCGAGCGTCACCAGCAGCAACAGCAACAGGAGGCGTGTCAGCGGTCGGCGCATCGGTGGACAGTATCGAGGGGCGCGGCGCGCCGTCGCCGTCAGGCTGCCCCGGCCTCGACCAGGACTCGCAGCGCTGCCAGCGACCGATCGGCCTCGCGTTGAGGCGTGTTACCCATGACCGTGCGGCTCGCGAAGGCTCCGACCGCCCCGAGCGGGGGGCGGAATTCATTCTGGTAATCGAAGCGCGTGCCGTCCGCGACAGCCGTCAAGTGGTACTCGATGTGTGCGATGGAACGAGCTGGTCCGTGACCCTCCCAGTGTGCGTGGTGGGGTTCTCGGCACTCCACCAGCAACCAGTGCACACGGATGTCGGCGCCGCGCACGTGGAGGATCTGTTCCATGATCGACCCCTCGTGCGGCGGCGGCGGCGAATGCTCGCGCAACTCGCGGTGAATAGTCACCCACTCGCTCAGGCGGGCCGGGTCCATGATCACGTCCCAGACCTTCTGCGGCGGCGCGGCGATCTGCACGGAGCTGCACACGCTGGTCACGGGGCGCCCCGCCCCTCGAGCTCCTCCCAATCGCGCAGTGCGTGCTCGACCGCCGCGTCGAAGCCGTGCAGCGGCACCGCAAACGCCGCCTGCGCGGGCGCGTCGTCGGCCAGCAGGTCGCCTCCGAGGCTCCGCATCAGCGGCGCGAGCAGCTCGTTGGGCTGGCCGCTCACGCGCGCGGCGAGTGCGCTGGTCAGCGCTCCCGGCGCGAGCGGCAGGCGCAGCGTCGGGCGCGCCAACAGCAGCAGTGCGGCAATGCGCTCGATCATCGACGCGTACGAGAGCACCTCCGGCCCGGCGATGTCGAACGCCTGTCCGCCGACGCCGTCGGTGTGAGCGGCGGCGGCGAGGTAGGCGATCGCATCGCGCTCGTCGATCGGCTGCGTCCGGAAGCGCCGCCAGGGAGGGAGCGGCACGACCGGGAGGCGTTCGATCAGCCTCACGATGGCGCGAAACGATCGCGACCGCGCACCGACCACCAGCGATGCACGCAGGGCGACGCTGTCGGGGACCGCGGCCAGCAGGATCCGCTCGACCTCGACCCGGCTGTCAAGGTGGACGGAGCGCCCGCCCGGGGCGGCGCGCAGCCCGCCGAGGTAGACGATCCGCCGGACCCCGGCGCCCTGGGCGGCGGCCGCGAAGCGCATGGCGGCGGTGCGGTCGCGGCGCTCGAAGCTCTCCTGTGCGCCGGGCTCCATCGAGTGGATCAGGTAGTAGCAGACCTCGACGCCCTCCAGCGCCCGTTCCAGCCCGGCCCCCGTGAGGGCGTCGCCGCGGAACAGCTCGAGTGGCAGGCTGGCGTCCACGCCGGCCGGATCCCGGGAGAGGCCGCGCAGCTCGTGGGTGCCCGCGAGCGAGCGCGCGAGTGCCCCGCCGACCGCGCCGCTCGGGCCGGTGATCAGGATTCGCATGCTTCGCACTGTAGAGGCGCACGAGGTCCGCCAGGCGGGCGCCGGGGGGCTCGAGGCCGCTCGCCGCCGGCCGGAGCGCCAGGCCCCATAGCGCAAGGTGCCGCGTGCGTCCAGCACGGCTCCCGCAAAGTGCGCGGATTGTTCTTGGTAACGGCGTAAGCTTACGTTGATATCGAAAAGACCATACTGTTTTGCAGGCATTAAGCAGAGCGTCGGACGTTTTAAGCGGGTATTGCGAGAAGCTCGGCGGTGGCTGCGGACGGGGCTTGCTTTGATCCACGTGGTCGCAGCATCGACGTGGAAAGGAAGCTCCGCAGTGGCCCGCAATGCCGCACGCACGCCCAGTTGTGAGGACTGCTTCTTCCGGCGCAACCTGCTCTGCGCGCTGCCGGAGCCGGCGCCCTGCGCGACCTTCCGCCCCTACCATCCCGACGGGCTGCGACCGCCCCAGCAGCTTCGCTTCGTCTTCCGCACCGACCGGCGCACGCGGGCGGCCTGGGCCTTCCCGACCGCGCAGGAGCAGGCCGCGCTGCACGCGTAGTGGTTGACTGCGCGGCGGCAGGCGTGCTTTGATCAGCGACGCTCGCCGCGGCCACGCGTGCTCGCGCGGGCCGCTCGCAATTACGGAGATCTCACGTGTCGATGCGCCTCACCATTCTGGGCAAGAGCCCCTCCTGGTCCGATCGCGACGGTGCCTGCAGTGGCTACCTGCTCGAGCTCGGCGGGCGCCCGCTGCTGATCGACTGCGGTAGCGGCGTCTTCGCCAAGCTGCGAGGCCGCCAGGACTACACGCAGATCGACGACGTGATCATCTCGCACCTGCACGCCGACCACACGCTCGACCTGGTCCCGTTCGCCTACGCGCTCGGCCTCGGACCGCAGCTTCGTGACGAGCGCCCGCGGCTTCACGCGCCGCCCGGGGCCCGCGACGCGTGGCGCCGGCTGTGCAGCGCCTGGGGCAGCGACAAGCTGATCGAGAACGCGTTCGAGTTGCTCGAATATGACCCGGACGCCGAGCTGGTGCTGGGAGGCGCGCGCGTGCGATTCCAGTTCGTTCCCCACTACGTACCCACGTGGGCGATGGAGCTGCGCGAGCAGGGCGAGCCGAGCCGCTTCGTCTTCGGCGCCGACTGCGGGCCCAACGAGGGCCTCGTCGAGCTCGCGCGCGGGGCGCAGCTGCTGCTGATCGAGGCCACGCTGCTCGCACAGCCGCCGCCGCCGGAGCACAATCCCGACGAGGCGCCGGGTCATCTGACGGCCGGCGAGGCCGGCGAGATCGGGCGCCGCGCGGGCGTCGAGCGGCTGCTGCTCACCCACTTCTCAGACCAGCTGGACCCAGATCAGCTCCGTGAGCAGGCGCAGGCGGCCTACGGCGGGGGGGTCGCGCTCGCCGCGGAGGGCGATCAGTACGAGATCTGAGCGTGTCCGCCCCATCACACGGGGCGTCGCCGGGGCCCAAATACGGGCGGCGGATGGATATAGTGAAAGCGATGTCGTCCCGGGCGCAGCGTTCGCGCAAACAGTCTGCGGGCAGCGGCGAGGCCGAGCCCGCCGCCGGCAGGGCGGGCCGATCGGGACGCCGCGGTCGCGTCGTCGTCAAGGCGCTGCTGCTCGGCGGCGTCGTCGCGCTCGCGACCAAGCCCGAGGTCCGCAACCGCCTGCTCGACGCGCTGTTCGGACCCGAGGAGCAGTTCGACTACGAGTCGCTCACCGAGCCGGTCGCGCCGCCGATCGCCGCAGATCCGCCGGCGTCCGCAGCGATCCCGGAGCCCGACGCCGGGGATTTCGACGCAACACCCGCCGAGGACTCCTGGTATCGCCCCGAGGAGGCTCCGCAGGCAGCCGGCGCGGAACCCGACGAGGCGCCGCCGGCGACGCCGTCGGAGCCCCCGGCGCCGATGTACCAGCGCTGGGCGCGCGGCGAGGGCGAGCCTGCGAGCAACCCCGACGCGGACGGCGCGAGCGCCCCCGCCGAATACGAGCTGTGGTTGGCGGGGAACGAGGAGGACGCCGGCGGCGACGAGCAGGAGCAGGCTCCGCTGGAGGCAGCGCCCGACTCCTCAGCGCAGGGCGAAGGCGCGGAGAGGGACGAGGCGCGGCGCGACCACGAGGTGGATGAGCCCGGGATCGGCGAGGCCGACTCGCCACGCAACGGCTGGTGGGTCCCGCGGCACCGCCGTGCGGAGTCCACGCCGGAGGGGCCCGGGCGGGACTGAGGGCGACGAGTTCATCCGAGGCGCAGCCCCCTGTGGGCGGAGCCCCTGGATCTAGTCCGCGGCCTTTGGCGTGGTCCACGGCGTCGCCAGGCGGCGCGCCATCTCGCCCGCCAGCCCCTCGATCGGCAGGCGCTCCTGCGCCAGCGAGTCGCGGTCGCGGACCGTCACCGTGGCGCTCGCCACGCTCTCGTGGTCGATCGTGACGCACCAAGGCGTGCCGATCTCGTCCTGTCGGCGGTAGCGGCGGCCGATCGAGCCGCCGTCGTCGTACTCGCACTGCAGATCCTCGCGAAGTGCGGCATGGATGCCGTGCGCCAGCTCCGGCTGGCCGTCCTTGCGCAGCAGGGGGAGGATCGCGACCTTGACCGGCGCGAGGCGCGGGTGCAGCCGCAGCACCGTCCGAGTCTCGCCCTCGAGGTCCTCCTCGTCGTAGGCGTCGACGAGGAAGGCGAGCGTGGCGCGATCGGCGCCGGCGGCCGGCTCGATCACGTGGGGCACGTAGCGCTCGCCGCTCGTCTGGTCGAACCACTCGAGCGTCTCGCCGGAGTGGGTGGCGTGCTGCCGCAGATCGAAGTCGCCGCGATTCGCGATCCCCTCGAGCTCGGACCAGCCGATCGGGAAGAGGTACTCGATGTCGCTCGTCTGCGAGGAGTAGTGCGATAGCTCGTCGGGCTCGTGCGGGCGCAGGCGCAGATGGTCGGCGCGCACGCCCAGGCGCAGGTACCACTCGCGCCGCGCCGCGGTCCAGTATTCGAACCACTGCGCGGCGTCGGGCGGCGGCACGAAGAACTCCATCTCCATCTGCTCGAACTCGCGCGTGCGGAAGATGAAGTTGCCGGGGGTGATCTCGTTGCGGAAGGACTTGCCGACCTGGGCGATGCCGAACGGTGGCTTCTTGCGCGCGAATTGCGCGACCGCCTTGAAGTTGACGAAGATCCCCTGCGCCGTCTCGGGCCGCAGGTAGATCGTCGAGCCGGTTTCCTTGACGGGTCCGACCGTCGTCGAGAACATCAGATTGAAGTCGCGGGCCTCGGTCAGGTCGCAGTCGGCGAACTCGCCAGGGTGCATCGACGGCTTGCGGCCGCAGGCGAGCTGGTCGAGGTGATCGGCGCGGAAGCGTTGCTTGCAGACGCGGCAGTCGACCAGCGGATCGGTGAAGTTGGCGAGGTGGCCGGAGGCCTCCCAGGTGCGCGGGTGCTGGAGGATCGCCGAGTCCAGGGCGACGATGTCGTCGCGCTGGCGCAGCATCGAGCGCCACCATTCGCCCTTCACGTTGTTCTTGAGCAGGACGCCGTAGTGGCCGTAGTCGTAGGTCGAGCCGACGCCGCCGTAGATCTCCGAGCTCGGGAACACGAAGCCGCGCCGCTTGCACAGCGAGACGATCTTCTCCATCGTGACGACGTCATCCACGCGGCCGGATGCTAGTCGTTCGCGGCCTTGGCCCACCTGGAGTTCAGCCGAGAACTCCGCGTGTGGCCTCCTATACTCACGGACTCGATGCCGACGTATGAGTATCGCTGCCCAAAAGGACACTCCTTCGAGGTCGTGCAGGGCATCAACGACCCGCCGCTGACCAAGTGCCAGGTGTGCGGCCGCCCGGTCGAGCGGGTGCTGCACTCGCCCGCCGTGCACTTCAAGGGCAGCGGCTTCTACAACACCGACTACGGGACCAAGAAGCGCCAGCGCGAGAAGAGCTCCGGCGACTCGGGCTCCTCGGAGTCAAGCTCCTCGAGCTCGTCAAGTTCGGGCGACGCCAAGCCGGCGACGAGCGAGAGCGGCGGCGGCGGCGATTCGAAGTCGTCGAGCGACAAGCCCAAGCCGGCGCCGGCGGCGGATTAGCGGCCGCCAGAGGGGTCGCGGCGCGGCCGGGTGGGGGCGCACTCGCGGCGCGCGACGTGCGAGGCGCGGGACGCGGGACTCGGGGCCCGGTCGCGGGGCGCCCTATGAGTTCAGAAATCGCTTGACGTCGGCCTCTTTGGCGGCCTGGGTGATCGTCAGCACGTCCTGCCCGTCGTAGGTCTCGGCGCCCGTCGGGTAGAGGATCGCGTTCCGCGCGTTGCCGTCGAGCTCCAGCGAGAGCAGCACGCCCGCGAGCGTCGGGCCGCTCATATCGGTCTCGATCGTCTGCGGCAGCGCCCAGGCGATCCACGGCAGGCGGATGAAGCCCGACAGCGAGAGCATCTGGCTCTTCATGTCGAGCAGCAGCTTCTGCTGGCGCAGCTCGCGCGTGAGGTCGGTCTCGCTCGGGTTGCACTGGTTGATGCGCGTGCGCGCGAGTGCCAGCGCCTGCGCGCCGTTGAGGTGGTGCGTCCCGGACTGCAGGCGCAGCGTGAAGCCGCCGTTGCGAAAGCCGCCGCTGATGAACGAGACCACGCAGCTGCCGGTGTAGGTGACGCCGCCCATCGCGTTCACCAGCTTGGGGAAATTGGTGAAATTGATCAGCAGCACGTGGTTGACCTGGACATCGAGGAAGTCCTCGACCGTGCGGATCGCGAGTGCCGGCCCACCGAGCGCGTAGGCGGCATTGATCTTCGCGAACCCGTGGCCGGGGATGTTCACGAGCGTGTCGCGCGGAATCGACAACCGCCCCGAATGTCCGCCTCCGGTTCGCAGCAGCATCATCACGTCCGAGCGGCTCGGTCCGCCGACGTCCGCGCCGGGCTCCTTCGAGCCGGCCGGCCGCGCGTCGGAGCCCAGCACGAGCGTGTTGGAGGCCGAGAACGGCGGTATCCCGCCGCCATCGAGCGCCGCGACGGCGGCCGCGGGCACCCCCTCCGCCGTCATCGAGCTGATGACGAACAGGACGAGCGAGATGCCGATCCACGCCGCGAGCGCAGCCAGCGCCCAGCGCAGCGCCCGCAACCATCGAGGCCGTCGCCGGTGCAGTCTACGGCGATGACGGCGGCGCGCGAGATAGCCCTGGCCGACCGGCCCCTCGTTGAGCGCGTGCAGCTGCTCGAGGGCCGTTTCCGCGTTCGGCGGTCGCCGCCACGGGCGCCGCAGCGTGGCACGGTAACGACGGTAGCGGGCGGGCTCTGGGTCGGGAACGTCGGCCATGAGACCGCCGTCTATAGTGGCGAAGGTGCCGACAGAATGCGTCATCGGCGTGGATGTGGGCGGCACCAACCTGCTCGCGGGCGCGCTCGACGCGGACCTGCGGGTGCTGCGCCGAGCCCGGCGCAGGGTCGCCGGTCTGGATCTTCCTTCGCTGCTGCTGACGATCGCCGAGGCCGTCGGTGAGCTTCGCGCGGGGACCGACTGCGTCGTGGAGGCCGTTGGCTTCGGAATCGCCGGCCTGATCGACGACGAGCGCGCCGTTGCGGTCTCGTCGGTTCACCTGCCTATCGCCGGGCTCGCCTTCGCGGACGTCATGTCCGAGCGGCTGGGCCTGCCGTGCTGCTTTGACAACGACGCAAACGTGGCGCTGCTCGCCGAGCACCGCCGGGGCGCCGCGATCGGCGAGCGCGTCGCGCTGATGGTGGCGCTGGGAACCGGTGTCGGCGGCGCGATCATGGTCGGCGGCGAGCTCTTCCGCGGAGCCCGTGGTTTCGCCGGGGAGTTCGGTCACATGATCGTCGACCCCGAGGGACCGCCCTGCGGGCCGGGCTGCCCTAGCCACGGCTGCCTGGAGGCGTGGACGTCGGGCACGGCGCTCGCGCGCGAAGCCCGGGCCGCGGCGCAGCGAGACGGCGGTGGCGCGCTTGGACGCGCCCTGGCGCAGGGACGCGAGATCGATGGCCCGCTCGTCACGCAGCTCGCGCACGACGGCGACGAGGCGGCGCTGGCGGTGCTGAGGACGCTCGGCGAGTGGCTCGGCGTCGGGCTCTGCTCGCTGGTCAACATCTTCAACCCGGACGTCGTCGTGATCGGCGGCGGCGTGTCGGGCGCCGGCGAGCTCGTACTCGAGCCGGCCCGCCGAGTGCTCGCCGGGCGCGCGCTCGCGGCGCCGGCCCAGCACGTCGCGATCCGGGCCGCCCGATTCGGCGACGAGGCTGGGATGTTCGGCGCCGCGCTGCTGGCCCGCGAGTCGATCGAGCGGACGGTCGCGGCATGAGTGGCCGGCTCGTCGTCTGCCCGACGCCGATCGGCAACCTCGAGGACGTCACGCTGCGGGTGCTGGCGGCGCTGCGCGCAGCCGATCTCGTCGCCTGCGAGGACACCCGCCACACCCGCAAGCTGCTCGACCGCTACGGCGTGACGGGCGCGCTGGTCAGCTACCACGAGCACAACGAGCGCGAGCGCGCCGGGGAGCTGGTCGCGCGGATGCGCTCCGGCGCGGTCGTTGCGCTCGTCTCGGATTCCGGCATGCCGCTGGTCTCCGACCCCGGCTTCATCCTCGTCCAGGCCTGCATCGCCGCGGGCCTGTCGGTCGAGGTGCTGCCGGGCCCGAGCTCGGCGCTGGCGGCGCTGGTCGCATCGGGCCTCGCCGCCGAACGTTGGCGGTTCGTCGGCTTCCTGCCGCGCAAGAAGGCGGAGCTCGAACGATTGGTCGTGGGCACGCAGGAGACGCTCGTCGCGTTCGAATCCCCCAAGCGCCTGGTCGCGACGCTTTCGCTGCTCGCGGAGCGGGACCCCGGCCGCCAGGTTGCGGTCTGCCGCGAGCTGACCAAGCTGCACGAGGAGGTGCGCCGCGGCAGCGCCGCGGAGATCGGCTCCCACTACGAGCGTGAGCCGCCGCGGGGCGAGGTCGTGCTCGTGGTCGCCGCCGCGCCGCCCGGAGCCGGAGCGCCGGACATGGCAGACCGTGCGCTGCACGCGCTGCGCGCGCTGGTCGACGCGGGCGCGCGGCCCCGTCCCGCCGCGAAGGCGCTGGCCGAGCTGACCGGCGTGCCGGCAAACCGCCTGTACCGCGCGCTGACCGCCGGAGACGGCGCCGAGCGCTCAGGCTGAGCGGGCGGCGCCGAGCGCTCCGCCTGAGCGGACAGCGCCGAACGCTCCGCCTGAGCGACAGCGCCGAACGCTCCGGCTCAGGGACGGCGGGGTGCTCCGCTGAGTGGGCAGCGGGGCGGGCGCTCGTGAAGGCCGGCGGACGGCGGGGCGCGCGGCTGCCGTAGCCTCTGCCGGGCTATGTCCTACTACATCACTACGCCGATCTTCTACGTCAATGCGGCCCCGCACCTCGGTCACGCCTACACCGAGATCGCGGCGGATGTGCTGGCTCGCCACCATCGTGCGCGGGGCGAGGAGACCTTCCTGCTCACGGGCGTCGACGAGCACGGAGAGCCCGTCACGCTCGCGGCGAAGGCCGCCGGGGTCGAGCCGCAGGAGCTGGTCGACCGCAACGCCGAGCGGTTTCGCGCGCTGACGGGCCTGCTCGAGATCTCCAACGACTTCTTCATCCGCACGACCGATCTCGAGCACAAGCGCCTGGTCCAGGAGTTCCTCCAGCGCGTCCACGACAACGGACACGTCTACAAGGGCTTCTACGAGGGCTGGTACTGCCCGCGCTGCGCGGACTTCAAGACCGAGAGCGAGATCGGGCCCGGCAACACGTGCCCGATCCACCTGATCGTGCTGACCCGCGAGCGCGAGGAGACATGGTTCTTTCGCCTGTCCGCGTTTCAGGAGCGCCTCGAGCGCCTGTACGCGGAGCGCCCCGACTTCGTCCTGCCCGAGCACGCGTTCAACGAGACCCGGAACTTCGTCGCGCAGGGGCTGGTCGACGTGTCGCTGTCGCGCGCGAGCCTCGCGTGGGGTGTGACGGTCCCATGGGAGCCGACCCACGTCTTCTACGTCTGGTTCGACGCGCTGCTCAACTACGTCACCGCGCTCGGCTACGCGCGGCCGGGCGTGTCGCTGGATCACCTCTGGCCGGCGAACCTTCAGGTGCTCGGCAAGGACATCTCCAAGTTCCACACGATCTACTGGCCGGCGCTGTTGATGGCAGGCGGCATGGAGCCGCCGCGCCAGCTGTTCGTGCACGGCTTCCTGCTCGGACCGGACGAGGCCAAGATGTCCAAGTCGCGAGGCAACGTGCTCGACCCCTTCGCGATCATCGACCGCCACGGCGCGGATGCGCTGCGCCACTATCTGTTCCGCGAGGTCAGCTTCGGCCACGACGGGCCGGTGTCCGAAGAGGGGTTCCAGGCTCGTTACGACGCCGAGCTGGCCAACGAGTACGGCAACCTCGCGAGCCGCACGCTGAACATGCTTGGGCGCTACTGCGAAGGCGCCGTGCCGGCGGTCGCAACCGATGCCGCGCTGCGCGAGGAGTTCGCCGGGCTGTTCGCGCGCGTCGACGAGCTGCTCGCGCGCGCCGAGCTGTCGGCCGCGCTGGAGGAGATCTGGCGCCATGTGCGCAGGCTGAACCGCTACGTCGAGGAGAGGGCGCCGTGGGCGCTGGCGAAGGATCCCGACCGCGCTGAGGAGCTGGCGGCGGTGCTGGCCTCGCTGGCCGAGGGGCTGCGGGTGGTGACCGTTGCGCTGCTGCCGTACATGCCCGCGAAGACGGCTGAGCTGCTCGATGCGCTCGGGGCCGGCGAGCGCACGACGCGCGAGTTCGCGGCGGAGGGCTGGGGAGGAGCCGTATCGGCGATCGCGCCGCTCTTCCCGAAGGGTTCGCCGGAGGCCGCTTGATCGATTCGCACACCCACCTGGACGCCTGCGAGGCGCCGGATGAAGAGCTCGTGCGCGCGGCGCAGGCGGCCGGTGTGATCCGCATGCTGACCGTCGGCACCGATCCCGAGAGCTGCCGCGCGGCACTCGCGGCCGCCGAGCGCTTTCCCTCCGTGTACGCGGCGATCGGCTGTCACCCAAATGTCGCCCAGCAGCTCGATCTGGGCCTGCTGCGTGAGCTGGCCGCACACCCGCGCTGCCTCGCGATCGGCGAGACGGGCCTCGACTACTACCGTGACCGGGCGCCGCGCGAGCTTCAGCTGCGCGCCTTCGAAGCGCAGATCGAGCTGGCTCGGGAGCTCGACAAGCCGCTCGTGATCCACACCCGCGCCGCGGCCCAGGACACGCTCGCCGTATTGCGCTCGGCGGCCGCCGGGCTGCGCGTGATCATGCACTGCTTCTCGATGCCCGAGCACCTCGCCGACTGCATCGAGGCCGGCTGGTGGATCTCGTTTGCCGGCAACGTCACCTACTCCTCGGCGGGCGAGCTGGCGGCGGCCGCCGCGCTTGTCCCGCGGGAGCGCCTGCTGGTCGAAACCGACGCGCCCTATCTCGCGCCCCGCTCCCGCCGGGGAAAGCCGAACGAGCCGGCCGCGGTCGTCGAGACGGCCCACTTCGTGGCCGCGCAGCGGGGTGTCGAGGCGGCTGAGCTCGAGGCGACGCTCGAGCACACCGCGGCCGAGCTGTTCGGTTGGTGAACTCGCTCACGCAGCCGAGCCTGCGGCGCCTGCACCAGTTCGATGTGCGCCCGCGACGCGACCTCGGACAGAACTTCCTCGTCGACTCCAACATCCTGGGCGTGATCGCGCGCGCGGGCGAGCTTGCGAGCGACGACGTCGTGCTGGAGATCGGCGGCGGCCTGGGGGTGCTCTCCGAGTACCTGGCCGCGCGCGTCGGCCACGTTCACGTGGTCGAGATCGATCGCCGTCTGGAGCCGGCGCTGCGCGACGCGCTCGATGCCTTCACCAACACGACCCTGTACCTGGAGGATGCGATGGCGATCGATCCGGGCTCCCTCGCGCCGCCCCCGAACAAGCTGATCGCGAACCTGCCCTACGGCATCGCGGCGAGCGCGATCCTGCGCTCTGTGGAGGAGCTCCCCACGCTCACGCACTGGGTCGCGATGGTGCAGAAGGACGTCGGCGAGCGCCTGGCGGCGGCGCCCGGCAGCCGCACCTACGGCGTGCCGAGCGTGCTCTGCCAGTTGGCCTGCGAGGTACGGGTGCTGAGGTCGATCTCGCGTTCGGTGTTCTTCCCCGTGCCCAATGTCGATTCGGTGCTGATCGGCATGCGCAGGGTGGCAGCGGCCCCGCCGCCCGAGCTCCGACGGTTCGTGCAGGGAGCATTCGCGCACCGCCGCAAGGCGATGGCGAGATCGCTGATGCTGAGCACGGGCGCCGACCGCGAGCGTGTGCGGGCGGCTCTGGTCGCGATCGGTCGCCCGCCCGACGAACGCGCGGAGCGCCTCGCGCCCGCGCAGCTCGCGGCGCTGTGGGAGTCGCTGGCGTGAGGGAGCTTGCGCCGGCCAAGATCAACCTCTGCCTGTGCGTGGGAGCACGTCGCAGCGACGGGCTCCACGAGCTGGTCAGCCTGATGCAGTCGGTCACGCTGTGCGACGAGCTGGAGATCAGCGACGGCGATCGCGACGAGGTCATCTGTCCCGGCGTGGACGGTCCGAATCTCGTCGGCGCGGCGCTCCGCGCGTTTCGCGAGCGGACCGGCTGGGATGGGCCGGGCCAGCGGGTCACGGTCCTCAAGCGGATCCCGGTCGCGGCGGGGATGGGTGGCGGCTCAGCCGATGCCGCGGCCGCTCTGCGGCTGCTTGCGCGACGCTCCGGGCTCGGCGCGCAGGCGCTGCCGGACCTGGCGGCCGCGCTCGGCTCCGACGTGCCCAGCCAGCTGCGACCCGGCCGCGCGATCGTGCGGGGCGCCGGCGAGCTGGTCGCCGCGGTGCCCGACCCGCCCGGCTTCGGCGTCCTGGTCCTGCCGTCGCGGGCGAGCCTGCAGACCGCCGCCGTCTATCGCGAGTTTGACCGGCGCGACGCGGCTCGGCCGGCCGGCGAGCTCGCCGCGCTCGACCCCCATGCGATGGTCGGTGTCAACGACCTGCAGGCCGCGGCGCTGACGCTCGAGCCCTCGATCGCCGATGCGCTCGCGCTGGTCCGCGAGTCCGGCGCGAGCGCAGCGATGGTCTGCGGCTCCGGGCCGACGGCGATCGGGCTGTTCGCCGATCACGCGTCAGCCGCCCACGCGGCCGTCGAGCTGCGCGCCGGCGGCCTCGATGCGCGCGCGGCGCGTCCGTACCCCGGCTCGGCGAGCGTGCTCGTTTGAGCGCCGATCCGCCGCGCCCTGCGCCCGAGCGTTACCACGACTGCCGCTTAAGCGACAATCCGCAGCAGCCGTGAGCACGATCCACGCCAACCTGCTCCTGCTCGGTGCGTCGCTGAGCAGGATCGACGTCACCTACCTCGTCGCCGGAGCTTGCGGCCTCGCCGCCGCCGCCGCGTTCATCGGCCTGATCCTGGTGCCGGCCGTCGGCGCCTACCGGCAGGGATGGCAGCGGTTGGTCGCGGTCGTGCTCTCGTTCTACGTGCTCGGAGCGATGATGGGGATCGGCCTGCTCGGAGCCGGCGCCGTGATCTGGATCTGGGGTCGCTACGG
This sequence comes from Solirubrobacteraceae bacterium, assembly GCA_049522915.1. Taxonomy (GTDB): domain Bacteria; phylum Actinomycetota; class Thermoleophilia; order Solirubrobacterales; family Solirubrobacteraceae; genus Palsa-513. Next base: position 23,364 of record JBEKNK010000010.1, on the reverse strand, counting down.
ATAGCGACCCGGCGAGCTCGGGCGCACTGGACCTGGCGGCCCTCGACGAGATCACCGCGGCGGTGCAGTCCGGGGCGGGGTTGCCCACCGTCGTGCGGGCTGCGGCGCGTGTGCTCGACGCGAGCGTGGTCGTGCTCGATCGCGGCGGCCAGGCGCTGGCGGTCGCCGCGCGCTCGCCGGCCGACGAGCGTTCGCTGCTCGGCGACGCCGAGGGCGTCGCGGCGATCGAGCTGCGCGTCGCCGATGTCGAGGTCGGCAAGCTTCGAGTGCGGGCGCGAGGGACGCCGAACCCGGGCCTCCTGCGCCTCGTGAGCACACTGATCGCCTCGGAGGTAGAGCGCGTGCGCGCACCCGAACTGGCGTCGGAGGAGGCCGCCGCGGTGTTCGTCGCCGCCGTGCTGGCACGCGAGATCACCGGGCGCGAGGAGGTGCTGGCAGCCGCCCGTGACGTCGGTCTCCGCGATCTGGAGCGGGGAGCCTCGGTGCTGATCGCCCATGCCCATCCGCAGGCGCCGGCACAGGAGGGCTGGCGCACCCGGCTGCGCGCGATCGCGGCGCGAGCCGCCCGCGCGGCGGTGCCGAGCGCCGTCGCCGTCCTGTCGGACCGGGATCTGGATGCGGGCGCCGAGGTGATCGTGTTGCTCGCCGGGGCGGACGAGGCCGCAGCGCGACGCGCCGCCGAGGGCGTGCTGCGCGACCTCGAAGCGGGGATGGGCGGTTTCGTCTTCGTGATCGGCCGCAGCCGCCCGGCCGCCGACGCGCTCGAACTGGCGCGTGCGGCCGACGAGGCGTTGCTGGCCGCCAACGTGGCGGAGGGTGACGAGGAGCATCGCGTGCTCGCGTTCGAAGAGACCGGCGCCTACCGCCTGCTGCTCAGCGCGATGAGCGAGAACCCGGAGGAGCTGCAGCGCTTCTACGCCGAGACGGTCGAGCCGCTGGTCGCCTACGACGAGCAGTACGCGACCGACCTCGTGGCGACGGTCGAGGCCTTCCTCGAAGCCGACGGCAACGTCGCCGGCACCGCCCAGCGCCTCTTCACCCACCGCCACACGATCCGCTACCGGCTCGAGCGCGTGCGCGAGCTGTGCGGTCTGGACGTCGGCTCAAGCGACGGCCGCGAGAAGCTCAGCCTCGGCCTGAAGGCGATGCGCGTGCTCGGCATGGGCGGCGCCGCAAGCGGGCCGTCGAGCGAGCCGGGACATTCCGGCGGGCGCGTCCCAAGGCGCTGAGGGGCGCCGCCAGGCGCTGCGGCGGTGCGACGCGCCCGGCGCGGCGCCGCGCGAGGGGGCCAGGCGCCGGGGCGCCGCCGGCGGCACGGCGCGGGCCGTAGTGGCAGGCCGGGCGCTCAAGCGTTCGCGCCCGCACGGCGCGGAGCGGCGCCGCCGGGCGCTCTGCGAGCACTGGGGGGCAGGGATTCGAACCCCGATAACCGGCGCCAAAGGCCGGGGTCTTGCCGTTAGACGACCCCCCAACGGCTACCGCCGCAAGTGTAGTTACGCTCACAGCGATGCCCGCTGTCACGGTTGTGATCCTCGCCGCCGGTCGCGGCACGCGGATGCGCTCCAAAACCCCGAAGCTCGCACACGATCTCTGCGGGCGCCCGCTGCTGGCCTGGCCGCTTGAGGCTGCGAGGGCCGCCGGCGCCCGGCGCGTCGTGGTCGTGGTCGGTGGCGACGACCGGCTGGCTGAGGCGGTCGGCCTTGGCCGCCACGTGACGAAAGCCGGAGAGGAGACCGAGCGGGCCGGCGGGCGGGAGTGGGGAGGGGTCGAGCTGGCGCTCCAGCGTGAGCCGCTGGGTACCGCCGACGCGGTGGCGGCCGCAGCCGCGCAGATCGACCCCGAAAGTGTGGTCGTCGTGCTCAGCGGCGATGTGCCGCTGGTCGATGCCGAGCTGTTGCGCCGGCTGGGCGAGGAGCACGCGGCGTCGGGCGCCGCCGCGACGATGGTCACCGCGGTGCTGGAGGACCCGCGTGGCTACGGCCGCGTCGTGCGCGACGCCGAGGGGGCGTTCGTACGCGTCGCCGAGACCAAGGCGGTCGGCGACGCGAGCGAGGCCGAGCTGGCGATCGCCGAGGTCAACACGGGCATCTACGCCTTCGACGGCGCCGCGCTGCTCGACGCGCTCGACGCTGTCGGGGTCGAGAACGCGCAGCGCGAGCGCTACCTGCCGGAGGTGCTCGGGATCCTGCGCGAACGCGGCGCGCGCGTCGCGACGTTTCAGGCGAGCGACCCCGCGATCGTGCTCGGCGTCAACGACCGCGCCGGGCTCGCGATCGTCCGCCTCGAGGCCCAGCGACGCATCCAGGAGCGCCACATGCTCGCCGGCGTGACGATCGTCCAGCCCGCGAGCACCAGCATCGACGTCGGCGTGCAGATCGGCGAGGACAGCGTGATCGAGCCGTGCACCCAGCTGCTCGGCGCGACCGCCGTCGGCGCCGGCGCCACGATCGGGCCCCACAGCACGCTGATCGACGCGCTGATCGCCGACGCCGTCACGGTCACTCACTCGCGTCTCGTCCGCTGCGAGGTGCGCGAGGGGGCTATCGTCGGCCCATTCGCCTACCTGCGGCCGGACGCGCTGCTGCGTGAGGGCTCGAAGGTCGGAACCTTCGTCGAGGTCAAGAACTCCGACATCGGCGCCGGCTCGAAGGTGCCGCATCTGTCCTACATCGGCGACACCGATCTCGGCGAGCATTCGAACCTCGGTGCCGGTTCGATCACCGCCAACTACGACGGTACGAACAAGCACCGCACGACCATCGGTGCGCGCGTGCACGGCGGGGTGGACACATCGTTCGTGGCGCCCGTCACGGTCGGCGACGACGCCTGGACGGCGGCCGGAACCGTCGTCACCGGCGACGTGCCGCCAGGAGCGCTGGCCGTCGCGCGGGCGCGCCAGCGCAACGTGGAGCATTACGGTGAGCGGCGCGGCAAACGCTGAGTCGGCCCTGCAACCGGTCGTCTGCGGCTTGCTGACAACCACTAAACTTTCACTCGATGAGCGTGACTGAGCCGCAGCCTGCCATCACGAGTCTCCCGATCGACTACGACAAGCGGCTGATGCTGTTCGCGGGCCGCGCGACGCCGCAGCTGGCCGCGAACATCGCGTCTAAGCTCGCCGTCGAGCTTGGGCCGACAAAGCTGAAGACCTTCTCCAACGGCGAGGTGTACTGTCGCTACGAGGAGTCGATCCGTGGCGCCGACGTGTTCATCGTGCAGTCGACCTGCGGCAACGCGTCGGAGGGCCTGAGCGCCAATGACGCCCTGATGGAGCTGCTGGTGATGATCGACGCCGCCGTCGGCGCCTCGGCCCACCGCGTGATCGCCGTCGTGCCCTGGTTCGGTTACTCGCGCCAGGACAAGAAGTCCGCGCCGCGCGAGCCGATCAGCGCCCGCCTGGTGGCCCGCATGCTGGAGGCCGCCGGCGCCGATCGCGTGCTGACGATGGACCTGCACGCCGGCCAGGTGCAGGGGTTCTTCAGCAAGCCGCTGGACCACATGACGGCGCGCTTCATCCTGGCCCAGCACTTCGTCGACCTTCACCTCGAGGACGTCGTCGTCGTCGCGCCCGACGTCGGGCGGGCCAAGCTCGCCCAGAAGTTCGCCGAGAAGATCGGCGCCGACCTCGCCGTGCTGACGAAGGAACGCCCGGCCCAGCAGGTCGCCGAGATCGGCTACGTGATCGGCGAGGTCGCGGGCAAGACGACGGTGATCATCGACGACATCATCGACACCGCCGGGACGCTCTGCGCCGCCGCCCAGACGTTGCTCGAGCACGGCGCGACGAGCGTCTACGCGGCCGCCACACACGGCGTCTTCTCCGGTCCGGCGTACGAGAACCTGGCCAGCACGCCGTTCGAGCGCGTCGTCGTCACCGACACCGTCGCGACGCCCCCGGGCGCACCCGACAACGTGTTCGTGCTGCCGTGCGCCGACCTCCTCACCGACTCGATCAGGCGCATCTTCACCGACGGCTCGGTCAGCGAGGTCTTCGGCGGCGAGAACCAGCTCTTCTGAGCGTGGCGGGTTGAGCCAGCCCCTGAGCGGCCTCGTGGCGCGCCTGGCGCTGAGCGACGAGGAGGCACTCGCGATCTTCGAACTGGACGCACTCGGCGCGATCTCCGGCGAGGTCGCCCACCGGCCCGAGATCCAGATCCTCGACGTGCTGACCACGGAGGCGGCAGAACTGCTCGGGGAGAGCGCGCTTGCGAGCTGGCTGAGGGCGGGTCAGCCGCCCGCCAGGCCGATCGACCTACTGGCGGCCGGCGAATTCGGCAGGTTCGAGGACGCGCTCGCAAGGCGCGTCGACGAGGTCGGCTGATGGGCGCAAGCGCAGGCGAGGTCGGCTGATGCGCGCGGCGCGTCGACGAGGTCGGCTGATGGGCGCAAGTGCAGGCGAGGTCGGCTGATGCGCGAGGCGCGTCGACGAGGTCGGCTGATGGGCGCAAGTGCAGGCGAGGTCGGCTGATGCGCGCGGCGCGTCGACGACGCCCGCTGATCGGCGCAGGGGCCGGTGAGGCGAAGCGATGAGGAGGCGATCGAAGCTGTTGCTGATCGCCTGCGCCGCGATCGTGTTCCTCGTGCTGAGTGCCGTGCTGGCCCGCTGGCTCGCGGTCGACAACGCCGAGCGCAACAAGGTCACGGCGCTGATCGAGGCCGAGGCCCGCGGCGATGCCGCGGCGATGCTGGCGCAGCTGCACGGATGCGACAGTCACTGCCGCGCGATCGTGATCGCCGACTCACGCCGCCTCAGGCGACCCGGCCGAGTTCAGATCCTGGCCTACCAGTCGCCCACGGACCACGCGCTGAGCACCGCAACTGGAACAACGCGCGTGGCCTGGAAGTCTTCGCTGCAGCGCCTTCCGGTGGTGCAGTGCGTCGAAGTGCAGCGCCGCGGCAACGCGATCACCGGGCTCTCGGTCACGCTGCTCACGCTGAGCGCCCAGATCGCCGACACCGCCGACTGCTGAGCCGGCCCGGGGCCGCGCGGCCGCGGTTCGCTACGATCCGCAGCCGGTATGGAACGAAGCACACTGACCCGACTCGACGTGAGCAGCCGCGAAGCGCAGGGCTCGCGCTCGGCGCGGCGCATGCGCCGCGACGGCCTGGTTCCGGGCGTCCTCTACGGCGGCAACGGCGAACCAATCAGCTTCTCGGTCGAGGCGCGCACGCTGCGCACGGCTCTCGCGGCGGTCGGCGCGGTGCTCGAGGTCGCGCTCGACGGCGGGCGCCCGACCCCAGCTGTGCTCAAGCAGAGTCAGCGCCACCCGGTCCGCGGCGAGCTGATGCACGTAGACCTGGTGCGGGTACGACTTGACCAGCCGATCCAGGCGACGGTGGCGGTCGAGCTGGTGGGCGCCGACGAATCTCCCGGCATCCGTGACGGCGGCGTGCTCGAGCAGGTCACCCACAGCGTGCAGGTGGAGGCGCTGCCGACGGCTATCCCCGAGTCGATCGGCCACGACGTCTCGGAGATGTCGATCGGGGACACACTTCTGCTCTCGGCGCTTCAGGCGCCCGAGGGCGTGACGCTGCTCGGCGATCTGGACGAGATCGTGATCGCGACATTGATCCCGCCGCGCCTTCGTCTGGAGGACGAGGAGGAGATCGAGCAGGAGACGGAGCTGGTCGGCGAGTCGGAGGGCGCGGACGCCGCGCACGACGAGTCGGCCCACGCCGCGGAGGACGCGGCGCCCGGCGACGAGCGCGAGTAGCTTCTGCGCCTCTCGCGCGGTCCGTCGATCGACTGGCTCGTCGTCGGGCTCGGCAATCCCGGCCGCGAGTACCAGCACACGCGGCACAACGTCGGCTTCGCCGTGGCCGAGGAGCTCGCGCGGCGCTGGGGCCTCGATCGTGCCCGCGAGCGCTACCGCGGGCGGCTGCGTGAGGGGCGCGCCGGGGCCGGCGGTCCGCGCGTCGCATTGCTCGAGCCGCAGACCTACATGAACGACGCCGGCCTCAGCGTCGGCCCGGCGCGCGGCGCCTACCGCGTGCCGCTCGAGCGCGTGCTCGTGATCCACGACGAGATCGACCTGCCGTTCGGCGAGATCCGCAGCCGCCTCGGCGGCGGTCTGGCCGGCCACAACGGGCTGAAATCGCTGCGCCAGGGCCTTGGCAGCGGCGAGTTCGCGCGCGTGCGCGTCGGCGTCGGGCGACCAGATTCGACCGACCCAGAGATCGTCGCCGCCTACGTGCTCGGATCCTTCAGCCAGCCGCCGGCGGAGGTCGCGGCGCTGGTCGCCGCGGCGAGCGACGCCGCAGCGGCGATCGTCGGCGGGGAGGAGAGCGACGCGGCGGCGGCCGGGTTGGGACCCGGCGGTCCCCGGTCCCGGTGACGATCCTCGCGCCGCTGCTCGACCACCTCGCACAGAGCGAGGAGGGCCTGAGCTTGGCTGCAGAGGGTGGCGACGCCTTCTGCTCCTCGGCGCTGCGTCCGTTCCTGACCGCCGCGCTGCTCGCTCGCGACGACGACCGCCCGGCGATCGTCGTCGCGCCCGACGATCGCACGGCCGGCGAGCTCGCCGGCGACCTGGCCGCCTGGCTGGCCCCCCGCAGCGTCCGCTTCTACCCCTCGCGCGGCGTGACGTATGAGTCCCATCTCGCGCCGCCGCCGCACCTCGTCGGGCTGCGGATCGCCGCACTCGACGCGCTCGCGGCCTCAAGCCTTGCCCCGGGTGGCGCGCCCGTGCTCGTCGCCTCGGCGCCGGCGCTGTCTGAGAAGGTGCCCGATCCGGCGCTGCGACCGCATTCCTTCGAGCTTGCCGTGGGGGAGCTGCTCGACCTGGACGAGTGCGCGCAGACACTCGTCGAGATGGGCTACGAGCGGGTCTCGCAGGTCGAGGATCGAGGCCAGTTCGCGATGCGCGGCGGGTTGCTCGACCTGTTCGCCGCCACCGCCGACCGCGCGGTACGCGTCGAGCTGTTCGACATCGAGGTCGAATCGCTGCGCACGTTCTCGACCTTCACGCAGCGCTCGCTCGAGCCGCTCGAGCGGATCGAGGTGGCCCCGGCGGCCGAATTGGCGCTCGAACACCGCGGCATCGCGCTGGAGGGCGAGCGCCCGGACATCGCCGAGCTGTTGCCGCTGGAGCGCTTCGGGCCGCTGCTCGAGCTGGTCGGCGACGCCGCCACGCTGCTCGTCGTCGGCGCCGAGGAGATCGGGCCGACGCTGCGCGACCACTGGGCGGACGTGACCGCCGCGTTTCACGACGCGGATGCCCATCACCTCTACGTCGCGCCGGGCGAGATCGAGGCTGCGCTCGCTTCGCGCGCGCGGATCCGCCTGCACTCGCTCGCCGGCAGCGCGCCGGTCGAATTCCACGCGCAGGCCGCGGGCGGCGTGGCGCGCTCGCTGGCCGAGGCCGAGGGGGAGCTGGAGCGCGACCTGCGCTCGGGCTACCGCACGGTCGTCACCTGGACACGGCGCGGGGACGGCGAGCGAGCGGCCCACAACCTGACCCGCCTGAGCGCCCGCTGGCTGGAGGATTCCCCGCCCCCCGATCGGCTGACCTTCGCGCAGGCGGGCCTGCGCGAGGGGTTCGTCGCGCCGGGCCTGCGGCTGGCCGTGATCCCCGACCACCTCCTGTTTCATCGCCGGCGGACGCAGGCGCGGCCGTCGGTCGGGCGGCGCGGGGCGCTGCGCTCGTTCTCGGACCTGCGCACTGGCGACATCGTCGTGCACGAGGACCACGGGATCGCGCGCTTCGCCGGCTTCGAGACGCGCACGGTCGCCGGCGTGACGCGCGACTACCTCTATCTCGAATACCACGGCGACGACCGCGTCTACACGCCGACCGACCAGTTCGCGAAGATCTCGCGCTACGTCGGCGCCGGCGGCGAGCATCCGCCGCTGTCGCGGCTCGGCGGCACGCGCTGGGACACGCTGAAGGCGCGGGCGCGCCACGCCGCGCAGGAGATGGCCGGCGAGCTGCTCTCGCTCTACGTCGAACGCAAGCGCCGTCCGGGTCACCCGTTCGCGCCCGACGGTGACTGGCAGCGCGAGTTCGAACAGCGCTTTCCCTATACCGAGACGCCCGATCAGCGTGAGGCGATCGAGCTGGTCAAGGCGGACATGGAGGAGCCGCGGCCGATGGACCGCCTGATCTGCGGCGACGTCGGCTACGGCAAGACCGAGGTGGCGCTGCGCGCCGCATTCAAGGCGGCCGCCGACGGCAAGCAGGTCCTGCTCCTGGCGCCGACGACGATTCTCGCCCAGCAGCATTTCGGCACCTTTCGCGAGCGTCTCGCCGACTACCCCTTCACCGTCGATCACGTCTCGCGCTTTCGCACACTCGCAGCGCAGCGCGACGCGCTCGAGCGCTTCAACGACGGGCGTCTGGACATCCTGATCGGGACCCACCGGCTGCTCTCGCGCGACGTGCGTGCGAAGGACCTCGGTCTGCTGGTCATCGACGAGGAGCAGCGCTTCGGGGTCAAGCAGAAGGAGCGGCTGCGGCAGCTGCGCCTGCGTGTGGACGTGATCGCGATGTCGGCCACGCCGATCCCGCGCTCGCTGCAGATGTCGCTCGCCGGCCTGCGCGACATCTCCGTGATCGAGACCGCGCCCGAGGGGCGCCGCCCGGTGCGGACCTACGTCGGCGAGTTCGACGAGACGCTTGTCCGCCAGGCGCTCGAGCGCGAGCACAGCCGTAACGGCCAGGCGTTCTACCTGCACAACCGCGTGGAGACGATCGACGAGGTCGCCGAGCGCCTGCGCGGCCTCTGCCCGCAGTTGCGGTTCGCCGTCGCCCACGGGCAGCTCGAGGACTCCGAGCTCGAGTCACGGATGATGTCGTTCCTGCGCGGCGACGCCGACGTCCTCGTCTGCACGTCGATCATCGAGTCCGGCATCGACATACCCGCGGCGAACACGCTGATCGTCGAGCGCGCCGACCACTTCGGCCTGGCCCAGCTCTACCAGATCCGCGGCCGCGTCGGGCGCAGCCGCGAGCGCGCCTACGCCTACCTGCTCTACGACGCCGCCGGGTCGCTCAGCGCCGAAGGTGCGCAGCGGCTCGCCGCGCTTTCGGACTTCACCGAGCTCGGCTCGGGGTTCCAGATCGCGATGCGCGACCTCGAGCTGCGCGGCGCCGGCAACCTGCTCGGCGACGAGCAGTCGGGCCACGTCGCGGCGCTCGGCTTCGAGCTCTACATGCAGATGCTCGATGAGGCGCTCGCCGCGGCGGAGTCCTCGGGCGAGTCGCGGGAGCACGAGTGGGAGCCGGTCCGCCTCGACGTGGACGTGGACGCCTATGTTCCGGCGGACTACGTCGGCTACGAGCAGGCCAAGATCGACCTGCACCGGCGGATCGCCTCGGCTCGTGACGTCGCCACGATCGAGCTCCTGCGCGAGGAGCTCGAGGACCGCTTCGGCCCACCGCCCGAGCCGGTCGAACATCTGCTGGCGATCGCGCGGGCGCGGATCAAACTCGGGGCCGCCGGCGCGAGCGCCGTCAGCGTGCGCGCCGGACGGCTCAGCGTCACGCCGATCGAGCTCGATTCGGCGGGCGTGCGCGAGCTGCGCGAGCGCCTGCCTTCGGCCGTCTATGAGTCCGGTCGCTCACAGGTGTCGGTGCGCGTCGCCGACGAGCCGCAGCAGCGTTTCCGCGAGATTCTGGCGGCCGCCGACGCGATTCTCGCCGCCAGCACGCTGGCGGGGTGAGATAAACCCCGCGCGACCCGTCCCCGTCATTCGCTAGCATGGCACTTCTGTTGTCTCCGAAGAGGTCTCGCATCGGCATGGCGTTCTGCGCCGCGATCGCCACCGCCGTGGTTCTCGGCGCGTGTGGCGGCGGCGTGCCGGGAGACGCGGTCGCCGTGGTCGGCTCGGCGCCGATCACCAAGGCGGCCTTCAACCACTGGCTGCTCGTCGCCAACGACGCGACGCAGGGCTCGAGTGGAACGGCCGCCCCCCCGCTGCCCGATCCGCCGAGCTACAGCGGCTGCATCGCCGGTGAGCGCAACCTCGGCAGCGAAGCCGGCGCGACAACGGCGGCACTGAAGGCGCTTTGCGAGCAGAACTACGCGTCGCTCAAGACCGAGGTCATGAACTACCTGATCGAAGCTCTCTGGATCGAGGGCGAGGCGGTCGACAAGGGCATCAAGGTCACCCCGGCGCAGGTCGCGAAGTCCTACATCGCCCAGCGCAAGACCTCCAAGCCATCGCTCGCCACGCAGGCCGCGCTGACCTCCTTCCTCGCGCGCTCGGGCCAGACGGTCGCGGACCTGAAGTGGCGCACCTACCTCAGCCTCGTGGACAACGCGCTGCTGCTGCGGGTGCAGAAGCAGGCCGCGAAGGTCTCGACCGCCGCGATCGACGCCTATTACCACAAGCACCTCTCGCTCTTGACCACGCAGGCGACGCGCAACGTGCACCTGATCGAGACCAAGACCGAGGCCACCGCCGTCGACGTCAAGAAGCTGCTCGCGACGGGCTCGACCTACGCGACGCTCGCACCGCTGTATTCGATCGACCCCTCGACCAAGAGCGTCGGCGGGAAGCTGGTCGGAGTGCGGACCGGCGAGCTGAACGCTCAGCTCAGCGCGGCGATCTTTGCGGCCAAGGTCGGCGTCGTCGAGGGCCCATTGAAGACGGCGTTCGGCTACTACGTCTTCACCGTCGACTCCGCCACGCCCGCCGTCGTCCCGACGCTCGCACAGGCGAAGGCGCAGATCAAGACGGCGCTCACCGAGGCGAACCAGACCACTCTGAACGCCGCCCTCCAGAACGACTTCACCAAGGTGTGGCCGTCGCGCACGACCTGCGCCGCGGGCTACATCGTCGCCAGCTCCTGCAGCAACGCGCCCAAGACTTCGTCGACCTCGGCGACCGGCGCGACGACTGGCGCAACGACCGGCGCGACAGCCGCGACCGGCTGAGCAACACGTGTCCGGCGCGGCGCCGAGCGCGGTCGCGAGATTGGACGAGCTGACCCGACGGCTGCGCCGCGAGTGCCCGTGGGATCGTGAGCAGGATGAGCGCTCGATCGTCGCGCACACGGTGTCTGAGGCCTACGAGCTGGCCGACGCCGCGCACTCCGGCGACGACGCGAAGCTCCTGGACGAGCTCGGCGACGTGCTCTTCCAGGTGCACTTCCTGGCGCTGCTGCTCGAGGAGCGCGGCTCGGGTGACCTCGCGGCGGTCGCCGAGCACTGCACGCAGAAGCTGATCCGTCGCCACCCGCACGTCTTCGGCGATGTGGAGGTCGACGGACCCGCGGACGTGCGGCGCAACTGGGACGAGATCAAGCGCACGACCGAGGGCCGCGGCGCCGGCGGGCTGTTCGCGGATGTTCCCGAGACTCTGCCGGCGCTGGCACTCGCGGCGAAGATCCAGCGTCGCGCCGACGGCGATCAGTCAGAGCCGCCCTTCACGCAGGCGCAGGAGTCACTGGCGCGCCTGCAGCAGCTGAGCGGGCGCGATGAGCGTTTCGATGAGCTCGGCGAGCTGCTGTTCGCGCTCGTCCGCTGCGCCCGCGCGCTCGACGTCGACCCTGAGCTTGCGCTGCGCCGGGCCGGCGCCCGCTTTCGCGAGGCGCGCGAGAGCCAGGCGCCGCGATGAGCTGCGCTGGGACTCCAGCCCGGCCGTGAGCTGCCCGCCCTGCGCCGCCCGCCCGCACGTTCGCTTGCGCGTGATGCAGGAGCCTGGGTCGCGGGGGCGAATGCGTCCCTGGTGGCCGTCGCCTCACATCCCGCTCGAGAGGTCGCGAAGGCCGCGCCCGCACGGATCCGCTGGGACCGCGTGGGACGCGTCGCGATGCTCTTCGCGCTCGTCGTCCTGCTCTACCTCGCGATCAGCCCGGTGCGCTCGCTCATCGCCGACTTCCATCTCTCAGCCCAGCGCCAGGCTCAGCTGCAGAGCCTCAGGCACGAGGCTTCGGCACTCGCGGCGCAGCAGCGCCTGCTCGGCGCCCCCGGCACACCCCAGATCGAGGCGATCAACCTCGGTCTGGTCCGTCCGGGCGAGCACGAGTACGTCGTCAACGGCCTGCCGAACAACTAGCGTCGCGCGGCCGCAGCGCTCAGTGCGCGCGCGGAGCGCCCGGCGGTGGCGCTGAGTGCTCGAGTATGCGCGCCTGCAGTGGCACGACGGCGAACGCCGGCTGCGCGAGCTGCCGCCGCAGCGGCGGCGAACGTTCGACCGCGTCGTGGAGCGACTCGTCGCCGAGCTCCGACGCCGGCTGGGGGGAAGCTTCACGGCCGCGGAGCTGCTCGCGCTCTACGACCGCTCCAACGCCTGGACGATGCCGATCGCGATTGAGGTGGCGCCCGCCGAGCCCGCCGCGTGGGAGCAGTGGGTCGCGGACGCCGCGTTCAACCGCTACCTGCGTGACGCCAGCGATCGCCCGCTCGCCTGGTGAGCGGCCGGCGTCGCGGCATGCCGGCCGCGCGAGTCCCTCACTCGCTGCGGCGAATGACGATCTGATCCTCCTCGATCGTCACGGCGACGGGCCGGTGCCCGGCCCAGTGCTCGGCGTAGATCGGATCGTCGGCGACGGCGGGGTCGAGCCAGAGCCCGTAGCCCTCCTCGCCGTGGTCGAAGGTCCCCTCGAGCGCTCCCGCCGAAGCCTTTCCGCGGCGAATTCTCGACCCCCGACGGGCCCGCCGCTTCGGCGCGTCCTCCGCCTCGTCCTCGCCCTGCTCCGCGGCCTGCGCGGCCGCCCGCGCGGCCTCCTCCTCCTCGGCTTCGCGGCGCGCCTGCTCGGCGGCCTCGAGCTCGGCGGCGATCAGCGCGTCGTCCTCGGCGCGCAGGTCGATCTCCTCATCAACCCCTCCGCTGGACGGCGCGCCGGCGACCCCGGGCTCCTCGTCGAGCAGGCCGCTCTCGCGCTTGAAGCTCGCGATCTGCTGCACGGTCACCTCGAGTTGGTGGGCCACCCAGGCGTCGGTGCGACCCTGTCGCGTCCACGTCCGAATCTGGTTGAGGTGCGGCCGAAGCGATTTGCGTGCCATGCGAGGCGCGGAGCCTAGCGCAAAGTCTCGCCCGCCCCGCGGCCGCGCTTGCAATTCCGCCGCGCGCACGTAGATAATGGCCAACCTGCGGCGGCAAGAGAGGGAATGGCATGCTCGTCCTGACGCGTAAGTCGAACCAGAGCATCATGATCGGGGACGAGATCGAGATCTCGGTGCTGTCGGTCATGGGAGACAAGGTCAGGATCGGCATCCAGGCTCCGCGCAGCATCCCCGTCTACCGGCGGGAGGTCTACGTCGCGATCCAGCGCGAGCGCGAGGAGGAGCTGGGCGAGGCGGGGGCGCCGCTCGAGGCGCGCGACGAGTCCATCAGCGGCGGCCTGTAGTCGCGGGCGGCCGCGCCCGGCCACAGACAATTTTTATGGCGCCGGTCCCCGGCGCTGTTAAGAAATCCTGTTTTTGGCGCCGGACCCCGGTGCTCAGAGTCCATCCGAGAACCCCTCGCGCACGTCTGGCGGCGGCGGATCGTCGCGGATGCTTCGTCCTTACCCCGTTCGGGGCACAGGCATTCGCGGCAATGGCCCCGCCATTGCTCGCTCGCTGCGTCCTTGCCCCGCTTGACGCGGCGCTCACCAGCCGCATACGCGGAGTTCTCGGATGAACTCTTATTCGAGAATCAGATACAGCGCGCGGAACATCACGACCGAGACGATCACCGCGGTCGCGAGCAGTGTCACAGAGAGCACGATGAAGCGCGACTTGCCCTGCTTGACCCTGCGTTCTGAGCGCCGTTTGGCGGTGCGGCGCTCCGCGGTGCGGCGCAGCAGCTCTCGCCGGTCGCGGTCGAGGGCCGCCTCCTCGACGAACGCCCGCTCGAGCTGATTGAGGCTCTGTCTCATCTTCACAGCCGCCCAAGGGTAGCGCGAGCGGTCGTGGGCGGTGTCCGCTCGAGCGCCGGGCGTGCCTAGAATCAACCTCAGATGTCAAGGGCTGACCTGTTCGTCGTCTGCAAGAACCCCGACTGCGGAGCCGAGGTGAGCCCCTACGTCACCGAGTGTCCCTATTGCGGGACACGCCTGCAGAAGCGCGCACCAAAGCTCGACCGGCAACTGCAGCCGGCGCAACGCTCGCGACGCGTGCCGGCGCCCTCGCTCGGGCGTCTGCGCGCCGGCGAGATTCCGGGCATCGCAGCCGACTCCCCGCCCTACGTCACCGGCGCGATCATCCTCGCCACCGCCGTCTTCTGGATCGCGACGCGCGCCACCTGGCTTGACCCCTCGCGCCTCGTCGCCATCGGCCCCCTCTCGTCGCACTACACGCGCCTGCTGTCGGCCCCGTTCACCTACTTCGACCCGCGCAGTTCCTCGACCCTGGGCAGCGGCGTCTACCAGTTCGCGACGCTGTTCGCGATCGCCGTATTCGGCTGGCTGCTCGAGCGCCGCCAGGGCGGACTTGCGGTCGGCGTGCTGTTCCTGCTCGGGGCGGTCGGCGGCGCGGCGGTCGCCGTCGCGGCCGGTGGCAGCACCGACGTCGCCGGCGCCAACGGCGGTGCGCTCGCGCTGCTGTCCGCGTGGGCGATCCCTGACCTGCTGGCACGGCGCGCCCGGCGCGACTACGGCGGCGATCTGCTGGGCACGGGCGTGATCGCGCTCGTGCTGCTGGCGATGCCGATCGCGCGACCGGAGGCCAACCCGATCGCCGGCGGGGTCGGCATCGTCGTGGGCTACCTCGGCGGCCTGGCGCTCGCCCGCCGCGGGCGGGCCTAAGGGCCTGCGGGCCTCCGTATGATGGCGCGATGGCCGCTTCCAGGCGCATCTACACCGCCCAGGAGGTCGACGCAGCCGTCGCGGCACTCGAGGACCCCGACCGTTTCGTCCACGCCACCCAGATCGTGACGCACGCGGCGCCGAGCCTGGCACGCGTGCTCGACCGGGCGCTGGCCGACGGCGGCTGGTACGGCTCCGCGCACGAGGAGCAACTGCTGGCGGCCAGCGGCGAGGGCGACCCGGGAGAGCGGCTTGCCGCCGTGCGGGCGCTCGTCGATGAGCAGACGCGCGTCGGGATGCTCGTCGGCGTGGCGGTCGGCTTCGAGCTGGCGGGTCAGCTGGCTGAAACTGAACCGACGATCACAGAGGAGAGTTGAATCGATGGAGATCCGCTTCCTGGGGCATTCGGCGTTCGAGTTGACACACGACGGTGTCACGGTCCTGATCGACCCCTTCCTGACCGGCAACCCGAAGGCTGCGGCGAGCGCGGAGGAGGTGGCCGCCGACGTGATCCTCGTCACCCACGGGCACGGCGACCATGTCGGCGACACCGTCGCGATCGCCAAGCGCACGGGCGCCTCGGTGCTCGCGATCGTCGAGATCGCGGAGGAGTTCCGCGGCGACGGCGTGGAGAAGGTTCACGACCCGAACCTCGGCGGCACGGTCCATTTCGACTGGGGCTCGGCGAAGCTTGTTCCGGCCTGGCACACCTCGACGACGCCGAAGGGGACCGTCAACACGCCGGCTGGACTGATCGTGACGATTGGCTCCTCAACGATCTACCACCTCGGCGACACCTCGCTGTTTGGCGACCTGGAGCTGATCGGGCGCCGTCACGCGATCGACGTCGCGCTGATCCCGATCGGTGGCCACTACACGATGGATCGCGAGGACGCCGTCGAGGCTGCGCGGATGATCGGTGCGCGCCAGGTGATCCCGTGCCATTACGACACCTTCCCGCCGATCGTCACCGACGCGCAGGCGTTCGCCGCGGATGTCGAGAACTCGACGGCCAGCGAGGTCATCGTGCTTGCTCCCGGCGAGCGGCACGCACCGTGATCGGGCGCGCAGAGGGGGATCGCTGAGTTGAACGTGAAGCAGCTCTGGCGTGCGCCGCCCGTCAAGGCGCAGTTCGGCCCGACGCTCCCACAACTGCTCGCGCCGCGCATCGACAGCCTGCCGAGGATCGTCGCGCGGATCCTCGGCGTGCTCGCCGTGCTCGCCGTGCTCGCGATCGTCCTGCTGGCACTGCGTCTGCGCGACCCGGTCTACTCGTTTCCCGGGCCGCCGGCGACGCTCCGCTTCAGCACGAGCTATTCACGCACGATGACCCGTGAGTCCACCCCGCCGGGAGTGCTCCTGTCGCTGCGCGAGAACTCGAGTGTGGGCCTCGCCGCGTCGTTTCAGATCGCCAAGCTGGCGCTGCCGCGCTATGGCGGGCAGATCAGCGGTCTGCTTCCGGTGATCGCGGCGAAGCTGATCGCGCGCCTGTCCGCAGCCGAGCCGACGTTCGTCCTGTGGAGCCAGGGCCGAACGCGCATCAACCTCGTTCCCGGCTACACCTTCACCTTCCAGCAGACGATCGGCGGTCGCCCCTACTGGGGCCGCTACGTGCTGCTGACGCCGCAAATCAGCGGTGACCGCGTCGGCCTCGAGATCTCGATGCTGACCGACCCGGCGCTGCTCGCCTCGGCGACGCCGCCGATCACGCCCGACAGCGTGGCGAGCGTCGGGGTGCTGTTCGAGCCGCTCGAGCGGCTGCGCTTCGGCTAGGACCCGGCGCCGCTCGCGCCCGTCGGGCCGCTCGCGCCGCTCTGGTCCGCGCCGTCGGTCGGCTCGCCGCTGCCGGCCGAGCCGCTTGAGCCGGTCGCGCCGGTGGCGCCGCTGGTGCTCGTTGCGCCCGTCGCACCGGTCGCCCCGGTGGCCGTCGTGGCGGTCGAGCCGGTCGAGCCGGTTGCCCCGGTCGCGGTGCCCGGGCTCGACGCGGGGGCCGAGGGGAAGGTGGTCGTTGTCGAGATCTCCTGGGTCGTCGGTGTCGCGCTCGCCGCCGGGGTGGAGGTCTGGACGGTCGTCGCGGGGGCCGGTGTGGTCGGCGTGCTGACGGGCGCCACGGGCGTGTCGGCGACCGTTGTCGTGGCGGCGGGCGCGGGAACCGTGGTCGCGGGGAAGAGCGCCGGCGGGAGGCCCTCGACGAAGCGGTGGCGGACGGTCAGGCCGGCGATGCGACGGCGGGGGGCCGCGAGCGTGGGCGGCGGGGAGATCACGACGGCGGCTGTGCGGGGCGCCGAAGCGACCGCCACCGCGGCCGGGGCGGCGGGGTGGGTGCGCCCCGAGTGCAGGTGGATCGACGCGCCGACGGCCGCGACGACCGCGACCGTGGCCACGACCGCGACGGCCTTGACAACGACGGCGCCCGCCGCCAGCGAGCCCAGCCCGCCGGTGGTTGCCACAGCGGCCGTGCCGGTCGCGACGGCGCCGCCGGCTCCGGCGCCGGCCGCCGCCCCGCTGCCCGCTCCGGCGCCACCGAAGCCAAGGAACTTGGCCACGCCGAGCTTGAAGAGGATCGTCTTCTTCAGCAGGATGAGCGGGCCGAGCGGGAAGATCGCGGCGAGCGCCCGGTTGTTCGCGCGCAGCTGGGTGCGGAAGCCTCGGCAGCGCTCGCAGTCCTTGACGTGGCGGCGGACTGGCGCGCTCAGCGAGGAGATCCCCTCGGCCGCCGCGCCGAGCTCGAGGCGAACCTCGCTGCAGCTGAGCTTCCGCGCCTCCGCGGCCTCCGCGAGACCGATCCGCGCGCGCACCAGCAGCGACTTGATGCCGGGCACGGTCGTCTCCATCGCCTGGGCGATCTGCTCATAGGACAGCGCGTCCATCTCGCGCAGCACGAGCGCCGAGCGCTGCGTCTCCGGCAGGTGGCCGATATCCTCGAGCAGCAGGCGGAACTCCTCGCGCTTGTGAACCTTCTCGCTGGTCGACTGGCCGGCGTCGGCGAAGTGCTGGTCCATCGAGTCGACGCCGATCGCGGTGTTGCGCCGCAGATGGTTCAGCGAGCGGTTGCGCGCGATCCGATACAGCCAGGGTCGCGCGTTGATCTCGCGCGTGTCGGCCATGATCGCGTTGAAGGCGGCGGCGAAGACCTCCTGCAGGACGTCCTCGGCGTCCTCGCGAGATCGCAGCATGTGACGGCAGAACGCGAGCAGTCGCGCGTGATAGCGCGAGACGAGAACCTCAAACGCCGCCTGCTGCCCGCCGCGCGTCAGCTCGATCAGACGCTCGTCGCTGGCGAGCCGGAGCAGGGGCGAAGGGCCGCGCAGGGCGGACAGGGGCTGCGGTCTGAGTGTGTAGCCCTCCATACGAACGGTCGCGCTTGATACCCGATCAGTCGCGCTTGCAACCTAGAGACACGGTAGCTATCGGCGAGTTGCGCCCGTATTGCGCATCGGCGTTTGCTTCATCCCCGCTCAATATCGCGGTCTCAGCGGCTACGATGGCGCTCCGGCCCGGGTTGGCGAAGCGGTACAGCCGGCGGTCTTAAAAACTGCTGCCCGTGAGGGCGTGCGGGTTCGAATCCCGCCCCGGGCATCGGCCGCCAACGTGTCGTGTGCAAATTCCGGCCTGGCGGCTTGACGGTCGATCTTTCGGCGCCTAATCTTTAGGCACCGATTGATCGTGTCCGAGCGCGCAAGTTCATGAACGACACCAGTTCCGATCGCATCGACCCCTTCGTCTGGCGTGTGGCCGTGGTCGTGGTGCTGGGATCGATCATGTCGATCCTCGACACGACGATCGTGAACGTCGCGCTCGAGACCCTGCACAACAGGCTCCACAGCTCGATCTCGGACATCCAATGGGTGATCACCGGCTACCTGCTCTCGCTCGCCACCGTGATCCCACTGACCGGATGGGCGTCGCGGCGCTTCGGTGCGCGCAAGGTCTACCTGGTGTCGCTCACGCTGTTCACGCTCGGCTCGGCGCTGTGCGGCCTGGCCGTGTCCACCAACGAGCTGATCGTCTTCCGGGTGCTCCAGGGCGCGGGCGGCGGCATGATCATGCCGGTCGGCCAGCTGATCCTCGCCGACACCGCGGGTCCCAAACACATGGGTCGGGTGGTCAGCGTCACGGGCATGCCGACGATGCTCGGCCCGATCCTCGGCCCGACGATCGGCGGCCTGCTCCTCTCGACCGGGAGCTGGCGGCTGATCTTCTACGTCAACGTCCCGATCGGCGCCATCGCGATGGTGCTCGCGCTGCGCATCCTGCCGGCCTCCGGGCTGATGGCGAAGCCGCCGCGTCTGGACGGGCGCGGCCTCCTGCTGATGGCCACCGGCCTCCCGCTCCTCACCTACGGTCTCGCCGAGATCGGGATCACGCACGGCTTCTCCTCCGCGAAGGTGCTCATTCCCCTGTTGGCGAGCGCCGTCCTGCTGCCGCTGTTCGTCTGGCACGCGCTGCGCACCAAGGGCCCGCTGCTGGACCTGCGGCTCTATCGCCGCGGCACCTACGCCGCCGCCTCGCTCGTGATGTTCTTCCTCGGCGGCGCCCTGTTCGGTGCGATCATCCTGCTGCCGCTCTACTTCCAGCAGCTGCGCGGGGTCAGCGTGATCGACACCGGCCTGCTGCTCGGGCCGCAGGGCCTCGGCATGGCGCTCGTGATGCCGTTCGTCGGCCGTCTGGTCAGCAAGGTCGGCGGCGGACCGCTCGCCTTCGGCGGCGTGTTGCTGACGCTCGTCGCGGGTGTGCCGCTGGCGCTGATCGGCGCGCACACGTCATTCGTATGGCTGATCGCCGTGCAGGCGCTGCGCGGCATCGGCATCGGCTTCGCGTTCATGCCGGCGTTCGTCACCGCGCTGGCCGCGCTCGAACGCCGCGAGCTGCCGGACGCCTCGCCCCAGCTCAACGTGCTGATGCGTATCGGCGGCTCGATCGGGACCGCGGTGCTCGCGGTCGTGCTCGAGCGCGCGCTGATCGCCGCGGGCCGCGCGCCGACCGCCGCCGGCGTCGCGCACGCCTACGGCACGGCCTTCTGGTGGTCCTTCGCGATCTCGGTGGCGGCGCTCGGGCCGTGTGTGTGGCTGATCCTGTCGGAGCGATCGATCAGACGCGCGCGGCGCGACAATGCCGCCGCGGGGGGCCCGCTTGTCGGCGAACCGCCGCGGGTCGAGGTCGCGCTGTGAGCGCGCTCACCGATCCGCGCACGCTCGCTGGCGCCGACCGCGACGCCGACGAGCACCGCACCGCCGTGCTGACCGTCGCGCTGGCCTTCAAGTCGGCGATGGGAGCGGTGAGGCGGCTGCGCGGGCTCGAGTCCCATCGCCCCGGCGAGCTCAGCTACGCGCAGTGCGGCCTGCTCTTCGCGCTCGAGGCTAGCGGCGAGTGCTCAGCCAGCGAGCTCGCCGCCCTGGCCGACGTCGCCCCGGCGACCGCGACCCAGATGCTCGACCACCTCGCGGCGGGAGGGTTCGTCGAACGCGTGCGCAGCGAGCGCGACCGGCGGATCGTGCTCGTGTCGCTGACCGCCCGCGGCAGCGAACTCGTCGCAGCGCGACGCTCGCGCTACGAGGCGCTGTGGGCGCGGGAGCTCGCCGACTTCAGCGTCGATGACCTGGCGACCGCGACCATGGTGCTCGACCGGGCCGGCGCGGTGTTCGTCAATATCGCCGCCGAGCGCGACGGCGCCTGAAGCCGCCGCGGTTTTCGCTCAGGGTGCGCTTGCGTCCGCGCGCGACCCAGTGTGCACCGCTCAGGGTGCGCCCCCGTCGGCGAGCGACTCAGTGCGCACCGCTCAGGGTGCGCCCCAGTCGGCGAGCGACTCAGTGCGCATGCGAATGGACGTCCATGACCGCGTCGAACCATTCGATCCGCGCCGGCTGTGGCGCATCGACCGCGGCAAACGCGGGACCGAGCTGCGCGCGCATGAACTCGCCCTGGGCCGCCTGCGACTCCCAGACCTCGACGACGATCAGCTTGTCGCCCTTCTCGCCGGACACGTGGCTCAGCATCCCCGCCGGCCACGACGCGGAGTCCGGCTCGCCGTCCCAGCCCAGTTCCTTGTTCACGCGATGGTAGAGCTCGACCGCATTCGGCTGCGAGAACTCGATAACCACTACCTCAGCCATGTTGCCTCCCCGATCAGGTCACAGGACACAGCCCTAAACGTACCGCGAACCGTCACGGCTGAGGACGAAGGCCCGCCTTGTTCGGGGTGCCGGATTCGCAGCGGTTCAAAGCGAGTGCGCAGCCGGCTGAGTCCCGCCGCGGGCTATGCTGCGCCCGCGGTGCGCAGCGCGACGCCCCGGAGAATGTCGTGCTCGGAGGCCTCAAAGGCGTCGAGCTCGAAGGCTTCGAGCACGCGGATCAGAATCACCACGCCGGCCACGACCGTCGGCGCGCGGTCGGGATGCAAACCACGCAGGTGCCGGCGCTCGGCGAGGTCCATTGATGCAAGGCGCGCCAGCAGGAGCTTCAGCGTGCTCAGCTCCAGCCGGTAGCCGTGCACCAGCCGCGCGTCGTAGGGATCGAGCGCCTGGTCGATCGCCGCGCAGGATGTCGCCGTGCCGCCGACGGCGATCGCCTGCGCAGCGCCGCGGCGCTGCGCCTCCGGAACCTCCCGCTCGATCAGCGACGTGACATCGGCGCCGAGCGCCTCGAGCTCATCCACGCGGGGCGGATCGTGTTTGAGGTGGCGCTCGCTCTGGCGCACGACGCCGGCCTGAAGCGAGACGGAGAACGCCACCGAGCGTCCCGCGCCGACGATCAGCTCGGTCGAGCCGCCGCCCACGTCGATCACCAGTGTGCGTTCGCGGTCAGGTGTGCGCTCGCGGTCAGCGCGGTCGCTCGTGGCTCCCAGATACGTCAGCGCGGCCTCCTCGGTTCCGGAGATGGCCCGCGCCTGGAGGCCGTAGCGCCGCTCGACGTCGGCGACGAACTGCGCTCCGTTGGCTGCGTCACGCACCGCGCTGGTCAGCACCGCCGGACGCGCGTCCGCGCCGTGGTGCTCGATCGAGGCGACGTACTCGTCCAGCACGGCGAGGACCCGGGCG
Source organism: Solirubrobacteraceae bacterium (assembly GCA_049522915.1). Lineage (GTDB taxonomy): Bacteria > Actinomycetota > Thermoleophilia > Solirubrobacterales > Solirubrobacteraceae > Palsa-513. The sequence goes on along the minus strand of JBEKNK010000010.1, from coordinate 1,652 downwards.
ATGGCGGCCTCTGAGAGCACGCCGGTGGCGTCGACGCCGTCCCCGAGCCGCGTCACGCGGCTTCGGCGCTCGAGCTCGACGAGCACGCCGTCGGCGTCAACGTCGGCGATCAGCAGGCGCGTGGAGTTGGTGCCGATGTCGACGACGGCGACGCGCATCAGCCGGCCGCATGGGGCATCGGCCTGCCGTCCAGCCCGGCGAGCAGGTTCTCGACCGCCAGCTCCGTCATTCGCGCCCGCGCCGCGCGCGTGGCCGACCCGATGTGGGGAACGACGAGCAGGTTCGGCGTGTCGTAGATCGGGTCATCAACCGGCGGCGGCTCGGGGTCGGTCACATCGATCGCGGCGCCGGCGATCTCCCCGTTGCGCAGCGCATCGATCAGCGCCCGCTGGTCGACCACCGCGCCGCGTGCGGTGTTCACGAGGATCGCGGTCGAGCGCATCCGCTTCAGCGCCGCGGCGTCGATCAGGTGGCGCGTTCGCGCGTTCAGCGGCACGTGCAGGCTGACGAAGTCGCTCTGCGCGAGCAGCTCGTCGAGCTCGGTATCCGCGCTGGTGCGGACGACCATCCGAAATCCCTCGGCCCGCCGGGCGACCGCCCGGCCGATCCTGCCGAAACCGACGATCCCAAGCGACGCTCCGTCCACCTCCGCTCCCAGCCACCCCGCCGGCTCCCAGGTCCGCCACGCTCCCGCGCGCGCATCCTCGGCGGCCCGCGGCAGTCCCCGCGCGGCTGCGAGCAGCAGCGCAAAGGCAAGGTCAGCCGTAGCCTCGGTCAGCACATCGGGCGTCACGCCGACCGGGATCCCGCGTGCCGCCGTCAACTCCAGGTCGATGTTGTCGGTCCCGACCGCATAGTTGGCAATCGCCCGCAGCCGCGGCGCGGCGTCAAGCAGCGCTGCGTCGACACGCTCGGTCAGCAAACACAGCAGGCCCTCGACTTCGGCAAGCGCCTCACGCAGCACCGCGGGCTCGGGCGGGAGCGCGCCGTCCCAGACCCGCACGTCATGCGCGCGCCGCAGCCGCTCAAGCGCCTCCCCGGGCACAGCACGCGTGACGAAAACCCTGGCCATCCCGTGATTCTCGCCCCTCAGTCAGCCGCCGTGCATGCAACGTTGCAGAAACATTCGCCCCAACCACTCCGCCCGCGGCGGAAAACGCGGCCGACTTGATACCGTGTTGTTACGGCGCGGGGTGGAGCAGTCTGGTAGCTCGTCGGGCTCATAACCCGAAGGTCGCGGGTTCGAATCCCGCCCCCGCTATTGAAAGGGCTCTGCAAAGCAGGGCCTTTTCTTTGGGACAAGCCGCACAAAGCCGAAAAGGCAGGCGGGCCTCCTGCCGGTCTGGTCGGTGTGGTCAGTCTGCGTGCTCGAGGCCCCAGCGGTCGCCGAGTTCCGGATCGTGACCAACCGCGGGGCGTGAAGGACGCGGCCACCCGCGCGTGGGGGAGCGCGCCCGGTCGGGCTTGACGATGATGAGGCAGCGCTCGTCTCTGGCGCCGACTACATCGGCTCCGGAGACGAAGACCTCCTCTCGCTCGGATCGTTCCAGAGACACCGATCGTGACGCCCGCCGCATTCCTCGCCGCCCGCAGCCAATGGCGACCGCGCGACACCCCGCCGCTACCACCCGCGTGAGCAAAATGAGTCCTCG